>JAZSKN010000054.1:0-38098 GCA_045534895.1 Acutalibacteraceae bacterium
CTTCTACGGTCGCGGTCGTTCCGCCGCCGGATACCTTGAAATCCACAAAGTTGGAATTTGCATACGCATAATCCGTTACGTTCAGCCCCAAATCCGTACCGCTTGCAAACTTATGAGTTGTTTCAAACTCATCCTTGATCCTCACATGGAATCTCAAAGTGTACTTTTTGGCATTTTCAAAAGTTTGGGGATAACCCAATTCCAGATATTCTCCGGTTTCATTATTGATCCAATCACAACTGTTTACATTTTCCACCTCGTAAGGGCAGTCGGCAGACAAAACATATTTTGGTACAAAGGGCTGAGGGAGGTAGATACTCTCGCTGCTACGCAGGCAGAAATACATATGCTGATTCGCCGCCCTAAGCTCAATGGTGTCAATGATCTCAATTTCCGGGATCTCATAGGTGAACTTTACCGTTGCAACCGTGCGGTCTGCGGAAAGACTTACTACCCCGTACTCTTCCGCATCTTGCGTGCCTTTCTGCACGTGCAGACCCGCAGAGAATTTATAGCCGTCCTTGGCGGTAAGTTCGATCATATGGACATAGGTGTTGCCTGCCAGGAAGGTGGGGGCGTTGCTGCCATCTTCCTCGTAAACACCCCAGTTCGCATCACTGCCCCACGTGCCCGTATTCCACTCCTCATAGGTAATGGTGCAGTTGTTGTAAATCACATTACAGCGATCCGGCTTTTTTCCGCCGTCTTTGGGCAAGCCGTAATACATCATGGACACCTTGTTGATGTCGGCATTCTCAAATTCACCGGGAATCGTAAAGGTATAGCGCACGGTGACGGATTCATTGTTATCCCACCTGTCGATGATCTCATAGGTGAACATAGAGGGATCGGGGCCGGTAAGGGTAATGGTAGGATTCTGCGCAAACACATAGCCGTCACTTGCGGTATACTGATAGTCGGCATAGTAAGTGTGGCCTGCCTCAAACTCATATCCGAGGTCATAGTGATGGTTGACGGTCGGGGCAATTTTCACACCTTTTGAATCATACCAATCGGTACCGTTCCACGGGCGCGAGTAATGCTCGCCATCAGGAACATTGGGAGTGAAGAGATCTACTTCCATACCGGCTTTCGGAACACGATCCGCCGCCATAACACTTTTGATTTCCGTAATCTCCGTCGGCTCCGCCGCAAATGCTGTCAATGCGGATGCCGGTATCAATCCGATCACCATTATAAACGCTAAAACAATACTTAAAATTTTATATATCTTTTTCATAAACAATACCTACTTGATTTAATAGTTTAATTTAATGGTAATTTATTTTTTTGGACCCAATGTTACGTCCCAAGTGTTTATGAACTGCGCTAATATGCCGTAGTCTTTGTTGTTAATCTTACCGTCAACGTTAACGTCAGCGGCGGCAAGGTTAATGTTTACCTTCCAGGTGTTAATGTGCTGCATAAGTAAACCTAAGTCTTTGTTGTTAATCTTGTTGTCATTGTTGCAGTCGCCGTAATTTACAGCGGGTGCCGCAGCGCCTTTGGGGAATGTGTAATAAATATAAACCGCATTGGCACTGCCGTAAACCATATCCCAAACATCGTTTTCAACAACAAGATTACCGTTTATATATGCAGATATTGGAGATGTAAAATTACTTGTGTTTGAACCGTTAAGTTGTGCCGGAATAATCTTTATTTCAACCTTGTATTTTTCACCTTGAACAAATTTGTCGGTTGGTAACAGCATATTACCTTGGCTATCGTACCAAATAATTCCGCCTGTTCCACCATAATTTGGGTCTAATTGATACCATTCGGGATATGATGTATTTGCCGTATAATCAGGATACTCTCCTGCTCGAGGCACGCTTAAACCGTTTACCATTACAGTTGAAATCTTTTTGCCTTCGCAGATAAAAGTGGATGAAATAGTCTGTTGAGTATGACTATCATTGTTGTTATTAACACCTTCGGCAGCAAAACCATTTATAGAAGCAGTAAACTCAATATCAAGCCATTTACTCAATTTAAACTCATAGCCATCATCGGTTTTTAGATAAACCCGAACTTGATAACTATGGCCGGGGATAAAGGTTTCGTTCTCATATACCCAGTCTCCGTCAGTTACGTCAAACCAACCGATACCGTTTTTAATGTAGTGAGGTTTTTGTTGTGGTTTATTCCAATAATCATCTAATTGGGCATTTTTAGAAGAATTTATATAATAACCGCTACCTCGAACAGTTGCCGTATATGTTGGCTTTTCACCTGCCACAGGGACGGTTACGTTTTCAATGATGATATTTTCAATGATGCTGTCGTTGCACTCGCCAAAAACATATTCTACGGTTACATATTTGGCAGGATCTTTTCCGTAGGTTTTTTCCACCGTTGCATAATTACCGTTGACCTTAGCCCAAAAATTTGGTGTGGAATTATAAGTCGGAAACTCGTATTTTGAACCGACTTGCATTTCGGTAATGAACTTATAGTGTTTTCCTGCAACGAATGGAGTCGTCTTATCAATTATCTTCCAATTATTCACACCGTCATCCGAAACAAGCCAGAAACGATATTGGGTATAGTCGCTGCTACCGCCCATTGCAAAATAGGCAACGCTGTCTGTGCCTACGGTATAGCTTGGTAGTTGACCTTCTTTAGGGGCTGTAACTGTTAGATTGATTTCCTGAAAATCCTTTTGCCTATCACAAATATCGCAGAAATAATCTTTGTTATTATCTGTGTGCTGACGTAGTCTGGTGATTTTTCCACATGCATCGCCAACGCACTGCAAAATATGTCCACTGTATTTTCTTTTTGCATACGGATATGGATTTTCGTGAGATTTATATTGTTTATAATATTGATAATTGTGCTTTGCCTGAAGTACTACGTCTATCGTTCTTGTTTCATTGCCTTCCTCGTCTGTGATGATACAAGCATATGTGTATTCTGAGCAGCAAGCATCGGTAGGAACCAAGAGGTCAAGATTAGGTCCATCATAGTTTTCAAGCGGTTCAGGATTGGTTAGCGGAACATATTTTAACTTACCGTTAACATACTGCTTTCTGCACCAAGTATATGTAAGTTTGCTTTCGCCCTCGGCTTCAACACTAAAATGAGCAATATTACTTTCGTCATAATCTTCTTCGGAACTAGATACATAGACGTTTTTAACATCTTTCGGCTGCTTTGTAATCAGTATTTTACCAATCTCATAATCACACACATCACAGTATCCGTTACGGTCTTCATCTTCATGAGGACGTAAGTGCGTAACTTTTTCGCACCCTTCTCCCACGCACTGCAAAATATGACCGTATTTACTTCTTTGTGCCAATTCGTAGGGACGTTGATTGCTGAGATACGACTTAAAATACTGGTAGTGATGCCGTGCCTGCACCAATGCATCTCGGGTGGTGACCTCGTTGCCGTATATATCGCTGATGACGCAACGGATGTACCAATCTCTGTAACAAGCATCGGTTGGGACTAACCAGTAGATCTCGGATCCTTCAAAGCACTCTCCGTCCACAGGATCGGTCAGGGGAGTGTACTTGATCGTGCCTAGCCCATGATGATAGTATCCCTCATACCAAGTGTAGGTTAATTTGCTTTTACCCGCCGCCTTTACGCTGAATCGGGCAATGTTTCGCTCATCATAATCTTCATCCGCACTGGTCACAAGTGCGGCTTTGGAGTCACTGGGCTGGACTAGAATCTGAATTTTCGCATCCTTCACGTAACGGCAAACGGTACAGATACCATCGCCGTCAAAGGTATGCTTGCTACGGTTGGTGAGGTGTATATCGTCATCACAGTAGACGCATTTGTGCCAGTGGTAGGTAGAATCCCAATCCCAAGTAGGAGAGGGGCGGACGGCATGACCGGTTTGTTCAGCATCGGTATGCATCTCGGAAAAATGCTCGTCCCAATCCGTGTGTTCCGCGCAAACCCATTCACCGCAATCACAGCCGGCATAGTTGGCAATGTCCTCGCAACAAACCAGGCAGAAATTACAATCATCGCAAATTCCTGTACACTCTGAGCAGTACTCCTCGCAGTTGGGGCAGATGTCTGCGCATTCTTCGCAGGAACCGCAATCCTGACAAATCATAACACAATTTGAACACAAATTACAATTTTCGCAGAATGCCTCGGCACATTCCAAACAGCATTCTCCACATCCTTCGCAAAGGGGTGCATCCTCAATATAACTTTCACAGCCGGGGCAATGTAAACCTGCAGCAATGGCGCACTCAAGGCAAAGTTCTTCAGAGGGGTTGATTTCGGCACAGTTGCCGCAAACACCGCATTCGGTACAGAATTCTCCGTCGCATTCACCGTAGCACTCCGAGCATTCGGGACAGTGCATATTATTGTCGATGGCGCATTCTACGCAGATGACCTCGCCTGCTTCTTCACAGCAGTACAGACAGGCTGGAGAGCAATCATCACATTGGCCGCATTCCTCGCACCACCCGGAAGATTTAAAATAACACAGATCACAGTTGGGGCAATGATGACCATGATCGATGGCACATTCCTCGCAAATCACCGCGCCAACCACACTGGAGCATCCCTCGTCAAGTTCCACGCAATCGGCGCACAGCATACACTCCTCGCACCAGCCTTGCACATCAAAATAACATTGTTCGCAACCGGGGCAGTGGGTTTCATAGCCAGCGGCACAGTCTTCGCAAAGCTCGGTTCCATGGACTTCGGAGCACTTCTCGTCATAGCCTGCACAGTCGCTACACAAACCGCACTCTCCGCAAAAATGTTCCACATCGCCATAGCATGCATCACAGCTGGGGCAGTGGGTGTCCTTATCCGCGGCACACTCAAAGCAAAGGCGCAGACCGTGGTAAGCGGTGCACGCAGTGTCTATTTCTCCTATACAATCATAGCACCGACCACATTCCTCACACCATTCGCCCGCGGCAAAATAGCAAGTTTCACAATCGGGGCAGTGGGTGCCTCTGTCATACGCGCACTCCAAGCACATCTTGTCGCCGATCTCCTCGTCGGAGCAGCCGTCACAAATTTCAGAGCCGGAACAATCGGTGCACTTGCCGCACTCAACGCACAAATCTACACACGCATCACACTTGTAGCATTCCTCGCAATAGGGCGAGCCGTCAATAAGATCTTCACAATCGGGACAGCGATGCGCTGCAAAAACGGTAAAAGACATTGTAGGCACCATACCGATAACCATTACAAGCGCTAAAAGCACACTTAAAATTTTGCTTAATTTTTTCATAACCTCATCTCCTTATAATTTAAAACACAGTTACTTGACCTAACATAAAAACTATGTTATAATTTGATAAATTAATTATATTACATATATAAATTAAAATCCCCACACCGCAAAAGGCGAAAAGTGTGGGAGATTTAGCGCTTTTTGCTCTAAAGTGTGGGAAAAAGTGTGGGAAATATAAATTTTTAAGGGAGATAACGTATGTCAGGCATATCAATTGTATACATATCGGCGGCTATTTGCTCGCTTTTAATGCTTGTGGCATATTGCATTTTTATAAAGAAAAAGTTTGCGTGGTTTTGGGTATTGTTTTCAAGCGTTTGCGTTGTAAATGTCGGCTACTTTGCTCTGTCGATATCCAAAACACTCGACGAGGCATTGCTTGCCAACCGCATAGCATACTTAGGCTCGGTTTTTTTGCCAATTTCTATGCTGCTTATTATTTTAAACGCAACAGGGCTAAAGCATCCTAAGTGGTTGTGGATACCGCTTGTGTGCTTGGGTGCGGCGGTGTTTTTTGTAGCGGCAAGCCCGGGATACCTTGATATTTATTATAAAGAGGTGTCGCTTATCACACAAAACGGCGTTACTGTTTTAGATAAGGTTTACGGCCCTTGGCATATTATTTATTTGTTTTACTTGCTTGGTTATTTTATTACTATGATAACGTCGGCTATACAAGCTACTTTAAAAAAGAAAATAGCCTCTGTGGCGCAGACAGTAATGCTGCTTGGCGCTGTGTTTGTAAATATATGTGTTTGGGCAATAGAACAGTTTGTAAAAATTGAGTTTGAATTTTTGTCGGTTTCATATATTATAACCGAGCTGTTTTTAATAGGCCTTTATGTTATGATACAAGAAAACGAGCGTCGAATTGAGCTTGCGCGCAAAGAGGCGTTAACACAATTTAAAAGCGAAAATGATGCAATTGCCCAACAGCAACCCAAAATTTCGCAACAAGCATTTGATGCTTTTACCCGCGGTATAGCGGAGCTTACTTATACCGAAAAGCTTATATTTGACCTTTATGTGAACGGCAAAAGCACAAAAGAGGTATTAGAGGAAATGAACATAAAAGAAAACACCCTTAAATACCATAATAAAAACATTTACGGTAAGTTGGGTGTTGCTTCACGAAAAGAATTAAGAGCAATAGCTAAAGCGTTAAATGAACAATAATATTTTAAAAAGCATTTTGTCTTTAGTATTCTATTATTCGCTCAAAACGACAAATAGGTTTGGGCGTATCTAAAAACAAAAAATCACGGATAGAATTTCTATCCGTGATTTTTATTTTATTCTTTTTCGTCGCTTATAATTGCAATTGCAAGGTCATTAAGCTGAACATCATCAACAGGACCGGGCGCGCCGGACATAAGCTCGGCACTGGTTGCAACCTTGGGGAATGCAATAACGTCACGCAGTGAATCACTACCGGTCATTATCATACAAAGTCGGTCAAGACCAATACCCATACCGCCGTGTGGTGGGGCACCGTAACGGAATGCGCCTGTCAGGAAGCCAAATTTTTGCTCGGCCTCTTCGTCGCTAAGACCCAACGCTCTAAACATCTGCGCTTGAAGCTCAGGGTCGGTTATACGAATGGAGCCGCTTGAAAGCTCGGTGCCGTTAAGTACCAAGTCATAAGCATTGGCATAAACCTTTTCGGGAGCAGTTTCAAGGTAGGGGATACACTCGTCAAGAGGGGAGGTGAACGGGTGATGCATAGCATCCCAATTGCCTGTTTCCTCGTTATACTCAAAGAATGGGAATTCGGTAATCCATAAGAAGTTGTACTGATTTTCAGGAATAATGCCTAAACGCTTTGCAACGGTCAAACGAAGTGCGCCAAGAACCGAAAGGGTAAGAGCCTTTTTATCGGCTACAATAAATACAACGTCACCCTTCGTAGCGCCTGTGCGTTCGATTATCGCTGACATTTCTTCTTCGGTCATAAACTTAGCGAATGAGCAGGTAGGCGTATCTTCTACCCAGCGTATAAACGCAAGGCCACGAGCGCCAATACCCTTTGCCTCTTCGGTAAGCTTATCAATTTCTTTGCGTGTGTAGGTATCGACTGCATTTTTAGCAGTAATTGCGCGAACGGTGCCGCCGTTTTTAACTGTGTCGGCAAACACACCAAAGCCACAATTTTCTACTATGTCGGATATATCTTTAATCTTCATATCAAAGCGTGTATCAGGCTTGTCTGAACCGTAATCGTTCATAGCGTCGTCATAACGCATACGTGGTAGTGGTGTAGGTATTTCTACGCCAAGCACCTCGCGGAAAAGTCGGCTAACATAGCCTTCGGCAATAGCGAAAACGTCATCACGCTCGACAAAAGACATTTCAAGGTCAATTTGTGTAAATTCGGGCTGACGGTCAGCACGAAGGTCTTCGTCGCGGTAGCATCGGGCAAGCTGCATATAACGGTCAAAGCCCGAAAGCATAAGCAACTGTTTGTACATTTGTGGAGATTGTGGAAGCGCAAAGAAACTGCCCTTATGAATACGTGAAGGCACAAGATAGTCGCGCGCACCTTCGGGAGTAGATTTAATAAGGGTAGGTGTTTCAAGCTCTATAAAGCCATTTTCATCAAAATAGTCACGTGTTACCTTTGCGATTTTGTGACGCATAAGTATATTTTTTTGCAAATCGGCGCGACGAAGGTCAAGATAACGGTATTTAAGACGCAAATCCTCTTTTGCATTGCTGTTTTCTACAATTTCAAACGGGGGAGTCTTAGATTCGCCTAACACCTTAAGCTCGTTTACCTCTACTTCAATTTCACCGGTAGCAATTTCGGTGTTTATTGAAGAACGCATACGCACCTTACCCTTTGCCATAACTACAAATTCACTACGTAGTGCGAAAGCTTTATCAAATATCTCACGGTCGGTATTATCGTCAAACGCAAGTTGTACAATACCCGTACGGTCGCGCAAATCAACAAATATTAAGGCGCCCAAGTCACGCTGACGCTGTACCCAGCCGCATACTACTACTTCGTTATTAATTTCGTTTTTTGTAAGCGTACCGCAGTAATGGGTGCGCTTTAGTCCATTCATTCTATCAAGTTTCAAAAAAACACCTTCTATAATTATGAGAGTGAGTCCTCAAGCGAAGAGAGGGCAGACTCAAGTTTTATTTTCATAAATTGTTCCGAAAAATTGTTAAGGTCAACCTCTTTAATTTCGCCGGTAATCATATTTTTAACCTTGCATTTGTTTTCTGCAAGCTCGTTATCACCAAGTACCATACTGTAAAGAGCGCCGATTTTGTCGGCGTATTTCATCTGTGCCTTAAGACCTCTGCCACATACGTCGCATTGCGCTTCAAATCCGTCGTGACGAAGTGCTGTACAAAGAGCCGTAGCCTTTATTGCCGCCGCATCGCCCATAGGCGCTATATAAATATCACATTTTTTAGCTTCGGGGAACTCGGTATTTTGGTTTTGAAGCGCTAACATTAGTCGTTCAATACCCATACCAAAACCAAGCGCCGCAACCTGTGGACCGCCCATTTGTGATACCAGGCCATCGTAACGGCCACCGCCGCAAACAGTACTCTGGGCGCCTATATCACCCGATACAAACTCAAACACAGTTTTGGTATAGTAGTCAAGTCCACGAACAATTTGTGGATTTACTGTGTATTTTATATCGGCGGCATCAAGGTGAGCCTTTACGCCGTCAAAATGATTTTGACAATCATCACATAAAAAGTCAATTACCTTTGGAGCATCTTTAGCAAGGGAAGAGCAAATTGGTGATTTGCAGTCAAGTATGCGCATAGGATTGCGAGAAAGTCTGTCGCGACAGGTTTCGCAAAGTGTATCGATATGCGAAGCGAAATATTCGCTTAATGCCTTATGGTAGTTTTTGCGGCATTCGGGACAGCCAATAGAGTTAATCTCAAGCGAGATGTTTTTAATGCCAACGGTTTGTAGAACCTGAAGCCCTAAAGAGATAACCTCGGCATCGGCAGCGGGTGATGCTGCGCCAAAACATTCTACACCAAATTGATGAAACTCGCGCAGTCTGCCTGCCTGAGGCTTTTCGTATCGATAGCACCCGCCAATATAGCAAACCTTTGCGGGTAGCGCGCCATTTACAACACCGTGCTCAATAACACTGCGTACAACGCCTGCTGTAAGCTCGGGGCGAAGCGTTATCGAGCGACCGCCCTTATCGTCAAAGGTGTACATTTCTTTTTGAACAACGTCGGTTGTATCGCCAACGCTACGTTGAAATACTTCGGTATGCTCAAAAACAGGTACCCTTATTTCACGAAATCCGTAAAGAGATGCCACCTCTATCATTTTGTTTTCAACAAAATGGTATTTGTGAATTTCTGATGGTAATATATCATTCGTGCCTTTTATTGCACGGTTAATTTCTGCCATTTTTAAACTTCCTGACTTTATGAATTTTTAACTATTTCGCGCCAATCAAGATCACCGCGCTCTAAACCGTGAATAAGCACTTCTGCTGTAGCAATATTTGTTGCTACGGGTATATTGTGAACGTCACAAAGGCGCAGTAAGGCCTGCTCGTCCGGTTCAGACGGTTTTGGATTAAGTGGGTCGCGGAAAAGCAACAAAAGGTCAATTTCATCACAACCAATTCTTGAAGCAATTTGTTGCGCGCCGCCTTGAGAGCCTGCTAAAAAGCGGGTGATTTTAAGTCCTGTAGCTTCATCAACAGTTTTGCCTGTGGTGCCCGTTGCCACTAAGTTATGTCGGCTAAGTACACCGCAGTATGCGATACAAAACTGTACCATAAGTTCTTTTTTTGCATCATGTGCTATTAAAGCAATTGTCATGAAATATGCCCCCTTATATAATTTATATTTTTTTAATTTTAGGTAATCTTACATCATTACCACCAAGTCGTCGAGCTATGCGGTAAAGAGCCTTAAACGCTCTTGATTTAGGATGGATGCTATGTGTAACACCAAGTAAAGCAAGCTGACTGCTTTGAGGTACAATGCCAATAAGACGAAAACCGGATGTATCGATTATATCGTCGATATTGCTGTATATTTTTCTTTTAATATATTCTGCATCAAATCGGTTAATTATAAGCCGTGGCTCTTTTTTTGTTTGCGGCAACCTTGCACAAACGGCAGCAGCATCACGCACCGATACCGGATCTGAATTGCATATTGTTAAAAACTGCGCATCGCTGCCAATTGCGGTATAAAGTGAAAAATCAAGACCTGCCGGAAAGTCAAATATTACGACATCAAACATAGCTTTAACCTGTGTTGCAAAATTTGCCAATGCATCAGCAGTAACGGCGCCAATTTGCGACGATGCAGGAATAACGTTTACAAGCGAATTGTTTGCAAGTGTATAAATACCGTCTGTAATTGGTGTACCGTTTAATATATCTGCTAAATCATACACTACCTGATGGTCTATACCCAAAAGCAAATCAAGGCAACGCAAGCCCTCATCCATATCTACAAGTAAGACGCTTTTATTCATTTTTGCAAAAGCCAATGAAAGTCCGCAAGAAACGGTAGATTTACCCGTACCGCCCTTGCCCGATGTGGTGGCTAGGCATATACCCATAAGTGCTTGCACCTACCTTCGCTTTTTCAAAGTATTTTATCACAAAAGGTGTTTTATGTCAATTTTAAAATCATTTAATTACGGTAAAAGGTGGAATATCGTTTGCAGTATTTTCAGACGAGAAAAAGTATGAATCGAGAATTTGGCGTACAAGGTTACCCGAAGCATAGCTTGATGCGCCGTGCTCTAACACTACCGATATTGCAATTTCTGGATTATCGTACGGAGCAAACACGATAAATGTCGAGTGGTCGGCCTTACCTGTTACCTGCGCAGTACCTGTTTTACCGCCTATTTTAATGGGATAATCACCGAGTGCGGCTTGACCTGTACCGTCAACCGTAACCGATAGCATACCCGTCTTGATTGCCGAAATAGTACTCTCTTTAAGACTTACCTTATTTAATATTTGCGGTTCGCATTCGTCATAAACGGTGGTCATATCATATGATACGATTTTATCTATAAGCGTAGCCTTATAATGTGTGCCGCCGTTCGCAAACGTAGCCACATAATTTGAAAGCTGCAAGGGGGTAAAAGCGTTCATTTGTCCAATTGATATTTGCAGTGTATCGCCGCCAAAGCCGTTAGAGGTGGGTTCTACTATAATGCCTGCACTGTCGTTAACCTCTACACCGGTTTTTACCCCAAGACCAAACTGCTTAAAATAATCGGTAAGTGTCATTGCGCCTACGCGTCTACCAAGCTCAAAGAAAAAGTAGTTACAGCTTTTCGAAAGCGCAGCAGTAAGCCCCATACTTTTGTGGTAGTGCATACAGCTTGGCTTATAGTCACCAAAAAAGTCGTATGTGCGCTTACAAAAAATAACCTCGCTCATATCGTAATGGTTATTTTCAAGCGCGGCGGCCGCTACAATAGGCTTAATGGTAGAGCCTATTGGATACACACCCTGAAATGCTCGATCGGTAAGCGGATTTGAAGGGTCGGCAAGCAGTTGTTCATAGTTTTCTGACATAGTGGCAGTATCATACGTCGGGTAATTTGCAGACGTAATAACTCCACCCGAATTTATATCGATAACAACTGCCGCTCCGGCACGCGCAGTACCTCCACTGCTTTGAAGGGTTTTTATTGTGTCTGCCAATGCATCTTGAACGGTGCGTTGCATTTTGCTGTCAATGGTCAGCATAACGGTTTTACCGGCAACAGCCTTTTTGGTGATTTCTTTATCTATTATATTGCCTTCTTCATCTAAGTAATAGGTTATTATACCGTCAGTACCACGCAAATGATTTTCAGCGTAATATTCTATACCGCTTTTGCCAACCTTATCATCAAATGAATATCCACGGTCTTTGTAGTTCTCACCCGCGGTCCAATCTTCTTCGTAAATAGGTCCTACAGTGCCTATAAGGTTTACAGCGAGCGAGGTATCCGGATAGTGTCTAAAGGGAACAACCTCTACCGAAACACCGTCTAATATAAAGTGAGATTCAGATATTTTTCGCATAAGCTCGGTGGGTATATCTTCGGCAAACGTATACGGATAAGAAATAGAAAAATCCTCTATCTCCATACTGTAACGCACGCCCATAATTTTACGTTGCTCTTGTAGTGTGTAGTTTTCAAGCTCGTATCTTTCTATAAGTCGTGTAAAACAGTTTGCGGCCGTAGCGTAATCGGCAAGATCTAAAGTTTTTATAAGTTTTTGTGTTGATTCGCCATCTTTAAAGCCGTAGGGAGCATTATATTCAAGCGGTAAACGGTCTTTGTGTTCAACCGATTTTTCATCTAACAAATTGGTAAGACTTAAAATAATATCATTAATATTTTCTTTAACATATGCTTTGTTAAAAACTATGTTATAACCGTCACGGTTAACCGCAATTTGCCTGCCAAAGCGGTCAAGAATTTCACCGCGTGGCGCTTTAAGAACAACCGTACGCGAAGCTGTACTACCCTTACTGTTAGATGAATATTTTTTAGAATTTATTATTTGTATCGAGTAAATTCTTGCAGTGTAAAGAATTAAAACAAGCACTAAAATAATAGATAAAACCGTAAGCGTTGTTTGATGCTTTTTGGTAAACGGCATTTAAAGACACCTCGCCTTCATAATAGTATTATTACATCATTTATAAAATTTTTTGTACAAATATTTTTCAATAAAATAAAAGGGAACTACAAGTATCGCGGTATATATGCAAGACGGAAAAACCGTTTGGAAAAGATAGGTAAGATTTTCTTCAAACGTTGAGTAAAATGCAATGCAAAAAATCCAACGAACAGTGTAATAAATTTGTGCGCTTAAAAAACAAAGCACAATTGAAGAAAGAATATTATTGTTAAACAAGTGCTTAGCCACAAGCACGCAAGCAGGTCCAATAATCATAAAAATTATTGAGTTAAATCCCGGTGGAGTGCTGGCAAGCGCATCAACAAAAATGCCAACCATAAGCCCGGCGATAGCCCCTGTAAGCTCTGAACAAAACAGGCAAACAGCCACAAGCAGCGAGAGTGGAAGCATAGGGTTTGCGGCAAATAATTTAATGTTTATGGTATCACTATATTGAATTGTTATAATTGCAAAAAACAAGATAACATTAATAACACGTAATGTGAAAAGGTTTTTTTGATTGGTCATAGGGCTAATTACCGCCTTTAACTGATATACCGCCCTGACCGTCAAAAGAGGTTATTACCATCACAGAGCGAAGCTCATATATATCGGTAAATGGTTTAATTTCGGCATAAATTGAATTATTGGTTTCGTTTATACCAATATTATCAACCATACCTATCAGTAACCCTTCGGGAAAAATACCTTCACCCGAGGTAATTACATAATCACCTACAGCCACAGTGCACGAACGCGCAAGATTTGCAAATTGGCACAAACCGTTTTTGGACAAAGAAAGCGAACCTGTAATAATGCCCGAATCATTTGTTCTGTTATCAAGCGCTCCAAGTGTAACATCAGGATTAAGTATGGTAGTAACCTTGCAGGTTGTAAGACCAACTTCGGTAACATAGCCAACAATACCAACCTCTGTAATAACGGGATCATATTTGGATATGCCCGAGGAAGATCCTTTATTTATGGTAAAACCACCAAAAGGATCATCATTATCGCGCGAAATAAGTACAGCATCGGCAAATGTAAAATCAGGGTTATTTTCCTTAATTCCAAGATAGTCTTTGTAAATATCGTTCTGCTTTGATATTTCTTCGTAATCGGCAATTTGACCGCGAAGCTTGTCAATCTCGGCTTTAAGCTCAGAATTTTCAAGACTTAATTCTCTGCCGTTATTGTAATTGTTAAAAAATGCTGAAATGCTGTCAGATATAGTTAAAAAAACGCTTCTTACAGGCGCTGTAACGCTGCTTAATATATCGGTCTGCGGCGACATTCTTTTGCCCAAAATTGCAAAAGAGACCGTAATTAAAACAACTGCGCAAAAAACAGATAATATAATCTTAAACTGACGGCTTCGAAGAAAAAAACGCATTATATATTTCTCCTTAATTTAGGTAGAGTGTTTTATCTAAATCTCTTAACTCTGCGGAAGGTATAGTTGGCAAAACCGACATCACCTTCAAGACGCTTTTCTGCACCCAAAACCACACAATCAAGCGGATTGGCAGCAACCGATACCGGCATACCGGTTTCTTCGGCTATAAGCTCGGCAAGACCGCGTAGCATAGCACTACCGCCTGTAAGAGTTATACCGCTGTCTATAATATCAGCCGAAAGCTCAGGTGGTGTTTTTTCAAGTGTAGAGCGTATAGCATCTATGATTTGTGTAATGGTATCAAGCAGTGCATCACGCACTTCAGCAGAAGTGATAGTAACGTTTTTTGGCAAGCCGTCAATAACGTTACGACCCTTAATTTCAATAGATGTTTCATTTTCATACGGCTTTGCCGAACCGATATCTATTTTTATTTGTTCGGCAGTGCGCTCGCCAATAAGTAAATTATGTTTTTTGCGTACGTAATTTATGATTGCTTCGTCAAAATCATCGCCCGCAATACGAAGTGATTGCGCGGTAACGATATCACCAAGTGAAATAACCGCAATTTCACTTGTGCCGCCACCTATGTCTACTATCATATTGCCTGTAGCCTCTTGTACGGGCAGGCCTGCGCCTACAGCCGCCGCCATAGGCTCTTCAATAAGGTCAACATCATATGCGCCGGCTTGCTTAGCTGCATCATAAACCGCGCGGCTTTCAACCTCGGTAACACCCGCAGGAATACAAATAACCATACGCACTCGTGAAAAAAACGATCCTTTAAGCGCGATGTTTACAAAACGCTTAAGCATAGCAGCGGTTACATCAAAGTCGGCAATAACGCCGTCTTTTAGCGGACGAACTGCTACTATCGAACCTGGGGTTCTGCCTATCATTTCTTTTGCTTCCGTACCAACTGCACGCACAGCATCGTTGCGTACATCATAAGCCACAACCGATGGCTCGCGCATTATTATACCTTTGCCTTTTATACAAACTAAAGTGTTGGCGGTGCCAAGGTCGACACCAATATCTCGTGTAAACATATATTTACTCCTTATATTTATTTGCTGTTTTCATTGTGGGGAACAATTAAATGTATTGCCGACGGAATATTTGTAAGTGTTACGGTGTCTTTGCCTTCAGAATATTCACCGTCAAGAGTCCAGGGTATGTTTTTACCGCCCACTACCTCAACCTTATGCGCTTGGAAAAATTCAATACCGTCACGGTTAAGGTCGCGGCGTAAAATGCCGTCAACAATTGATTGAAATTGTAATATTGTTGTCGGATTTTTTATTAATAATACTTCAAATTTTCCATCGTTTAATTTTACAATAGAATCATTAAATTTTACTATTCCGCCAACCGACATAGAATTTGATATTGCTCCAAATAAAAAGTCATCCTCTATTTCACGATCGTCACATTTAAACTTTAAGTGAATAGGTTTAATGTTACTTAAACTCTTAATGCCTTCAAAAAAGTATGCCGCTTGACCTAATACATTCTTAATTTCTTGCGGTGCTGAATACGAGGCTTCCGTAAAGGCGCCGAAGGATGCCGTGTAAGAGAAGTATTTGTCTTCAAATTGTCCTATATCAAGGTCGGTTTCAATTCCTGTCAGAATATCGCTTGCGGCAACAAACGGATTTCGAGAAATTTTAAGACCCGAAGACCATTCATTAAGAGTGCCGTACGGTATATATCCTAACGTACAACTTAGTCCTTTTCTCATTATGCCGGTTATTACTTCGTTAAGGGTACCGTCACCGCCGCAAACAATAATCCGGTCGTATTCACCGTTTTTTAGCGATTGTGCTTTAATTGTTGCGTCACCCTGTCGTTTGGTGGGGTAAACCGATACTTCAAAATCTGCCTGTGAAAAAATTTCAATTATTTTAAGCAGGTCATTTTTGATTTTGGCTTTACCTGAACGTGGATTAGTTATAATAAGAAGTTTTTTATTACTCATATATAAAACCTCCAAACTTTAAAGTTATCTGTAATTTATTGGCAATGTTGCAGTTGCGTTAAGCGAAGCATCCGAGATATTACCGTCAAGGTATTCATAAAATGCTTGAACACCAACCATTGCGGCGTTGTCACCGCAGTATTTAAGCGGGGGATAGTACAGCTTTATACCACGCTTTTCACATTCAACCTGCAAGCGCTCTCTTAATTCGGAGTTAGCAGAAACACCGCCTGCCATAACAAGTGTTTTATAATTTTTATCTTCCGTAGCAGTGACTGCTTTGTTTATAAGTATATCGCATACCTTTTGTCTTATTGTAGCGGCAAGCACAGGCGTATCAATTTCTTCGCCTTTTTGAGATTTATTATGCACAAGATTTATAACCGCGGTTTTAAGTCCTGAAAAACTAAAATCAAACGGATTTTCGGTGTGCGGTGTAGGTAGCGGATATTTTTGTGTATCGGCCGTTGTTGCTATTTTGTCAAGATTTACACCGCCGGGGTACGATAAGCCCAATGCGCGCGCCGTTTTATCAAAGCATTCGCCGGCGGCATCGTCGGTAGTGCGACCGATTGGCGTAAATTTTGTATAGTCAGTAACTTCGGTAATTATGGTGTTGCCGCCCGATACGGTAAGACACATAAAAGGTGGCTTTAACTCGGGTGCCTCAATATAGTTTGCCGCAATGTGCGAGCGCAAATGATGCACGGGAATAAGCGGAACACCAAGCGAATAGCTTAAGCCCTTGGCAAAGTTAACGCCTACAAGCAGTGCGCCTATAAGACCGGGCGCAAACGTAACGGCAACAGCATTAATATCGCTGTATGTAATTCCCGCTTCCTTTAATGCTTCATCACAAACCTGAGCAATGGCTTCGGTGTGTCTGCGAGAAGCAATTTCGGGCACAACGCCGCCATAAATTTTATGTTCGGCAATTTGTGTAGATATTATATTTGAAAGTATTTTTCGTTCATCGGTTATTGCTACCGAGGTTTCGTCACACGACGATTCAATTGCTAAAATTATCATTAAATCACCAAAATGTTAATTTAAATATTTTGTCATTATTATTGCATCTTCTGTAGGGTTTGTGTAAAAACGTTTTCTTGTTCCAACGTTTTTAAAGCCAAGTTTTTCGTATAGTGAAATTGCGGCTTGATTGGTTATTCGTACTTCAAGAGAAATAAATTCAAGCTCGGCAGAATCATTTATTACATATTCTAATATTTTTTTACCAATTCCAAGGCGGCGGTATTTGGGCAATACGGCAATGTTGGTAACATAGCCTTCGCCCACGATTTTAGAAAGTCCCATATAGCCCACAATCTTATCACTTGAACGGGCTACATAAAACACAGTTCCTGCGTTCATCGATTCAAGTATCGCATTCTCACTCCAAGGGGTAGAAAACGATGCTTTTTCTATATTGGCGATATCTAAAACGTCGTTTTCGTTTGCAATTGCAATTTTAATTTCATCAAAAAATCCAATGCTTATAAGACTATCAATGCTTTTAAAAATTGTGTCGCGACATTCCTTATAGGCATCAATATCCAAGCCGTATGGGTCGGCAATACCGTTACCCAAAACGTACAGAATATTACTGTTTGCTCCGGATAGCAAAAGCATCTGCTTGTGCGATTCGGTCATACAAATAATGGCATCAGCACTTTTTATATCGTTGGGTGTAATGCAATTTGAAACGTGATTAGAAATATCGATGCCGACCTCATTCATAACAGCAATTGATTTTTCGTTTGCAGTGTCGCCGCCGCTAAATCCACGGCTTGTTACCGAAACGTTTTTTAACTTTTTAGATTTAAGATAATATTCTGCCATAGGACTACGGCAGGTATTACCGGTGCATACAAAAATTATATTCATTATCCTTTTGCCTCAAGCCAGTTTTTACCGCTGTGTGCGTCCACCTTAAGCTTTACCAAAAGTGTTGCGGCTGCGGCCATTTCTTGCTCTAAAATATTACAAACGCTTATTTGGTCTTTTTCTTCACATTCTACAATAAGTTCATCGTGCACCTGTAAAATAAGCTGTGCTGTAGGCACTTCTTTTGCAAGGCGGTCGCTTACTTTTATCATTGCAATTTTAATAATATCGGCAGCGGTGCCTTGTATAGGTGCGTTGCGCGCAACACGCTCACCAAATGCGCGCAGCATACCGTTAGATGCTGAAAGCTCGGGTAGGTAGCGTCGGCGTCCGAATAAGGTTGTAACAAAGCCGTCTGCCTTGGCTTGCGAAATGGTGTTTTCCATATAAGCGGCGATACCCTTATAGGTGTCAAGGTAACTCTTGATATATGTGTCGGCTTCTTTGCGGCTTACGCCAATATCCTTTGCAAGTGAAAAAGCGCCTATACCGTAAACAATACCAAAATTAACCGCCTTTGCGCGACTGCGCATAATAGGCAGTACCATATCTACAGGAATATTAAACACCTGCGATGCGGTTACTGTATGAATATCGGTATCGCTTTGAAAAGCATCTATCATAATCTGATCTTTAGCCATTGACGCCAACACGCGAAGCTCGATTTGGCTATAGTCGGCATCGCACAGCACGTAGCCTTCACGCGCCATAAAAAACTTGCGTAAAATTTTGCCTTCATCGGTTCTTACGGGAATATTTTGTAAATTTGGCTCAAGCGAGCTTATACGGCCCGTACGCGCTTCGGTTTGGTTAAAGGTTGTGTGTATTCTGCCATCGCTTGCGCGGCAGGCAAGCAAACCGTCGCAATAGGTAGATTTAAGCTTTGTAAGCTGTCGGTACTGTAAAATAAGCTCAACTATAGGAAAATCGTATCGTAGATCTTCAAGCACATCAGCATTTGTACTAAAACCGCTTTTGGTTTTCTTTTTTGCAGGAAGTCCCAATTTTACAAATAATATTTGTCCTAATTGCTTGGGTGAATTAATGTTAAATTCTTCACCTGCAAGGTTGTATATTTCGTTTGTAAGCTCATCTATTCTTACTTGTAACAGTTTAGAATGCTCACCAAGTCCGTCAAAGTCAACTAAAAAACCAACGGATTCCATATTGGCAAGTACTTTCGCAAGAGGAATTTCTATATTGTAAAGCAGTTCAAGCTGTCCACTTTCTTTAAGTGAGTTTTGTATTGCGTTACAGCAGGATGTAAACTGCACCGCAGAGCATAGCAGTGGGTTGTCGCCAAACTGTGTTTGTGCGGCTGTACCATATTCGGCAAGCAAACGCGAAATTGAATAATCGGATGCCGACGGGTTGCAAAGATAACCGCCAAGCATAGCATCAAAGCTCACGTTTTTAATATTTTTATACTGTTTACAAAGATTTTTGTAGTCATAAACACGCTTTGCAATAAGTTCATTTTCTAAAAGCAGTAATAACTCGATATCGTTTAACGTGCATACCATATCACCCGACACAGCAGCATAGCCGTTATCGTCAATATAAACGTCGGCGCTGTCTTTAATATCGGCTGCAGTTCCTACTGTATAACACGTGTCACAAACCGTTGCCTTGCTTGCTGTGTTGGCGCTTGGTTTAATGTTCATCTTTTCCATAAGCTTAAAAAACTCAAGGCGGGTCATAAGCATTGACAGCGCAGATGTATCACGGCCTTTAATTTTGTAGTCTGCAATATCCTTGTTAATAGGAGCATCGCAATTTATTGTACCAAGTGTACGGCTTAAAAATGCATTGTCTTTGTTTGCAGAGAGCTTTGTTTTTACACCGTCTTTTATATCAAGTGTATCTAAATTATCATAAATATAGTCAATATTGTGGTATTTTGTTATAAGGTCGGTAGCGGTTTTTTGACCAACGCCTGCCACACCGGGAATATTATCTGACGAGTCGCCCATAAGCGATTTAAGCTCGATCATTTCATTAGGGGTAAGGCCGTAATCTTCAAGCAGTTTTTCTTTTGTATAATCGGTAATTTCGGGATGACCCATTTTAGTAACGGTAAGAAGAACGCGCGTAGTGTCTGACACAAGCTGTAATGAATCACGGTCTCCTGTTGCTATTACACAACTGTTTCCGCTTGTGTTGGCGCTTTTAGCAAGCGTGCCTAAAATATCATCTGCTTCGTAGCCTTCGCATTCGATATAACTGTATCCAGCAAGGGTAAGCCACTCTTTAAGCACGGGAAATTGACCGCGCAATTCGTCGGGCATAGCGTGACGGCCCGCCTTGTATGCGTCGTACATCTTATGACGAAACGTTGGCGCTTTAAGGTCAAAAGCGACTGCCACACAATCGGGATTTTCTTTTTCAAGCAATTTATTTAAAATATTAATAAAACCGTAAACGGCATTAGTGTAGGTACCGTCTTTGGTAGAAAGCAATTTTATACCGTAAAAAGCACGGTTTATTATGCTGTTTCCGTCAATTGCAAGCAGTTTCAAAGCGCCATTTCTCCTTTTAATATATAATTATAGTTATTATAACATCTAAATGCTAATTTGTCACCATTAAATTTTAAAAATTGACAGAAAGTTCATTTTCTTGTATAATCGGTTTGCTATGAAGATAAAAGATATCGAAATTAAAGGATTTGCGGCTCTCGCTCCTATGGCAGGTGTTGCCGATAGAGCAATGAGAGAAATATGTATACAGCACGGTGCAGGCTTTACGGTAGGTGAGCTTACAAGTGCGCGAGGTGTTATGCAGGGCGATAAAAAATCGGCGCGACTGCTTGAATGCTTTGGTAGCTCTGTTTGCGCGTCACAGCTTTTTGGCAGGGATCCGCAAATAATGGCTGAGGCTGCTATAAAAGCGCAAGAACTAAATCCTGATTTTATTGATATAAATATGGGCTGTCCTGCACCCAAGGTTGCAGGACACGGCGGCGGTAGCGCTCTTATGAAGGAACCACAGCTTGCCGCAAAAATAGTAGAGCAGGTTGTAAAAGCGGCAAGCGTACCAATAACGGTTAAAATGCGTGCAGGGTGGGATAACGACAGCCTTAACGCAGTAGAGCTTGCGCGTATGTGCGAGTCGGCAGGCGCCTCTGCAATAACCGTGCACGGCAGAACCCGTAAGCAGATGTACGCACCCCCTGTAAACTATGACATAATTCGCGACGTAAAAAAAGCGGTTAAAATTCCAGTTATTGCAAATGGCGATATAACCGATGCAAAAAGCGCAAAATTTATGTACGAATATACCGGCTGCGACTATGTTATGGTAGGTCGCGGCGCGCAAGGAAACCCTTTTGTTTTTGAAGAGATTAATGCGTATTTTGAGGATAGAGAATACTCTTATCCAACACTTGAAGAACGTTTTAACACCTGCTTTAAGCAAATAGAATTAATGCATAAATACAAGGAACCGCGAACAGCAATTTTAGAATCAAGA
This sequence comes from Acutalibacteraceae bacterium, assembly GCA_045534895.1. GTDB lineage: Bacteria > Bacillota > Clostridia > Oscillospirales > Acutalibacteraceae > UBA737. The sequence continues at coordinate 21,621 of JAZSKN010000054.1, forward strand.
AAGCATACCGCGTGGTATCTTACGGGTCTTCGCGGTTCGGCAAGCTTGCGGCGTATGTGCGGCGAAATTTCTTGTTTAGAGGATATTAAAATAATATTTGAAAAAGCACTTGAACAAAACCAAGATATGTGATAAAATATCGTGGTTAAAATAAATTTTTAAGAAGGTAAAATTTATGTCAGGACATTCAAAATGGAACAATATTAAACGCAAAAAAGAAAAGACCGATGCTGCAAAGGCTAAAATCTTTACAAAAATCGGTCGTGAAATTTCGGTAATTGTTAAGGCCGGCGGTCCTAATCCGCAAGAAAACAGCAAGCTTAAGGATGCCATTGCAAAAGCAAAGGCAAACAACGTGCCTAATGATAACATTGAGCGTATTATTAAAAAAGCCGCAGGCGAATCGGGCGGCAACGAATACGAAGAGCTTATTTATGAGGGCTACGGTCCTTGCGGTGTAGCCGTTGTTGTAGAAACACTTACCGACAACCGCAACAGAACCGCAGGTGAAATGCGTCACTATTTTGATAAATGCGGCGGTAATTTGGGACAAAGCGGTTCGGTTATGTTTATGTTTGAGCGCAAGGGTGTAATCGCAATTGAGGGCGAGGGCCTTGATGAAGATACCGTTATGGAAGCCGCTCTTGAAGCAGGCGCCGAAGACTTTAGCTTTGACGGTGACGTGTTTGAAATTACTACCGAGCCTAATGACTTAGGTTCTGTTCGCGATGCTTTAGAAGAGCAGGGATATTCATTCCTTTCGGCCGAGGTTCAGTACATACCAAGCACAACCTCTGCAATAGAAGATCCCGATATGCAGGTTAAAATGGAAAAGCTTATTGATATGCTTGAAGACAACGACGATGTTCAGGCAATTTGGCACAACTGGGAAATGTCTGACGAAGAATAACATTTAAAAACGGATGCAACCGTAAACTCTTTTGAGTTTGCGGTTGTTTTTTTGTTCTATAAAAGTATATCGCTTCATAAACTTAAATAAAGTTTAAGGACAAGGGTTGATAAAGTGCCTACAGAATTCGACAATGCAATCTTACAAGTATCATACAATGTAAAAAGAACTTTAAACTTTATACCGCAAGAAATAAAAAAACAGTGCGAAGAAATACGCCTACGCGCAGAAATGCCCGTTTGTCTTACGGTAAAGGGCAACGTATTTTTTGTCTGCAAGGACAGTACTGTTTGTGATATGTTGCCTAAAAATCCGCTTATTGCAACAAAAGACGATATTAACACAACATTATCTATGCTTTGTGAAAGGTCGGTTTACTTGCATGAGGGCGAAATAAAACAGGGATTTGTATCGCTTTTAAACGGCAACAGAGCAGGTGTGTGCGGTGTCTTTAATGCCGAAGGAATGCTGGTAGAAGTACGTTCTTTAAACATAAGAATCGCAAGACAAATTTTTAACTGCGCAAATTATTTGTTGCCTTTTGCACTTGACGGACTTTTAATAGCGGGACCACCCGGATGCGGCAAAACTACCCTACTGCGCGATTTAATCAGATTGCTTTCAAACGGGGTGAACGGTACATATTATCGCGTGTCGGTAATTGACAACCGCGGCGAAATTTCGGGTAGGGGAGTGCTTGATTTAGGTGTTAATACCGACGTGCTGTACACGTGCGAAAAAAGTGTTGGTATAGATATTGCACTGCGCACAATGTATCCGCATTTTATCGCTTTTGACGAGATTGGCACGCTGTCTGAACTTAACGGTGTAAAAGGATGCTTTAATTCGGGTGTCGGCGTTATAACAACCGCCCATTGCCGCGATAAATGTGAGGCTTTACAGCGTGAAATAACGCGTAAAATTATCGAAAGCGGCGCTATAAAATATGTGGCATTATTGCCGCAAAAAATTGGATTAAAAGCAAAAATTTTATCGTTGCAGGAGTTAAAAGACGGTGCTTATTTTTAAAATATTGGGATTGCTTTTAGTGGTGGCCTCAAGTGCCTATATAGGCCTTTTAAAAGAACATTCGCTGTGTTTGCGTCACCGTAAATTATTGGTTTTAGCTGATGCTGTAAACGCGCTTTATAATTGCATAGATCAAGGCGAATTTGAACTAAAAACAGCAATAAAAAACTCTTTTTTAATGTGTGATTTTTTGTTATTAAAAGACTCAATAATACAGTGTAACGATAAAGATTTAAACAAAGATAAAGCCTTAATTGAAGACTTTTTTGCATCTCTTGGTCGTTCGACCAAAAAGGTCGAATGTGAGCGCATAAATGCATTTAAAATAAAGCTCAAAGCAAATATAAACGATGCAAAAAATGAGATCGAACAAAAGGGAAGACTTTATAAAATTTTGGGCGTATGTATTGGCCTTGTAATAGCGATTTTTCTTGTTTAGAGGTATAAAAAATGGATGTTGATTTTATATTTAAAGTTGCGGCTATAGGCATTGTTGTAACGGTGCTTCATCAATTGCTTGTACGCTCCGGTCGAGAAGAGCAGGCAATGCTTGTAACTCTTTCGGGTCTTGTGGTGGTCTTGCTTATGGTTGTAGGCGCTATTGCAGATTTGTTTGGCACCATAAAGGGTTTGTTTGGACTATGAGCAATGATTTAATACGTGTAGTGGCAGTTTTAATTATTGCGGCCGTTTTAATAACCGCATTACGCTCACGACTTGCAGAGTATTCGTTTGTTTTGGCAATCGCTGTAGCGGTTATAGCATTAGGTTACGTATGCGGAAATGTTTTTTCATCTGTTGTAAAACTGCGACAAATTTTTAATCAAGGTATTGGTGAAGAAATATATTTTTCAACGGCATTAAAGTCATTGGGCGTTTCATACATCACAACCTTTGCGGCCGACCTTTGCCGCGATTACGGTATGTCTTCGCTTGCGCAAACGGCAGAATTAAGCGGAAAGGTTGCAATTTTTTTATTGTGTATGCCGCTTGTAAGCTCACTGCTTGATATGGTGCTAAGCTTTACAAAAATATGAAAAAAATAGTCGTTTTTTTAATACTTTTTAGTCTTTTTTGTATTAAAGTTGATGCAAAAACCAACGAAAAAGATGAATATGTAGGCATTATAACCGACAATATTTACGAACAGCTCGATGACCAAAGCCGTGATTTTTTTCAAAACAGCGATATAGATATTAAGAATCCTGATTGGGTTAACAGCCTTACAACGCCCGATGTTTTATCGCACATATTCGGTGTTTTAACAAGCGGTATAAAAGCCCCCGTTAAAACGGGCGCTTTAATGGCGGCGGTTATACTTTTAAATGCCGCGTTTACAGCGTATTTTAATACACAGCGTTTTAATACTGCGATTTATGCATCGGCAATTTGCATAGGAGCCTTAATTATAAATAATATATGGCAAAGTGTTGCGGTTGCAATTAACACCATTAAGGGCTGCAGTCTGTTTATGCTGTCGTTTGTGCCTGTTTTTGCAAGCCTTGTTGCCTTTTCAGGCAAGGCGGTGACAGCCACTGCTATGAGCGCGCTTTTGCTTACCGCCGCCGAGTTTGTATCGTTTGCGGCATCGTTTGTTGTTTTGCCGATTATGGGTGGGTATTTATCGCTTAGCATAGCATCGGGCGTGTCGCCGCTTATTGATAATTCGGGTATAGTGGATGGCGTAAAAAAGTTGTCTACGTGGTTATTGTCACTTTTGGGCACGCTGTTTGTCGGCGTTTTAGGAATACAAACGGCTGTTAATTCGGCGGCAGACGGTGTTGCAATGCGTACAGCAAAATTTATTTTAGGCACGTCGGTTCCCGTTGCCGGCGCCGCGCTAAGCGAGGCGGTGTCTACCGTGTCGGCTTCGGTGGGACTGTTGCGTTCTTCGGTAGGTATTTACGGGGTGCTTGCTATTGCAATAATGCTACTACCCATTGCTTTAGAAATTATTTTATGGCGATGCGCGTTAATGCTTAATATATCTTTATCAGAACTGTTTTCACTTAATAAAACCACCGCGATATTAAAGGCGGTTGACAGTATGCTTTCGGTAATATTGGCGGTGCTTTTAACGGTGGGCGCAGTTTTTATAATATCACTTTGTATTGTGGTAACGGCAGGTAAACAATAATGGGTCAGCTTGGTAGTTTTATAGTAAGCTTTTGTACGGGATGCATTTTGCTTGGGTTTTTATATATGCTGTGTCCTTCGGGAAATATGAGCGCTATTGTAAAGTACATATTTTGCTTGTGCCTTGTGTGCTGTACGGTGGGCGCATCGGTTGCGTTGTCAGATGTTAAGCCGTCGCAATTTGGCGGTTTTAGTGATGCGCCAATAGTAAATCAACAAAGCACAGCTGCCGTTGCGCAGTCGATTTTTTGCGAGGCGCTCACAAAACAAGGCATAAATTTTACAAAAGTTGTGGTATGCACTAATAAACTTGACGATAACAGCATAGTTATAAGTAGAGTAACAATTTTTAGCAACGAAGACAAAGAAAAAATATATGCAGTTATTGGTTCAGATGATTATGAGGTAGAAGTGATAAATGAATGAAAAAGTTAAATCGTTTGTAAAAAATCCTAAGTTTTTAGTCATTGTAGGCATAAGCGGAATACTGCTTATTTTTATTTCTTCGCTTTTTGAAAAAGATGATGCGACCACTAAAAAAGCCGAGCCTTTTGCCGCAAGCTGTACAGCAGAGCAATATGCGCAAAGGCTTGAAGAAAGCATAAAGGATATAGTAAAAGGCATTACGGGAGATAAAAGTCCAACCGTGGTGGTAACGCTTGAGAGCGGAATACGGTATAGCTACGTCAGCGCGGACGAAACCGACGTTTCGAGCGTTTTGGGGCAATCGACCGATCAAAGCAGTGAAAGCAAAAAACAGTCTTACATAACCGTAAAAACTGCCGACGGCGGTGAGCAGGCGCTTATTGCCACCGAAATAATGCCCGAAATACGCGGTGTGGCAATTATTTGTCAAGGCGGAAATGATGAGCTTGTTGCCGAAAAAATAAAAAATGCCGTTATATCGGCTTTAAATATTACATCAAAAAGAGTATACATTTCAGGAGGAGTACATAAATGAAAAAGGGTAAGGTTTTTGGCAGACATCACGTGGTATTGGCGCTTATGGTATTGGCGCTTGGCGGCGCAATATGGCTTAATATGAAGTTTACGTCTACAGAAAAATATATGGGCGAGGCGACCTTTGTAAACAGTGATGTTTCAAGCTCGCAGGCGGTTCAAACCTCGGCTAAGGCCGACGGCGGCGACTATTTTGACACGGTAAAAAAAGACCGTCAAAAAGCGCTTGACAGCGCGCAAGAGCTGGTAGAAGAAACCTTAAAATCGGCAAACGCAAGTGATGCCGAGCGCAAGGAAGCCTTAAAGGCAACAAGCGCTATTGCCGCCCGTATAGAAAAGGCAAACAACATAGAAGCGTTGCTTAAAGCCAAGGGCTTTGAAAAGGCGGTGGTTGTTATAGGCGACAAGGACGTAAGTGTGGTTGTTAAATCAGAGGGCATTACCACAACACAAACACTACAAATACAAGACATCGTTGTATCGCACACCCAAATACCGCTTAGCAACATTAAGATAGTAAGTATAAAATAAATTCTTGCTTTACTGCGCGAATTATGTTACAATATATTTGCAATAATAATTTACAGTTAGTAAAATAACATTATATATACGGAGGATTAAAACTATGGAAAACAAAACACAACTTTCCGTAAGCACCGAAGTGCTTGAAAAAATGACCGAATTAGCCGCTTGTGAAATTGAGGGCGTAAAGGGTCTTGCAAAAAAGGCGATCGACCTTAAGGGTGCTATAAAATCTAAAAATCCGCTTAAAGCAGTTAGGATTGAAAGCGTTAACGGCGCAATAGATATTAACGTTTATATTTGTGTTGATTCAAAATCAAAAATCCGTGAGGTAGCAGAGGCTGTACAGCAAAACGTTAAAGAAAAAATTCAAACCATGACAGGCACAGCAGTAACCCGTGTTAATGTTAACATTGAAGACGTGGATTACGCCGAAGAACAGTAAATTTTTTCTTACCATCAAACATAAAACAAGACACAGCACTCTGACTTAAAAAGGGGCTGTGTCTTTGCTTTTTATAAATAATTGGTTAACAGTTATTGGTTATTGGTTATCTTAAAAACAGGACGTAGAAAAATATTTTTGTTTAACAATATTAAGGAGTGTTAGGTATGAAAAAATTAGTATCAATATTATTAAGCGTTGCTTTAATATTAATGGTAACGCCGGTTGGCGCGTTCGAGGTTACTGTGGGTGCAGAAACTGACGGCAATTTTACTTATACAGTATCAAATGGCGAGGCAACAATAACGAGTGTTTCTACCTCCATTAGCGGCGATATAACCATACCATCTACCTTAGGCGGTTTCCCTGTTACAAATATAGGCGACGAGGCATTTTTGGGTTGCACAAGCCTTATTAGCGTTACCATACCTGACGGCATTACAAGTATAGGTAAGGGCGTGTTTATTTGGTGCAAGAGCCTAAAAACAATAAGTGTAGATAAAGATAACCAGAATTATTGTGATGTTGACGGTATTTTATTTAATAAAAGTAAAACAACACTTATACTATATCCTGCCGGCAAAACCAATACAAGTTACACAATCCCCGACACTGTTATAAGCATAGGCGAGAGCGCGTTTTACGAATGCTACAATCTTACAAGCGTCACCATCCTTAGCGGTGTTACAGATATAGGTAGAAAAGCGTTTTATGGATGCGATAGCCTTACAAGCGTCACGATCCCTAATAGTGTTACAAGTATAGGTAACAGCGCGTTTTCCGGTTGCAAAATTCTTACGGGCATAATCATACCCAATAGCGTTAAAAGTATAGGCGATGAAGCGTTTTTAGGTTGCATCAGTCTTACAAGTATCAACATACCTGACAGCGTTATAAGTATAGGTTATGGCGCGTTTTATAGTTGCCAGAGCGTTACAGACATCACAATACCTGATAGCGTTACAAGTATAGGTGGTGATGCATTTTATAGTACAGCCTATTATAACGATGTAAATAATTGGCAAAATGATGTGCTATATATTGGTAAACATTTAGTAAAGGCAAAAGAGTCTATCGACGGAGAATATGAAATTAAAGACGGCACGTTAACTGTTGCGGGCCGTGCGTTTAGTTATTGTGACAAACTCACAAACATTATCTTTCCAAATAGTGTTATAAGTATAGGAAGCTGGATGTTTAAGCGTTGCAAAAGTCTTACAAACATCACAATTGGGAGCGGCGTCATAAGTTTAGGCGAAGGGGTGTTCGTTGATTGCGATAGTCTTAAAGAAATAAGCGTAGACGATAATAACCCAAATTATTGTGACGTTAGCGGTGTTTTATTTAACAAAAGCAAAACCGAACTTATAAGATATCCTGTTGGTAATGTAAATCCGTCTTATACCATTGATGACGGCGTAATAAGTATAAGTGATTATGCATTTTACAGTTTCAAAAGCCTTACCGACATCATCATACCCGATGATGTTACAAGTATAGGTGTTTTGGCGTTTGCAGGTTGTACCAACCTTACAAGTATCACCATTCCCGATAGTGTTATAAGTATAAGGGGTAGTTCGTTTGCTCATTGTAACAGCCTTACCGACGTATATTATCAAGGTACCAAAGAAGATAAAAACGCAATTGCTTATGATAGTGACGAGTTACTAAACAGAGACGAGTTACTAAACGCTACTTGGCATTATAATAGCTGTATAGGTTCTGCGACGCATACTTTTGATGGCGTGTGCGATAATGCTTGTGACGTTTGCGGTTTAAATAGAAATGTAGAGCATACGTTTGACAATGCTTGTGATGCTGAATGTAATATCTGTAATCAAACACGTAAACCGCCGCATACCTACGATGATGAAAATATTTGCACCGAATGTGGCGCTCAAAAGCCGGCAGTAAAATCGGGAGATATAAACGAGGATGAAAAAATTAACAACAAAGATTTAGGCTTACTCATGCAGTACATTAACACGTGGTCTGTCGAAATAAATGCCTATGCTGCTGACGTTAACGCAGATGCAAAAATAAACAATAAAGACTACGGTATTTTAGCGCAGTATATTAACACGTGGGATGTAGAATTGCAGTAAAATGTAAATAAATGACTAAAGGCGAGGAATTTTTCCTCGCCTTTAATGCTTTTTAAATTTAATTTTATAATTTGCTTAGCATTTCGTCAATCGAATCGTCGTTGCCCCATTCTACGTCGCAGGGTTTTTTGTGCATTGACCAATGCTCTGTAAGACTAACGGTCTCGTTGGGCTTTACGGCTTTAAGTGGGCTAAGAGATTCAACCTCTATAAAACCTGAGTTGGTATAGGTTTCAAAGCTGCAGCCGTTGTCGGGGTATTTTTCGGTTGAGTGATAGGTTTCGTAGCTCTTGCGGAAAACGTCATCGCCAAGGCAATAATAGGCTTCGGCATTATTAAGGTCAAACCCAAGCTTAAACGATTGCTGTACATTTATGTCTTGACGAAGTGTAACGTAGCGTTTGCCAAAGTGAACACGACTGTCGGCAAGATTGGTATACGGCCATACCGAAATACTGCGGTTGTGCAAAAGACCTGTGTCGTTGTCGTTCATAGGCACAATAAGTGTGCCGTGACAGGCAGATACTGTAAGTCCCCATATAGAAAATTCTTTTGGCGCATCGGCAATATTGGTAACGCGCATTGTTACGTGCATATTGGCGTCGTCGGGATCCATTTTAATCTCGAGGCACTTTTGCATACCGTTTTCTACTTCGGCATTGGGGGTAAATATTGCGCCGCAAGGGGTTATTTCGTACTTAACGGGGTCAAGGTCAGGGTAGTAGCTGTGCGGATAGCTTTCGGGCGAGGTCCATATACGGTGACCGCCTAAAATCTCCCACTTTTTGCCTTCGCCAAAAAAGTCGCAAAATTCTTTATCGTCTTTTGGCGCCATAACGTCGCGGTTGTCGCACATAATGTTTTGACCGTCTGCAAAGCCAAAGCGTATGATACGTGGACCTACGTCTATTGTAACGTATGCCTCGATAACACCGTTTGAAACGGCCAATACCTTACCGTAGTTAAGGTAGTTTTTAATTTCGGTTTTAATCATAAAAGCTCCTCCGTTTTGAGTAATTTAATTCGCTGTTCACCGCCGCATTCAAGCGGTGAGCCAAGCGAAAGATTGTAAATATCGGTAGCGCGGCATTCGGTATCAAATACCTGTTGCGCATCGCTGTCAAGCTGTTTAATTTGTAAAGCGCGCGTAATGACAGGAATTATGCCCTGTGGTTTTTTGAGATGCTCTAACCCGTTTTTGCTAAAGCCAAGCACACGCACATATGGGGGAGTAGTCATAAAAAACTTGTTATCAAACCCTAAAAATGCCGACAGCACCAGTCGTCTTATGCGTGCCATTGTGTAACGCTTGGTTTTAATTGAATTGCACAGCTGCTCAAAAGATGTGGCATTGCGTATTGAAAAATAAATTTTATTGTGCAAGCCCTCGCTTATATCGGGCAAATTCTTTAGCATATCGGCCGATTTTGTGCGCAGTGAATATAAAATTGCAGTCTCAAGTCGGGTTATATCGGCAATATCTTTTTGGTTTATAATGCCGCGTATTTCGCGTGGCATAAAGCGTTCGGTAAAGCCAATGTTACCCTTTAACAGTTCGGTTCGTATATATGACGATGATACAAACCCGTCGTCAATTTCGCCCGAGTCGTGACCCGCGCCTACGCGCTTAACAGTGTCAAACTGTATTGGCAAATTAAGCTTTTTGGCAGCCAAAATATACTCGATACCAAGGTTGTTGTTGGCGCCGCGCAGAAGCGAGGGGTCAACCCCCAGGTCAGCGGCAGCCAGCTCGCGTGCTACGGCAAATGTGATACCCGACTTGGCTTTTTGAGTAACCTTTTCATAAAAACCGTCGCTGTAAAGCACATCGGCGGCATTTTTAAGCAGGTCAATATCGCCGCATTCACTACCAAAAACTATTTTTTGACAACCAAGATTATACAATTGCCACACGCCGCCCAAGGCAAAATTTTGCGCGGTGGACATACTCCACAAAACAGGTAGTTCGGCAACAATGTCGACGCCGCTTAAAAGTGCCAATTTGGTGCGCATTTGTTTATTGATTATGCTAACGTCACCACGTTGCACAAAGTTACCGCTTATAACGCAAACAACTGTATCGCCTTGTGTTTTGGCGTAGTCTATAATGCGTTTATGACCTGTGTGTAGCGGATTAAATTCTGCAATAATGCCTATCGCCGACAAAAAATCACCTCTTTTTTGCTAAAAGGTCTTGAAAAAATGAAATGTATAAAGTAAAATGGTAATGTATATTTTATAAAGATATTTTAACATAAAGAAAATTATCTTTCAACATTTAATTTAAGGAGTAGTAAAAATGAAAGTATTTGTAGTAAATGCAGGCAGTTCTTCACTTAAGTATCAGCTTATTGATATGGACAATGAGGTTGTTTTGGCAAAAGGCCTTTGCGAGCGTATAGGCGTTACAGGCGCCATTACACACAAGGCGGCTGACGGTCGAGTTTATAAGGCAGAAACCGCTATGCCAACCCACAGCGAAGCTTTTGAGGCTGTGGTTTACGCTATGACCAAGTCTGAAGCCAAGGTTATTGATTCTCTTGACGAGGTTAGCGCTATTGGTCACCGTGTTGTTCACGGTGCCGAAGAGTTTAACAAATCGGCCCTTATTACCGACGAAATGATTGCAAAGGTTCGCGAGTGCAGTGTTATGGCTCCGCTTCACAACCCTGCCAATATTTTGGGTATCGAGGCTTGTACCAAAACCTTTGGCGACAAGATACCACAGGTAGGTGTGTTTGACACATCTTTCCACCAGACAATGCCTGCCGAAGCTTATATTTATGCGTTGCCTTACGAGTATTACGAAAAATACCGTGTTCGTAAATACGGCTTCCACGGCACATCACACAGCTTTGTAAGCGACCGCGCAGCAGATCTTGAAGGCAAAGATAAAAAAGACCTCAAGATTATTACCTGTCACCTTGGTAACGGTTGTTCAATTTCTGCTATTAAAGACGGTGTTTGTATTGATACATCAATGGGCTTTACCCCACTTGACGGTTTTATGATGGGTACACGTTGCGGTACACTTGATCCTTCAACACTTACATACATTGCCGAAAAAGAGGGCCTTAGCTTTGCTGATATTGATTCTATCTGCAACAAAAAGTCAGGCGTTTTGGGTATTTCGGGCGTATCTAACGACAACCGTGACGTAGATGCTGCTGCAAAGGGTGGCAACGCACGCGCTAAGCTTGCTATTGATATGCAGCGTTATCAAATTTTAAAATTTGTTGGTTCTTATGTTGCCGCAATGAACGGTGTTGATACCATTGTGTTTACAGGCGGTATTGGCGAAAATGACGAAGAGCTTCGTGAATATATTTGCGAAAACTTAGGCTACTTGGGTGTTAAGCTTAATGCTGAGGCTAACCGTGTTCACGGTGAAGAGATTAAAATTTCTACCGATGACAGTAAGGTTAACGTGTATATTATTCCTACAAACGAAGAGCTTAAAATCGCGCGCGATACAAAGGCTATTGTAGAATCACTTTAATTTAATGAAAGGCTGAGCGGAAAATTATATCAAAAGATGTATTTTTCCGCTTTCTTTAATAATATGAATATTACAGAACTTAAACAGAATATACAAAACGGAAAATTCGATAAAGAATTTACAATGCTTTACGGCGAGGTTGAAGATGCAAGAGCACGTTATCTTGAGGCTATTGATGAGTTTGTAGGGCTTTACGGCGAGTGTGAAGGGGCGCGTGTTTTTTCAGCCCCCGGTCGTACCGAAATTGGCGGCAATCACACCGACCATCAGCACGGTCTTGTGCTTGCGGGCAGCGTAAATCTTGACATTATTGCAATAGTAGCGTCAAATAACGACAATATTGTTCGTATAAAGTCAAAGGGCTATAGTATGGATGAGGTTGACGTGAATGACCTTGATAAAAAAGAAGCCGAAAAGGGTAGAGCGCGTTCGCTTATACGCGGTGTGCTGGCGGCATTTAAAAACGGTGGTTATAATGTTGGTGGCTTTAACGCATATACAACCTCAAACGTTTTAAAGGGCTCGGGGCTTTCGTCTTCGGCAGCGTTTGAAGTGCTTGTGTCAAACGTTGTAAACTGTCTTTTTAATGAAGCAAAGGTTGACGCTGTAACCATGGCAAAATATTCTCAGTTTGCCGAGCGTGAATATTTTGGCAAGCCGTGCGGTCTGCTTGATCAAATGGCTTCAAGCGTGGGTGGCTTTACCTATGCTGATTTTAATGACCCGCAAAACCCTGTGGTAGAGAAAATCAGTCTTGATTTAAACACATCTAACCATACACTTTGTGTTGTTGATACGGGTGGCAGTCATGCCAATTTAACGCAGGATTACGCCGACATTACACTTGAGTGCAAGGCGGTAAGCAACGCCTTGGGCGCAGATTTTTTGCGTGATGCAAGCGAAGAAGAATTTTATAAAAACTATGCTGAAATTCGTCAAAAATGCGGCGATAGAGCAATGCTTCGCGCAATGCACTTTTTTGCAGAAAACAAGCGTGTTATAACCCAAAAAACAGCATTAAAGCGCGGCGATTTTAATACTTTTTTTGTAACCGTTAAGCGTTCGGGCGAATCATCATACGACCTATTACAAAACGTGTATTCGCCAAGCAATCCCGGTGAGCAGGCTATATCGGTAGCACTTGCTCTTACCAAGCAATTTTTAAACGGTCGTGGCGCATACCGCGTGCACGGCGGCGGCTTTGCAGGCACAATACAGTGCTATATTCCAAACAGTATGTTTGACGCTTATAAAACGATGATTGAATCGGTATTTGGCGAAGGCTCTTGCGTTAAATTGTTTGTTCGCGCGGTGGGCGGATATGAACTCGTGGGTGAATAATATGACCGAAAGCATCTGGAACGGTTTTAAACGACTTGATTTTAAATTTGAAGGCAGAGATTGTATTCTTGTGTGCCCCGACAACGCGTGTGAGGGCAAAAAATGGCTATACCGCACCGAGTATTTTGACGCTTTTCCGGATATTGAAATTTCAATGCTAAAAAAGGGCTATCACCTTGCCTTTATGACAAATACTACCCGTATGTGCCCTGAAAGTGATACCGATATGCGACCTGAATTTTGCGATTTTTTATCAAAGGAATTTGGTCTTAACAAAAAGTGTGCGCTCATAGGTATGAGCTGTGGCGGTATGCAGGCTGTGTATTTTGCGGCAAAGTACCCACAGTACGTGGCGTGTGCTTATCTTGACGCACCCGTTATGAACTACCTAAGCTGGCCCTTTGCATTGGGTGAAAGCCAAAATGATTGTTCGCAAGAATTTGTAGATAATATGGGCTTTGGCTTGGCAGAGCTTATTAATTTTAGAAATCATCCTATTGATCAAAAAGAAAAACTGTTAAAATCCGGCGTGCCGATAATACTTGTTAGCGGTGATAGTGACAAGACTGTACCTTTTTGTGAAAACGGACAGCTTTTATGGGATTACTATAAGGCAAACAACGCCGATATTACTGTGATTATAAAATCGGGCGGAGATCATCATCCGCACGGCTTACCCGACAACACACCGATTGTTGAATTTATACAAAAGCATTATTGAATATGGGCTCCCCTTGAACAACAAGGGGAGCCTTTTTTAGCAAATTATCTCTATGTGAGCGTATCGATCACAATTTATTGTCATTTTGTTTAAAAATTCAAATAATTTTCCAGTAAATTTGTGAATAAAGAGGCTTGAAATTTTCGGGGGGAGGGCGTACAATATATAATGTATAAATATTATGTTGGAAGGGAATTTTTTGTTATGAAAAAAACAATCCAAAAATTACTTTCAGTAATTCTTGTGGCGGCTATCTGCGTAAGCACGCTTTACGGTAGTTTAATTTCTGTAAATGCGGCTGTAACAGGTACCTACAATGTTGTAGGTGACGCAGTTGGCGCAGGCACAAAAGTAGTTACTATGGAAGTAACACTCACAGGTGACAATCTTACATCGGGCACATTTGACCTTATGTTTGGCGAGGATGTTATCGATGACGTTAACTTTGACGAAAACGGTAACTATGTTACACCTACCAACGAAACTCTTGAAGAATTTTATGCAAGAGATAAGGTTGACCCCGTAACCGGCGAGAGAAACTTTATGATTGCTGCTGTTAACTACTATAAGGAAGTTCAGGTTGAAGAGCCTGTATATGATTCAGAAGGTAATCAAACAGGCACACAAACTGTTACCAAGACAGTTGTTGATACCGATAAGTCATACAAAGAAAATGAAGGCAACAAAGGTACATTGCTTCCTAACGTTTATGACAATACCGTTGGTCTTTATGATACAAAGATTGAAATTACCGGTGGTGTACTTGCAAACAACACAGTTGTTGATGCCGGTAATGTAGATCAGTATTTTACCAACAGCAACTATGCTGCATTTTCTAAGGGTGAAAGCAACACAACCAATGCTATCGCGGGTGCTGGTGATGACGGTAGAAAATACATCTACAATATGACTGATAATTATAAGACAGCAAGCGGTAGTAAAACTACATTATATACAGTTGCTGACGGTGAAGGCACTAAAGGCGTTTATAAATTGGATAACGCTTTGCTTGATAAATACTACCGTGAGTACACTACCGTTGACGTAGCAACCGAGACACTTGGTTACTCTATTTCAACCGTTAGTGAAGACAGTATTGGCCAAACCCATTCATACGCACAGTATGCACAGGGCTTTAAGGATATTACCTTTAATTCAAATGCCGCATTTAAATCTATTACATTTACCGTTACATTCGACTTTACCGGTACTTGTGACCGTGTTGGTGCAAATGGCGCAGTAGATGCTGAAGAGTTAATTGGTACTACAACCGTTGACGGAGTAGAACAAAAATACAGAAACCGTGACGGTCACTGGGCTAATGAAAACTACGTTCAGTACGATAAAAAATACACTCTTAACTTTGTTGGCAAGGATGGTTTAAGCGGTCTTTCTGCAGCTCAGGAATATTCAAACACCAACTATTTCCACGTTCACGAAGGCGCTATGGAAGAAACCAAATACGGAGATGTTGATCCAATAAACAAGGCAGCCATTGATGCTCTTCTTGCAAAAAATCCTGAGGCTCGCGAGGGTGTGGATTACTTTGAACTTTACAATGCAAAATGTAAAAAGTGCGGTCGAGTTACACCTATGATTGCAGCCCCCGATCTTCCATATAGAGTATATGAAAAAGGTGAAGACGGTAAGGATGTTGAGGTTCCCGCTAACGGAAGAAAGGGTGCATTCTCCTTTAATAACTTCCGTAACATTTCGGGTGCCAGCGTTACCTACGAGGACGATGGTAGTCTTTCGCTTAATCTTCATTATCCTTCATCAATGGATTATAATCAAATGATTATTACCGACCAGAACGGTATGGTAATGAGCTATAGCGATACATTAGAGGTTGCAAACGATAAAACACAAAAATACACTGATGCTAAATCAAGCTTTGCTGCTTCAAAAATAAAAGTAGATGGAACCGAAATTGCTCGTTATGAGGGCCAGCTTCCAAGTAATTCTAAGATGATTACTGTTAAGGGATTTTCGGCTTCTGATATTGAAAAAACACTTTACGTTGCGCGCTATACACCTGCAAGTGAAACCGAAACACAGCTTATGGGTGTTACACATTCAATTTCAATTGCAGAATACTGTAACGAGGTAGTAAAAGGTGATAATTCTGATGCAGACAAACTTGTTGCGGCTGCTCTTGTAAATTATGCAAACGCAGCTACTGTAGCTTTGGGTACTGCACAGCCTGAAAATCCAAAGATTATTCCAACCGAGATTGATTTGCTTGAGTTTGGTCCTTATCTTACTGATATGGGCAGTTCAAGCCAGTGGTACGACACCAAGCTTGCCGACAACGGCGAAACAGGTGCCGATTGGGAAAATGCTATTATAATTGACTCTGCTGAAGAACTTGTTTACCTTTGTAAAGCTTCAGGCAATGATACTGACGGCAAATACTACAAGGTGGCCGATAATATTGCAGGCTTTAACCTTGCAACTAACGCTCTTGATGTTGATGGCACTTTGGCTGACAACATTGACATAATCAAGGGTTCAGGTAAAAACCACGCAGGCGGCGTACCTGGTTTCCAGGGTAACTTTGACGGTAACGGCGCTACGGTTTACGGTGCTTGGTCTAATCATAATTCTGTTTCTACGTATGCAGGTCTTTTTAGTTGTGTACAAGGTGACGTAACCATTAAAAACATTAACGTTAACAAGGTTCACTTTACCGCAACAACAGCAGCAGGCGGTATTGTTGGTTACTATAAAGGTGAAGGTACTAATACTAACAACACAACCCTTACCATCGAAAACTGCTCAGTAACCGATTCTTATCTTGAGGTTACAAC
>JAZSKN010000003.1:0-63037 GCA_045534895.1 Acutalibacteraceae bacterium
AAAAGGGGATGCTTTTGTGAAAAAAATATTATCTCTTGTACTTATCTTTATACTTACCATATCGGCGGTGCCCTTTGGTGTAATTGCCGCCGAAACAAGTAATATAATTGGTGACGTTAATGGCGACGGCAAGGTAAACAATAAAGACTTAGGTGTGCTTATGCAGTATGTTAACGATTGGAGCATAGAAATAAATAAAGATTTTTCTGACGTTAACGGTGACGGCAAAATAAACAACAAAGACTTAGGCTTGCTTATGCAGTACGTTAACAATTGGGACGTTACTTTAACCCCACCAACACAAGATAATAATGACGATGACGGCGGCATAGAACTGCCAATCGACAAATGGTAATAATATTTTTAGGGAACTGTGTATTATGGAAAATAAGTTAAAGGTTTGGTTTGTTACCCCACAAATGACAATGCGACCAAAAGTGTACAATCACTTTGGTGACCGTGAAAGCTACAACATTTATGTTGCGCGCAACGCTACCGAGGGTTGTCAAATGTCAATTATCTCGCTTGAGGGCGAGCATAAAAATATGAGCGTAGAGCTTGTAAACAATTGTAATGCAGGCTTTAGTGTAGAACTGTTGCGCGAGCATTACGTAAGCTGTGACGGCGCGCTTTATCCCGACCCTGTAGTACCAAACGATACTACGTTTGATTTAGAAGAGTGTAAAAGCGTTACGTATCTTATAAACGTGGTAACCACACCCGATACAGTGCCCGGTGGCTACGGCATAAAGGTGATTTTGCGTGAAAATGGCGAAATTTATGGTGAATATGACGTTTGGATAACTGTATGGAATTTTGAAATTAATCACAGCGCTTTAATGGAAACCGCCTTTGGTTTAGAGAAAAAATTTCTTAGTGAAGTATGCAATCCTCAAGACGTAGATGCGCTTTACAAAAAATATTATGATTTTATGCTACGCCGTTACCATATATGCGCAGGCTTTTTGCCGTATGATATACTTGACCCACGCGCCGACGCTTATATGAGCAACCCTGCCGTTACGTCATTTCGTATACCATATGACGGTAAGAGTGAAACTGTTACGGCATATTACAACAAGCTGAGCACCAACCCCGAATGGCTACGCAAGGCTTATTATTACGTGGTAGACGAGCCACAATGTATGGCCGATTATGAAAGAATAGAAAGCGCGTATAACTTTATCGAAAAATATCATCCAAATCACGCGCAGGTAGTACCGTTTTATATGAATCCTCGCGATGGCGAGGGCACACGCGCCATAGATTTGCTTAGCCGTCATTGCAAGGTTTGGTGCCCAAAAATCAGTCTGTTTAAAGATGACTATATGGGCGAGTTTATGCTTTCTCGTGAAAAAATGGGCGACCGTACCTGGTGGTACTATTGTTGGGAACCCGGATATCCATATAGCAACGTATTTATTGATATGGATAACTTTTATCACCGCACAATTGCGTGGCAACAGTATTTATATGGCATAAACGGTATGCTTTATTGGTCGGCAAACTGGTGGAAACACGGTTCCCCTTGGGATGTTACCGCCACCGTGCCCGAGCTTTCAAACTACTGTTTTGGCGACGGTTCACTGCTTTACAACGGTGAACACATTGGTACTGATGAGCCGGTCGGTTCAATCCGTATGGAAATACTGCGCTACGGTATAGAAGACCACTATATGTTCCGCCTTGCCGAAAAGGCATTTGGCCGTGAATATGTAGCAAATGAAATAAGCAAGGTTACAAGCAATGTATGCAGCTATACCGACACTCATTGGACTCTTGACGATGTAAGACGTGACATTGGTAATAAGCTTAACGAATATTACAGCAAGTAGTATTATCTATCTTGTTTTATATTACACGTGGCAAACATCAATAATAGTGATAACATTAAGGAGCTATATACAAATGGAAAAAAATCTATACTTAACTTTTAACTCGATGGATAAAAAGGTTTTACCCAAAGCCTATTACCCGGGTTGGCCACTTACAAGCTATACCGTAGGTGTGGCCAAAAACGCTACCGAGGGCTGTCAGTTTTCGGTGCTGTCGCAAAATGGCGAACGTAAAAATTTAAGAATTGAGGTTGTGGGCGATTTAAACAAGGGTGTCAGCGTCGAACTGCTTCGTGAAGAATACGTAAGCTGTGAAGGCGCACTCTATCCCGACCCCGTTTTTGCCGATGACTGCCGTTTTGATTTACAAGAGTGGAAAAACGTTACATA
Organism: Acutalibacteraceae bacterium; assembly: GCA_045534895.1. Taxonomy (GTDB): domain Bacteria; phylum Bacillota; class Clostridia; order Oscillospirales; family Acutalibacteraceae; genus UBA737. The sequence continues at coordinate 2,226 of JAZSKN010000003.1, forward strand.
TCTTATAAATTTTTCAACCACGCTTGACACCGTACCCGGTAACTATGATTTTAAGGTTAATCTTTACGAAAATGAAGAGCTTTACGGTTCTTATAACCTTTGGTTAAGGGTGTGGAATTTTGCCATTAACCCCGAAAAGTATATGGATACCACAATGGGCATCGATACACGCTGGCTGTTTTTGCAGCACAAAACCGATGACCGTGAGGGTGTATTTAAAAAGTACTATGATATGTTGCTTGAACGGTATCATATTTGCGGTAGATTTTTGCCTTATGATATACTTGATCCCCGCGCCGACGCTTATATGAATGACCCACGCGTAACAACCTTTCACGTGCCTTTTTATTCTAATTTTCAGACCGAATATTCTGATGCGGACGAAAAAATAATTGCCTATTATAACAAGCTTAAAACTAATCCCGAATGGCTTAAAAAGGCGATGTTTTACGTTGTTGATGAACCGCAACGTATGGCAGATTATGACCGCATTCGTGACGTTTGCGAAAAGCTTGAAAAGGTTTTTCCAAAATATCAGTTGGTGGTGCCTTATTATATGGACCCACGTGACGGCGACGGTGTTCGCGCTGTTGACCTTATGGAAAAATACAACATTGTATGGTGCCCTAAAAGTCGACTTTTTGCTGAAGAATGGCTTAAAGACTATATGGCTGACCGTCGCAAAAAGGGCGAACGCACTTGGTGGTACTGCTGTTGGGAACCGCCGCTGCCTTATGCAAACCTATTTATTGATATGGAAGGTTTTTATCACAGAGTGCTTTTTTGGCAACAGTATATGTATGGCATAAAAGGATTTCTTTATTGGCAAACAACTCATTGGAACAACGGCTCTCCATGGGATGTTACAAGCCCCGTGCCCGAGCTTTCGTATTATTGCTTTGGCGACGGCTCTTTACTTTACAACGGCGACCGCATAGGTGTTGACGGACCTATAGGCTCTTACCGTTTAGAGCTTGTACGTTCGGCTATAGAAGATTATCATATGTTTGAATTGGCAGAACAGGCATTTGGCAAAGAATATGTTATAGAGCAAATAAGTAAAGTTACCAAAAATATTCGTGAATATTGTGACGACCATCGCCTTCTTGCAAAATTACGTTGGGAAATCGGCGATAAATTAAGTGACTTTTACAGTAAATAATATAAAACGAGGTATTTTTATGAAAACTGATTGCACTATCGAATTGCTTCGCATAGTAAAAGAATTTTCTTTAGAGGTTCTAAATATGCCCGAAGAAAGTGTTTTGGTATCTTCAACCGAGACCAACCGTCCGGGTTTGCATCTTGCGGGCTATTATGAATTTTTTGATTCAAAGCGCATTCAAATACTTGGTATGAATGAAATTGGCTTTTTGCAGGGCTTTGACCAAACCGAAAAGGCGAAGCGTGTAGATGAATTCTTCTCAAAAAAACCGGTCGCAGTTATAATTGCGCGCAATCTTGCCGATGATAATATATATTCGGAAATGGCAAAAAAGCATAACGTACCACTTCTTGTAACCAAGGATTCGACCTCTGATTTTGAAGCGGCATTAATTGCGTTTTTAAATCTTCATTTAGCGCCGCGCATAACACGGCACGGCGTTTTGGTAGAGGTTTATGGTGAAGGTATACTTTTGCTTGGTGAAAGCGGCGTAGGTAAAAGCGAAACCGCTATTGAGCTTGTAAAGCGTGGTCACCGTCTTATTGCCGATGATGCGGTAGAAATAAGACGTGTGTCAAGCAAATCGCTTGTTGGTACCGCGCCCGATAATATTCGTCATTTTATTGAGCTTCGCGGCATAGGAATTATTAATGCAAGCCGTATTTTTGGTGTGGGTGCAGTAAAGCTTACCGAAAAAATTGACCTTGTTATAAATATGGAGCAATGGGATGTTAACAAAAATTACGACCGTATGGGTCTTGAAACCCAAACAACCGAAATTTTGGGTCTTAATATTCCGTCGCTTACAATACCGGTAAAGCCGGGTCGAAACTTGGCGGTTATTATAGAGGTTGCGGCAATGAACAGCCGTCAGAAAAAGCTTGGATATAACGCTGCAGAAGACCTACTTAACCGTTTAGGTATGAATGACGATTTTGCCAAGCCGCAAGAAAATACGGTAAAACCATTTTAGTATATAAAAAAGGAAGATAACAGATGTATAAATTAGGTATAGATTTAGGCGGAACAAATATTGTTGCAGGCATTGTTGACGAAAAATACAGAATAGTATCAACAGCAAAATGTAAAACCAATTTGCCGCGTCCTGCAGAAGAAATAGTAGATGATTTAGTCGCTGTTGCGTACGAAGCAATAAATGCGGCGGGTATTACAATAGATGATGTTGACGGCTTTGGTATAGGCTGTCCGGGATCCATCGACCACAAAACCGGTTCGGTTCCGTATTCTAACAACCTCGAATTTTACGATTTACCACTTGGTGAAATGCTTTATAAAAAAACAGGCAAAAAGTTTTATGTTGAAAATGATGCCAATGCCGCAGCATATGGCGAATATATTGCGGGCGCCGGTAAGGGCACCAAAAACTTTATTGCCATTACTCTGGGCACAGGCGTTGGCGGCGGCATTATTATAGACGGTAAAATATATTCCGGTTCTAATGGCGCAGGCGGCGAATTGGGTCACACGGTTATACAAATGGGCGGTCAGGCGTGCACCTGCGGTCGTTTTGGCTGTTGGGAAACCTATGCATCTGCCACTGCTCTTGTAAGACAGACCAAACAGGCTATGATGCGATACAAAAGCAGCAGAATGTGGGAAATATGCGAGGGTGACATCAACAATGCAGGCGGCAGAACTGCCTTTAAGGCAAAGCGACTTGGTGACCGTGTAGGCGCTATGGTTGTTGACGAATATATTCGTTATATTGCAGTTGGTATTGCAAACGTTCTTGATATTTTTCAGCCCGACGTTATTTGTATTGGCGGCGGCATTTCTAAAGAAGGCGAGTATCTCACCGACCCGATTAACGAATATGTTGAGGGCGAAAATTATGCTCGTCATATTAAAACAAAAACAATTATCAAAACTGCCGACCTTGGCAATGATGCCGGTATTATAGGCGCGGCATATCTTTGTAATCTTTACGAAAAATAAGGTGATTTTATGCAAATAGATAATCTGCAGGTCGGATTAAATGAGTATAAAATTGAATATGCTTTAAACGAGCCTATGAGCCGCCACACCACCTTTAAAATAGGTGGTAATGCCGATGTTTTTATTAGAATAAAAAATGAAAATGAGTTAAAAACCGTTTTAAAGCTTATCGATAAGTGTGAAGTGCCTTACTTTATACTTGGCAAGGGTTCAAATCTTTTGGTGTCTGATAAGGGTATCGAGGGCGCGGTTATATCTATCGAAGGTATTAACGACATAAAAATTGACGGTGATACGGTAGTGTGTGGTGCCGGGGCAAGCTTGCGTACACTGTGTATCACTGTTCAAAAGGCTTCGCTTTCGGGGCTTGAGTTTGCTTATGGAATACCAGGTACCGTTGGTGGTGCGCTTTATATGAATGCGGGGGCCTACGGTGGCGAAATGTCACAGGTTGCAGTATCGGCTACAGCAATAAACAGTAAAGGTGATATTGTTGAACTTACCTTGCCTGATATGAAGCTTGGTTACCGAACAAGTGTGTTTAAAAATACCGACTTAATTATAATAAGCGCTACTTTTAAACTAAAACACGGTAATTCTAATGAAATTAAAGCCGCTATGGACGATTTTTTTGCCCGCCGCCGCGACAAGCAACCGCTTGAATACCCAAGCGCGGGTAGCACGTTTAAGCGTCCTGAAGGTTATTTTGCAGGCGCGCTTATAGAGCAAAACAACCTAAAAGGCGTACAATTCGGCGGTGCGCAGGTTAGCGAGAAGCACGCAGGCTTTGTTATTAATACGGGCAATGCCACCTGTAACGATGTTTTAACCCTTATAAATAAAGTGCAAGAAACGGTTAAAGCGGCCAATGGCGTCAATTTAGAACCAGAGGTCATATTTGTGGGAAGAAAGTAAATGAAAATAGAATGCAGGTCATTTGGTTTTAAAAATGGGGCAGATGCGTGTGCGGATTTTGTTTTTGATGTGCGCTGTCTGCCTAATCCTTTTTACATAGATAATTTAAAAAATATGACGGGTTTGGACAAGCCTGTTCGTGATTACGTTTTAGCTACCGAGCAAAGCAAGCAGTATCTTAAAAAAGTAATTGATATGATTTTGCTTGTAATACCAATAAAAGAAAATTACGGCATAGAAAAACTTACCGTATCATTTGGTTGCACGGGCGGGCATCATCGCTCGGTTACGTTTGCAGTAATGCTTTGTGAAGGGTTAAAGGCACAGGGTTATGATGCGTACTGTGTTCATAGAGATATTGAAAAAGAGGATTAAGTATGTCTTTTTGTTCAGATATAAAAACCGAGCTTACCGAAATAAAGGTGTCGCGTTGCTGTTTGCAGGCGCTTACGTATGGTCTTTTATTATTCGGCAGGTCATTTAATGCTAAGAAAATATCTATGCAAAGTGAAAATTACGCTGTTGCAAGGCTTTATTCTTCACTAATTGAAAAAATTTATGATGCGCAGGTTAATATAATAAAGGGTGAAAGCAAAAACATAACATATCGCGCCGAGGTATCTGATGAAATTGATCGATTAAAAATTTTGGCATCGGTAGATTTTGGTATGTGCGATGGTAAAATCAGTCACGAATTTTTTAACCGTGCTTGTTGCGAGGCGGCATTCGTGCGGGGCGCTTTTTTGGCTTGCGGTCAGATGAGTGATCCCGAAAAAAGTTACAGGGTTGATTTTCCCGTAAAAAGTGAGGCACTTGCTGTCGAGCTTAGAGATATTTTATCTAAGCACTCGGTAAATGCCAATATATCAACCCGCGGTAGCGGCTTTGTTGTATATATAAAGCGCAGTGAGATGATAATAAATTTACTGGCGCTTATGGGTGCATCTATGCGCAGTCTTGAACTAATCGAAACAACCATAATTAAAGAAGCAAACAATAAAACAAACCGTATGTTTAATTGCGATGGCGCCAATATTAAAAAAACTATTGAGGCATCTATAAAGCAACGTACTGCAATTGAGTATCTAATTAAGCGAGAAATGCTTTCGTCACTGCCAAAAGAACTAATTTCTGCCGCAAATTTAAGAATGCGATATCCTGAAAGCTCACTTAAGGATTTATGCAAAAATTCGCCCGAGCCAATAACCGTTTCGGGACTTAATCACCGACTAAAAAAAATAATAGATATATATGATGACATAATTTCAAGATAAGTAAAGGAAGTGAAATACGGCATGAGCTTTGCACATTTACATTTGCATACAGAGTATAGTTTGCTTGATGGCTGTTGCCGTATAAACAAGCTTATCGATGCCGTAAAACAAAAGGGACAAACCGCTGTAGCGATTACTGACCACGGTGTTATGTATGGCGCAATAGACTTTTATAAAGCCGCTAAGAAAAAGGGTATAAAGCCAATAATTGGTTGTGAGGTATACGTTGCTCCAAGCAGTCGCTTTGACAAGCAAAGGCAACCCGACGGAAACTATAGTCATTTGGTTTTATTGTGTGAAAACAATAAGGGTTATCAAAATCTTATAAAGCTTGTTTCGCTTGGGTTTACCGAGGGCTTTTATACAAGACCGCGCGTTGACCGCGAGCTGTTAGAAAAATACCACGAAGGTCTTATTGCACTGTCGGCGTGTCTTGCGGGCGAAATACCTCGCGCAATAATGAATAACGATTATGCTCGCGCACGCGATACTGCTGTTTGGTATAAAAATGTTTTTGGTGAAAACAACTATTTTCTTGAGGTTCAAAACCACGGAATAGAAGAGCAACAAATTGTAAATAGTTATATTAAAAAATTATCACGCGAAACGGGTATTCCCATTGTTGCTACAAACGATGTTCACTATATTGAAAAAGAAGACAACCTTATGCACAAGGTTTTAATGTGTGTGCAGACAGGTAGCAAAATAGGCGAGAATGCAAACCTTGAATTTAAAACGCAAGAGTTTTATTTAAAAACCGAGCAAGAAATGGCTACGGCTTTTGCCGATTTACCAAATGCAATTTCAATTACACAAGCTATCGCCGACCGATGCAACGTTGAATTCGAATTTGGTAAAATAAAATTACCTTTTTTTGATACAAAAGGCGAAAATCATTTTGAGTATTTTAAACGCAAGTGTTACGACGGCCTTTATAAAAAATACGGTTTAAATCCCGACAAAGCAGTAACTCAGCGTTTAGAGTATGAGCTTTCTGTTATTAATAAAATGGGCTATGTTGATTACTATCTTATTGTATGGGATTTCATTAACTATGCCAAAACGCACGATATACCTGTAGGTCCGGGTCGTGGCTCCGGTGCGGGTAGTCTTGCGGCATATTGTATTGGCATTACAGGTGTAGATCCTATAAAATATAATCTGCTTTTTGAACGTTTTTTAAATCCCGAGCGTGTTTCTATGCCCGACTTTGATATAGACTTTTGTTACGTTAATCGCCAAAAGGTTATAGACTATGTTATAGAAAAATATGGTGAGGATCACGTGGCGCAAATAGTAACCTTTGGCACTATGGCCGCGCGAGCCGCCGTGCGTGATGTTGGTAGAGCGATGGACATACCATATACGGTGTGTGATAAAACAGCAAAGCTTATTCCGCAAGCGGTTGGTATGACACTTGAACGCGCTATGGAAACGTCAAAAGAATTAAAATCCCTTTATGATGGCGACCCTGTTATAAAAGATTTAATTGATATGGCAATCAAGCTTGAGGGTATGCCGCGTCACGCATCTACCCATGCGGCAGGCGTTGTTATATCTGACCGACCTGTCAGCGACTATGTGCCGCTTGCTTCAAATGATGAATCGGTAGTAACACAATATACAATGACCGCTTTAGATGAGCTTGGCCTTTTAAAAATGGACTTTTTGGGTCTGCGTAACCTTACTGTTATCGAAGATACTCAAAAAGCTATAAGAAAAACGAATCTTGATTTTGATATCGAGAATATACCTCTTGACGATGAAGCAACCTTTAAAATGATGGGCGAGGGGTATACTGACGGCGTATTTCAGTTTGAGTCTGACGGTATGAAAAACGTAATGCGAAAATTCAAACCCGAAACGCTTGAAGACTTGATTGCTATTATTTCGCTTTATCGTCCGGGTCCTATGGATTCGATACCGCGATATATTCACAACCGTCATAATCCACGTGACGTAAAATACGACACGCCACTTCTTGAGCCTATACTTAATGTTACCTACGGATGTATAGTTTATCAAGAACAGGTAATGCAAATATTTCGCAGTCTTGCGGGATATTCGTTGGGTCGCGCCGATATTGTTCGTCGTGCGATGTCTAAAAAAAAGCACGACGTATTGGCTCGTGAGCGTAATGCGTTTATATATGGTGAAAAGGATGAAAACGGCGATATAATTTGCGAAGGCGCAGTAAACCGTGGTGTTGATGAAAACGTGGCAGAAAAATTGTTTGATGAAATTTCTGCTTTTAGTTCATATGCCTTTAACAAATCGCATGCTGCAGCTTATGCGGTTGTTGCTTACCGCACTGCATACCTAAAATGTCACTATCCTACAGAATATTTTGCGGCCCTTTTAACAAGCGTGCTCGACAGTACGGGTAAAATATCACAGTACACATCCGAGTGTAAACGTATCGGTATTAAAATTTTGCCTCCTTCGGTTAACGAAAGCTATGAAAATTTTACTGCCGACGGCAAAAACATTCGTTTTGGCTTGCTTGCAATTAAAAATTTGGGGTTAAATCTTATAAATCAACTTATAACCGAGCGAGAAAACGGTAAATATACCAGTATGTATGATTTTTGCTTGCGAAATTATAGCCGCAGCTTTAATCGCAGAGCGCTTGAAGGTCTCATTAAAAGCGGCGCTATGGACAAGCTTGAGGATAATCGCAGAAAGATGCTTTATAATATCGATAAAGTTATTTCGGTTATCGAAGAGACTCAGCGTTTTTCTTCAAAAGATCAATTAGATTTGTTTGGTAACAGCAAAGAAGACACAAGCTTTAGCCTTACCCATATAGATGAAATGCCCAAACAAGAACTGCTTGCTATGGAAAAAGCAGCCACAGGAATGTACCTTACGGGGCATCCTATGAACAGCTATAGCCAATTTTGCAAAAACGCACGATTTACCAATGTATCTGATATTAGCTTTAAAAAAGTGCCCGATGGTAAAAGGGTGAGTGTTGTAGGCGTTATTGGAGAGATAAAATTAAAACAGTTAAAAAACAAAAACACTATCGCTTACACCACAGTTGAAGATACTACCGGTGTTGTAGACGTTATTGTTTTTTCGGCGGTTTTGTCTGGCTATCGAGCTGTTATGACTCCGGGCAACGTGGTTATAATAAACGGTAAGGTAAGCGAGCGCGAAGACCGAGACCCCGAACTTATTTGCGAATCGGTAGAAAATGTGCCGGAAAACGTGCAAGGCGAAATTAAAACTACCACCCTTTATTTAAAAATACCTAGTCTTAATTCTACGCAGTTTAATGCTGTTTGCGACAGTCTATCTAAGCACAAGGGTGAGTGTGACGTTATAATTGTTTGCGAAGACACCGGTAAACGAATTATGGCGCCCGAGCGCTTAAAGGTACACCCAACCGATGCGTTAATTAATAATTTATCCGACATATTAGGTCCGCAAAACGTTAAGGCGGTAACCAAATAAAAAAATTCTTGCAGTTTTAATAACGATGGTGTATAATACATTGGCATATATTTTGGAGATGATAAAAAGATGAAAACAATAGGTGTTTTAACAAGCGGCGGCGATGCTCCGGGTATGAACGCTGCGGTACGCGCAGTAGTTCGAACTGCTATCTCGCTTGGTATGACTGTTAAAGGTATAAGACGTGGCTATGCCGGTCTTATAGAAGATGATATTTTTGATATGGATTCGCGCTCGGTTTGTGACATCATAAATCGAGGCGGCACCGTACTTTATACTGCACGTTGTCCAAAGTTTAGAACCGAGGAAGGTGTATTAGAGGCTGTTGAAAATTGCAAAAAGCACGGTATTGAGGGTTTGGTTGTAATAGGCGGCGACGGATCTTTTAAGGGTGCATTACAGCTCTCACGTCACGGCGTACCATGTATTGGTGTACCGGGTACAATTGACAATGATATTGGTTGTACAGAATACACCATAGGCTTTGATACTGCAATGAATACTGCAATAGAGATGATAGACCGAATTCGTGATACCGCTCAGTCGCACGAGCGCTGCAGTGTTATTGAGGTTATGGGTAGACATGCAGGCTATATTGCTGTACAAACAGGTATTGCCGTTGGTGCTACTGCAGTTATGGTGCCTGAGGTTCCGGTAAGTATGGAAAGTATTATCCGTAAAATTAAAACCGCGCAAAGCAACGGTAAAAAGCATTTTATTGTTATTGTAGCTGAAGGTGTCGGCGGCGTAGAAGAAATTGCAAAACAGATTATGGCGGCTACCAATATAGACTCTCGCTCAACAATACTTGGTCACGTGCAACGTGGCGGTAATCCAACGCTTCGTGATCGCTTACGTGCAACGCAAATGGGTTATGAAGCGGTACAATTGCTTGATCAAGGCAAGGGTAATCGTGTTGTGGCATATCAAGGTAGCAGCGTGGTTAATTACGATATTGAAGAAGCACTGCAAATGAAAAAGCAATTTGATCAGCAAATGCTTAAAATTGCTTTAGAAACAGCAATATAAAATAAAAATACTCAACAATAAACGCCATCCAAACGGATGGCGTTTATTATTTTAATGCTTTTTGTTTTCTTTGTACGGAACGTATTTAATCTTGCGCTTTTTTGTTTTTTTGCGGTTTAGTTTTATTACGGATATTATAAATAATAAAATTACAACTATAACCAAAACGTAAAATATTTTCATATATGAAGAAGTAAAGAAGTTTTTAACAGCTCTAAGCGTAGTAAGCATAATACTGCTTTCAATATTTTCGTTAGAAATAAGGTTTACGGTGCCTATAACCTGTTCGGCATACACAATATCTGCAGTGCCTAAGGATTGTCCTTTTTTAACGGGGGCATCTATACGCTCAGCACAGGGATGCGGCACAATACTAATTGTAGAATCATCGGCGGCTTTAGGCAAAACCGAAACAAAGCCTTCTTCAACATAAAGTGAAACAAAATCAGTATCAAGTGATAAATCAACACCAATTTCGGCAATGGGGTTGGACGTATCTGCTACCTTTTTAAATTCAAAATTATTGAATGCCCAACGGTAAAGCTCTTTGCTTTCGACGAAATGATTTGTAGAGTTTGGCGGACAACCAAAAACAATACATACGTAATTGTAGCCGTTATAGCTTGCGGTGCTTACAAGACATCTGCCGGCTTCATCGGTGTATCCGGTTTTAACACCTTTGGCATAGGTATAATAATAATTTGTTGTATTATCTTGCAAAAAGTTTGTGGTAGAAAGAACACGCTCGCCCGACATACTTGGCTTTACCGTATGACGCGTACTTTCGCAAACCTCTTTAAAAGTTTCGTTTTGCAGGGCATATTTGGTAAGAATGTAAGTGTCGCGTGCAGTGGTATAGTTTTGTTCGTGATGAAGGCCTATAGGGTTTTCATAGTGAGTACCTTTAAGACCCAATTCTGCCGCCTTTGTGTTCATTTGCTCTACAAAACCGTCAACACTTCCGCCGTAGTAAGATGCCGCCAAAAGTGAGCAATCGCCGTACGATGACATAAGCACCATATACACAAGGTCAAGCTGTGTAATTTCTTCACCCTCTTTAAGCAATGAAACACTGCTTCCCGTACCACTTATAAGGTCAAGTGCCTCTTTGGTCATCGCAATTTTGGCTTCGGGATTGTATTTTTCGCTTTCAAGAATAAGTATAGTTGTCATAATTTTGGTTATTGACGCAGGATATACTTTTGTGTCAGCGTTTTTTTCATAAAGAACTTCATCTGTATCAAGCGATACAAGTAACGCAGCGTTTGCAGTAATCTGAACACCTGTAGGTTCATACGCGCTAACCGTTAAGGTTGGGGTTAAAAGTAAACAAATTATTAAAAATGCTAAAAAAACTCTTTTAAGCATAGAAATCTCCTTAAAAATATGTTATAATATATATAATTGCAAAAAAACGTATAATAGTTTGCGTAGATAATTACTACTTAATTATTATACATTATAATTTTACAAAAATAAAGCATAAATATTAAAATAGGCGGTGAAAAAATGATTTACATAACAGGAGATATGCACGGTGACCTTGAGCGCTTATACGATAAAGAATTTCGCAAACTAAAAAAGGGCGATATTTTAATAGTTTGCGGAGATTTTGGCTATATATTTGACGGATCTAAACAAGAAAAAGAGGTTATTAAGTTTTTTGCCAAGCGTAAGTTTATAACCGCGTTTGTAGAAGGCACCCACGACAACCTTGATAAAATTAACCGCTGCCGTCAAACAGTATGGAAGGGCGGTATGGTGCATAGAATTAAGGGTAATTTGTTGCATCTTATGCGCGGACAAATTTTTGATATAGACGGAAATCGTTTTTTCACATTTGGTGGCGGCGAAAGCACCGACAAGGATATGAGGGTGGCTCAGGGCTTTTGGTGGCGACAAGAAGAGCCTACACCAACCGAAATGGCAGACGGAGCACGTGTTCTTGATGAGGCAGGCTGTGATGTTGATTATATTATTACGCACGAACCACCGTCACTCGTAAAAAGCGCAATGCTGTTACGCCGCGGAGGTAGTGATAATGTAAATAAATTAAACGGTTATTTAGAAGAAATCGGCAGATCATGTTCTTACAGGCATTGGTTTTTTGGTTCTCTGCACGAGGACCGTATTATTACAGAGCATCACACCTGTGTGTTTCGAAAACTTTTGCCTATTGAGTCAAAAGTTAAAAACTTGTAATTTTAATTGGTGTATGATATAATAGCCAATAACATAAAACATTTGGAGGTAGTTATGATAAATACCGATAGACTTTGTCCGGGCTGTATGAACGATAATGGTGGCGAAGAAATATGCAGCATATGCGGATGTGACTCTAAAGTTAAAAATGATGATGCATGCTTACCAATAAAGTTTTTACTGTCAGAAAGATATGTAATAGGTAAAGTATTAAACGTAAGCGCTGAGGGTATTACATACATTGCGTGGGATGATGCCGCTCAAACTGCGGTACATATAAAAGAATACTACCCCAAAGGCGTTGCTATACGCAATCCCGATAAAACTGTATCGGTGGCACAAGGTAGTGAATTTGCTTTTAATGAAGGTCTTATAGACTTTATGGAAATCAATAAAAAATTCATTGCATCTGAGCTACAGGCAGTGATACCCGTGCATACCGTGTTTGAAGAAAACGGTACAATATATGCAGTACGTTCTATAATATCGGGAATAACTCTTAAAAGCTTCATTGAAAAAAATGGCGGTACACTTCGTTGGGAACAGGCGCGTCCCTTGTTTTTGCCGCTTATTGATACGTTAAAAGGATTGCACGAGGACGGTATTATTCACGGTGGAATTTCGCCCGATACAATAATTGTAGGTCGCGATGGCAAAATGCGATTTAGCGAAATTTGCATACCGCGTTTACGAGTGGCATCAGATGATAACAGACAAGAGCTTTATGATGGTTATGCCGCTATAGAGCAGTACGGAAAAACAAACTCTACTTTGTGCGAAGCATCTGATGTATATGCTTTAAGCGCTACTTTGTTCCGCGTGCTTATTGGTACAGTTCCACCATCTGCTGAAGCACGACTTAATGCTGACACGTTAACCATTCCCGCAAAATTTGCAGACGAGTTACCTCGTCAGGTTTTGGTTGCAATAGCCAATGGTATGCAAATTAATTTGCAAAATCGAACAGAAAGCATAGACGTTTTTAAAAACGAGCTTGTTTATGGCGAAACAAAAGAAAATATTAGAAAAGCCGCTAACAGTCGTAATACATCCCAAAAGGTAAAAAAAGAAGACACTAAACCGGTCAAAAAGGCAAGCAGTGTTAAATATGCCGCAATGTCGGCAGGTATTACAGCGGCATTGTTTTTGGTAATTGCATTGGTTCTATGCGTTGTGTTTAAAGATGAAATTTTTGGTTCAAAGGAGCCTATGTTTGATAATTCGCAAATAGAATCTATGCCCGAAGTGGATTCTATTGGTGATGTAGATCCCGGTGCCGCAGAGTCGGTAATATTATTTACCGTACCTGATTTTTTGGGTAAGTATTATTATCAAATAGAGGATTTAGATAATTATGAGCGCTTTAAAATAAGCATAAAAGGCAAAGAGTATTCTGATAAATACGATCGCGGTATGATTTGCGCTCAGTCAGTACCTGCTGATAAAGCGGTCGAAAACGAAACCGAAATTCAGCTTACAATAAGCTTAGGACCAAAAGAGGTTACAGTGCCTAACGTTATTGGACTTGATGAAATGAGCGCCAAGCTTGAACTGTTAAAACAAGGATTTTTATACGAAAATATTATGGTAGAAGAAATGTATGATTCTGAATCGGCACCAAGCGTGGTTTTACGTCAAACCCCCGAGCATACCGATTCGGTCACAACCGAGGCTTTGGTTACTATATACATTAATTCATACGAGGGCGATATTGTAGAACCGGGCGACCTGGGCGACGGTTACATTGAAGAATAATTTGCAGTTAGGGTTTTATATTTAGGAGGTGTTAATATTGGTATCAATTTTACTTGCCGTTTACAACGGTGAAAAATATTTAAAACAACAAATTGAATCAATATTAGCACAAAGCTTCACAGATTTTAAAATCATTATTCGTGACGACGGTTCGACTGATAATTCGGTTGAAATTATTAACTATTTTTGTAACAAGTACCCCGAAAAAATTTTCTTGATAAGCGGTTCGCCTACCGGTAGCGCAAAGCGGAATTTTGCCGCACTTTTAAATGCCTGTGACGACGACTACATAATGTTTTGCGATCAGGATGACGTATGGTATCCATACAAGATAAAACTAACCTTAGATATTATGAAGTATACTGAGGGTGCAAAAAAAGATTTACCTGTTTTAATACACACAGATTTAGCCGTTGCAGATGAAAATCTTAACGTAATTTCAAGTTCGTTTTTTGATTTTCAAAAATTAAGCAGTGTTATGCCGCTACAGCAATTGTTGGTGCAAAACAACGTAACGGGCTGCACCGTTATGATAAATCGCGCTTTAAAAGAAAAATGTGGCACCATACCCGATGAGTGCATAATGCACGATTGGTGGTTAGCGCTTGTTGCAACCGCTTTTGGTAGGGTTAAGCATATAGATGAGTCAACAATGTATTACCGTCAGCATTCTGCCAATCAGGTGGGCGCAAAAGCGTCATATGGCTTTGCTTTTATAAAAAGAAAGCTTGCAACGCTGGGCGATGTTCGTAAAAACTACAACGCTACCTACACACAGGCAGATGCCTTTTTAAAGCAATACGGCGAAGGTTTAATAAAACAACGATACGATTTAATAAAAACGTATTGTGATATTCCCCGAATGTGCAAATTTAAAAAAATTAAAACCATAAATAAATACGGCTTTAAAAAGTGCACAAGGCTTAGGGTAATTGGCCAGTATATTTTAATGTAAAGAGGATGGATTATGAAAAAATTATTAGCAATAATACTTACTGTGTGCGTATTGCTTTGTATAGCAGGATGTGCCGAAGGCGATGTGTACGATACCTTTGAGCCTGTAGGAGTTCAGGTGGTAGAGTCGGTATCAGGACTTCAATATGAAACCGATATAACAGATAAATCGGTCGCAAAAAAGATGTGGAATAAATTTCAAGCGCTTGAACTCGATACCGAAGCCAAGGCTGAAATGGGTTCGGCATATATTTATATGTGCTTTTATAATAAGGACGAATCAGCCCTTGCTATATTTACTATTTACGAAAACGGTGCTTGTTGTTTAGGCGAAGACTTTAAAACGTTTTATACCGTAGAAGATGGTAGAAAGCTTTATGTAGATTTGTGTGATATTTATACCGAGTATGAATCTAAAAAGCAAGCCGACGAAGAATAATTAATTAGCCCGTTATATGCGATGTATCGCATATAACGGGCTATTGTTATAATATTAAAAGTTTTTTATCGCTGTTTGTTAGATTTATACATCCGTCGCTTGTTACGTATACCATATCCTCTATTCGCACACCAAATTTATTCTCAATATATATTCCGGGTTCTACCGTAACAACGTTGCCTTCTTCTAAAACGGAAGTATTGTTTGGCGATAAATTTGGAGCCTCGTGAACGTCAATACCAACCGAATGTCCAAGTGAATGACCAAAACAACCTTTATAACCTGCATCGTAGATAATATCGCGGGCTATTTTGTCAATATCACCGCACACCGCGCCTGCTTTTATGGCATTTATTGCGGCAAGCTGTGCTTTAAGTGTGGTATCGTAAATTAATTTTTGTTCGTCGTTTATATGACCTATCGCTACCGTGCGTGTCATATCGCTGCAGTAACCACCTACAATAGCACCAAAATCCATTGTAACAAAATCGCCGCTTTCTATTTTTTTGTTTGTTGGTACACCGTGCGGTAATGACGAATTTTTACCCGATACAACAATAAAATCAAACGACACAGCCTCGGCACCTAAAGAACGCATAAAAAATTCCATATCAAGCATAATTTCACGTTCGCTGCGACCAATTGTTATGCGCGGCAAAATATAGTTGAGTGTTTGCTCCGTAAGTGATTGCGCCTGTTTGATAAAGTTTAACTCGTATTCATTTTTTGTGGCGCGCATTTTGTTAAGATTTAAATCTAAGCAATTGTTGGTTGAAATTTCTATTCCTTCAAAAATATCACTTAAATATTTATAGTGCGAAAGGCTGGTCTGCGTAGTTTCAACAAAAACGGTCTTAATATTCTCGTTTTTGCAAAAGTCATAAATACCGCGATCACCCTTATCATAAAGAATTACATCACAGCTTTTGACTGTTTCTTTTGCCTTTTCAAAATATCTGAAGTCTATAAAGAAAATAGCTTTTGATTTTGTTATTAAAACAGTGCCGGCGCTTGAATTAAATCCTGTAAGATAGAAGCGGTTTGATCCGCTTGATGTCAAAAACGCTTCACCGTCTTGAAGCAGTTTTTGTAGCTTTATAACCCTTTCACTTATCATTTTATCACCTTTAAAAATTGTTTACATAAAAAAGTAATATAATTTAAAATTTTAAAATATAATATTATTAACGGGATATTCCGTGCTATGTACATAAACCGATGTTGCGGCAATAGCCGTAAATAAGCCGACGGAAAGTGTACGCTTACGGCATAGTGTGGATTGATTTTTATCAATCAAAAGACTACTTGGGCGCAATCCAAAGGCGGATTGCGCCCAAGACCATTATAATGCAGATTTTATTGCCAAAAGCAATTCGTCATATTCTTCAAAAGCGGGAACATCAGGATAATCCTTTTTGATTTGCTCGGTAGATTTAAATAAAAAGCCTGCTTTGCTGTTTAAAATCATACCAAGATCATTGAAACTGTCACCTGCGGCAATTGTGTCAAACCCGCAAGACTGAAGAGCCTTAACGGTGGTAAGCTTTGATTTTTCACAGCGCATTTTATATCCGGTTATTTCGCCGTTTGGCGCAACTTCTAACGTGTTGCAAAAAATGGTTGGCATACCTAACTTTTTCATTAAAGGTGCGGCAAACTGCTCAAATGTATCGCTTAAAATAATAACCTGTGTTACGCTACGCAATTCGTCTAAAAATTCCTTTGCGCCGTCCATAACGTCTATTTTTTCAATAACTGCCTGTATTTCGTTAAGTCCCAAGTTGTGCTGCTTTAAAATATCGAGTCGGTATTTCATAAGCTTGTCATAATCAGGCTCGTCACGGGTGGTGCGTTTAAGTTCGGGAATACCAACCTCGTTTGCAAAGGCGATCCATATTTCAGGTACTAACACACCTTCCATATCTAAACATACTACATTCATTTTAATTACCTCGCATTAATTTATAATAAATATGTTGGCAAATCGTGATCCTTTACGCAAAGCACACGGAATTTTTCTTCGTGAATATCACAAGCTTTAATTACCGGCTTTAGTTTTAAAAGCTCAGCATAAATGCGATTTGCTTCAGATTTGTTTTCAACACTTACAACAGCGGCGCTAAGCTGAGTTAGTTTTAACTCTTTTGCTGCATAAAATCTGCGATATCCATCAAGCAACCAAACGTCACCCTTTTGTGTAACTGCTACTAAGACGGGAGACAACATTCCGCGCTTAGCAATACTTGACTTTATATCTTTAATGTCGTTTGGCATTTCCGCTGCCGACAAAGCGCCAATCTTTTCTATAGCAAATTTTGTAATAACGTTTTCGCTTGTGGTATTATTTGTTTTTGTTGCCGTCGCATTTACTGCGCGGGCAATACTGTTTTTACCTATTGACAAGTGAAACAACCTCCTGTGTGAGTGCTTTATATTCTTTTGCGCTTCGTGCCGACGGTTTATATACCGCTACAGGTAACGAAGCATCCTGCGCCCATTCAATTGAACTGTCGGTACGAATAAAGTTTTGGAACATATGCACACCATCGGTATTTTGCAAAGCCTCGACCGTTTGTTTAAAGTAATTTTTACGCGTGTCAACCTTTGTAACAGCAACGCCGAGCAGAGATATATCTTGATTAATTTGCTTTACTGTTGCAAAAAATTCAAACATATTAGCAAGACCAAAAAGTCCCCACGGGCTTGCCTCTACCGGAATAATCAAGTAATCTGACGCGCACAGCATATTCATAACCCATCCGCCTAAGGTGGGGGGAGCATCCATTAAAATAAAATCATAGCTACCGTTTTCTTTAATGTTTTTAAGGCAATTTTTTAATATAAATTCGCGTTGCCATTTAGAAAACAGGTCAAATTCGATATTGCTCATTAAACTTGATGATAGCACAATATCAAGATTTTCGTATTTTGTGTTTGATATGTAACTTGCAATATCGTCTTGCTTGGTAACCGCTGTATAAATGTTGTTTCCGTTTTGAGCAGATTTTAAAACCTCTTCTTCAGAAAACATAGACAGCGATAAATTCATCTGCATGTCGCCGTCGATAAGCAACACGCGATAACCCATTTTAGACAGTTCATAGCCAACATTGCAGGCTGTAGTAGATTTACCACTGCCGCCTTTATTATTGGCAAAACAAATTGTTGTAGTTTTCAAGGCAAAACACCATCCTTTTAAACTATATATTGGCATATATATTATAGTTTTTGCGGCAAACAATGTCAACACTTTATATATTGTGTTTTTTACACAAATAAATATTTTACTGAATTATATATCGAGCAAAAAATATGAAAGGAACAAATTATAATCAATTAAGCCGATTGTTTTGGACAATCGGTTTTTTAATATTTTGTATTAATTTATAAAATTTAGGCAAAGATATTAGCAGTATAAAACAAAGGAGTTTTTATTGTGAAAAAATATTTATCATTTATTTTGGTGTTCGTTTTATTATTTTCGCTTGCCGCTTGCGGCGACGGAGGTCGCGCCGAGGTTTACTTTTTAAACTTTAAACCCGAATCGGCAAGCGCTTATATGGAAATAGTAAAAAAATACGAAGAGGAAACCGGTGTTAAGATAAAGGTGGTAACAGCGGCTGCAAATACCTATGAGCAAACCTTAAAATCCGAAATTGCAAAATCGGGTGCGCCTACAATTTTTCAAGTAAACGGACCTATAGGCTACAGTGCTTGGAAGGACTATTGTCTTAATATAGAAGATAGTGATTTTGCCAAACTTTTAAGTGACAAAAGCTTAGCAATACGAGATGACAGCGGTAACGGTATTTATGCGGTGCCGTATGTTGTAGAGGGATATGGAATTATCTATAACGATAGAATTATGAAGCAATATTTTGCACTTAAAAATCGAAGCACAAGCATTAATGATGCAGATGAAATTAATAATTTTGGTACTCTTAAAGACGTTGTAGAAGATATGACCGCTCATAAGGCAGAGCTCGGTATAGACGGAGTTTTTGCCTCTACCTCATTTGCAAGCGGCGAAGATTGGCGCTGGCAAACCCATCTGCTTAATGTGCCTCTTTATTATGAGTTGCGTGACAGTGAAGAGTATAAGGATCCCACAATTGCAGGCCTTAACGCCAAAGAGGTCGCATTTAGATACAGCCAAAATTATCGCAATCTATTCGACCTTTATACAAACAATTCTATAACCGAAAAGGGAATTTTGGGTTCAAAATCAACAAGTGATTCTATGGCCGAATTTGCGCTCTCACGTGTTGCAATGGTGCAAAACGGTAACTGGGCGTGGTCACAAATAAAGGATGTAAAGGGCAACACCGTAAAAGAAGAGGATATAAAATTTTTGCCAATTTATACAGGAGTATCGGGAGAAGAAAATCAAGGACTTTGTATCGGAACCGAAAATTATTTAGCAATTAATAAAAATGCAACCGAAGACCAGCAAAAGAAATCTCTTGATTTTTTGTATTGGCTTTTTAGCAGTAAAACAGGCAAGGATTACGTTACAAATAAATTAGATTTTATAACACCGTTTAACAGCTTTAGCCAGCAAGAATTACCAAGCGATCCGCTTGCGCGCGAGGTTGTGCGTTATATGAATGACGACACAAAAAACACTCTGCCTTGGATTTTCACCTCTTTTCCAAGCGATACCTTCAAAACCGAGGTCGGTGGAGCATTGCTTGAGTATGCGCAGGGCAACAAAGAGTGGAAAGACGTAGACAATACTGTAAAATCTATGTGGAAGAGTGAACGAGATTGAAATTAGGCGGTAAAAAATGGTTTGCCGTATTTGTGGCGCCAACCTTTACGGCTTTTTGTATAGCGTTTTTAATACCGTTTATAATGGGCATTTATTTATCTTTTTGCGAGTTTAGAACAGTAAATGATGCAAGCTTTGTAGGCATACAAAACTACATTCGCGCATTTGGTGAAAACAATGATTTTTTAAATTCATTGGTTTTCACCGTAAAATTTGCAGTTGTAGCAATAATATCAACAAACGTAGTTGCATTTTTATTGGCGTTAATGTTAACGCGCGGAATACGTGGTACAAACGTATTCCGTACCATATTTTTTATGCCCAACCTAATAGGCGGCATAGTGCTTGGTTATATATGGCAGCTTATTATAAACGGTGTATTGCAACGTTACGGATATGCCATAACTTCAAATGCTACATTTGGTTATTGGGGCTTGGTTGTACTGAGCGGTTGGCAAATGATAGGTTATATGATGGTGCTTTATATTGCGGGCATACAAAATATCCCCAACGCAATACTTGAGGCGGCGCGTGTTGACGGCGCCTCGCCCATTCGTACACTACGCAGTATTATAATACCGTCGGTTATGCCGTCGGTTACAATATGCTTGTTTTTAACCCTTACAAACGCTTTTAAGCTGTTTGATCAAAATCTGGCGCTCACTGCGGGCGCACCCTCAAAGCAAACGCAAATGATGGCTCTTGATATATATAATACCTTTTACGGCAAGGTAGGCTTTGAAGGCGTAGGACAAGCAAAGGCTGTAGTGTTTTTCATAATTGTGGCAAGCATTGCGCTTATGCAGTTGTATTTTACGAAAAGCAAAGAGGTAGAGCAATAATGAAAAGTTCTAAAACTTTAAATGTTTTTATATTTGTTTTTTTGTTGCTTCTTAGTTTTTTCTTTTTATTTCCGGTAATAACCGTTGCAATAAACTCTTTTAAAAACAAGTTCTCTATAAGTGAAACACCATTTATGTTACCAGACGGCAAAACCTTTTCAGGAATAGAAAATTATATAAACGGATTAAGAGATACGGGGTTTGTTACGGCATTTTTTTGGTCGCTTTTTATTACCGTTTTTTCGGTTGCGGCGATTGTTTTGTTTACTGCTATGACAGCGTGGTATATAACGCGTGTGAAAACACGGTTTAATAGTATTTTATATTATTTGTTTGTCTTTTCTATGATAGTTCCGTTTCAAATGGTAATGTTTACTATGTCTAAAATTGCAAATGTTTTGCATCTTGATAATCCGCTGGGGCTTATATTTATTTACCTTGGCTTTGGCGCGGGGCTTTCGGTGTTTATTTTTTCGGGCTTTGTAAAATCAATACCTAAAAGTATAGAAGAAGCGGCCATTATTGACGGCTGTAACACGCTGCAAAGCTTTAGATATGTTGTTTTTCCAATGCTTAGGCCCACTGCAATAACCGTTGCAATTTTAAATGCTATGTGGATATGGAACGACTATCTATTGCCATATCTTGTAATCGGGAGCGACTATAAAACGATACCCATTGCCGTACAGTATTTAAAGGGTGGTTATGGTTCGGTAGATATGGGTGCTATGATGGCTATGTTGGTGCTAAGCATTTTGCCCGTAATAATATTTTATTTAAGTTGTCAAAAATATATTATAAAAGGGGTAGCCGCAGGTGCCGTTAAAGGATAAAACACAAAAAAGATATAGCGGTATACTGCTTGCCGTTTCGTCGTTGCCGTCACGTTACGGTATTGGTAGCTTTGGTGCAGCGGCATATAAATTTATAGATTTTTTAAAAAACGCTCATCAGCATTTTTGGCAAATATTACCGCTTAACCCGTTAGGCGAGGGCAATTCACCCTATAAATCCTCAAGCACCTTTGCGGGCGAGATGCTTTATATAGATATTGATTTTTTGTTGCGTGACGGTTTAATTAATAAATCCGATATACCTGATTATGATTTTTCGTCTAACGTAGATTATGCCAATGTGCGTAAATTTAAGCTACCACTTCTTAAAAAAGCGGCCGAAAACTTTGATACAAAAAACAAAAATTATCAAAAATTTTGTGTTGAAAACAAGTTTTGGCTCGAAGATTACGCACAGTTTGAGACCGCGTTTGATGTCTTTAACGCAAAAAGCATAGGCGATTTGCCCGACGGATTTAAATATAAACTACCAAAATTTATTGAAGAGTTTAAACAAAAAAACAATTCGCAAATAGAGTTTTTTAAAATAGCACAGTATTTTTTCTTTTGCCAATATTATGAGCTTAAGCGCTATGCAAATTCAAACGGTATAAAAATTATAGGGGACATACCGTTTTACGTGTCACCCGACGGCGCAGACGTATGGGGAAATCCAAACGATTTTTTATTAGATAGAAGTTTTAATCCGACTGCAGTCGCAGGCGTGCCACCCGATGTTTTTTCAAGCAGTGGACAGCTATGGGGAAACCCTATTTATAATTGGCAAAATATGCGAGAAAACGATTATAATTGGTGGGTATCGCGTCTTGCGCATTGCCTTGATATGTATGACGTAATTCGCATTGATCATTTTCGCGCGTTTGCAAACTATTATGAAATCCCCAACGGCAAAACCGCGCTTGATGGCAAATGGATTAGCGGCGAAGGCAGACCTTTTTGGGACAAGATAAAACAAATATTAGGCGATATTAATATAATAGCCGAAGACTTGGGCGGCGAAGAAGAACAAGATGTAATAGAATTGCTTAAACATACTGATTTTCCTAATATGAAAATATTGCAATTTGCCTTTAATGGCGATATGCAAAATATGTATCTGCCGCAAAATTACCCATACAACTGTGTGTGCTACACAGGCACTCACGATAATGATACTGCAATTGGTTGGTACAATAAAGCTTCTACAAAAGAGCGGGTAGTTTTTAACACGCTTATACGCAACAACGCAAATTGCATTCCCCACGATATGATACGAGCGCTTTCAAAATCTAATGCAATGCTGTGCATTATACCTATGCAAGACGTATTGTGCCTTGATTCGTCAGCGCGTATGAACCTACCGGGTACTGTGGGCAATAATTGGATATGGCGGATGCAAGAAAATGATATTACTCTTGATACGGCAAGGCTAATAAAAAAACTTACAAAAGAGAGAAATTAAAATGAAAAAAGAGTCGAAAAAACGGCTCTTTTTTCATTTGTTTTTATACAAATTTCATATTGACATTTTTGTATCTTTGCAGTAGAATTGTCAAGGTTTTGCGCCAAAACGAAAATCAAAGGGGTGACAGGGCTTGAGCACAAAGGTTTTACCGCGCAGATATGTACATATACCGCACGTAAATATTTTACCGCGCATATCACAGTTTATAAAAAACAATGTTGTTATGTGCGTTGCGCTTGTGGCGGCGGTAATCACAACCGCAATAGTACCTGTTGACCGTGAATATTTAGGCTATATCGATTTAAAAACAATATCCTGCCTTTACAGTGTGCTTGCAGTCGTTTGCGCGCTTAAAAACATAAGATTTTTTTATACCTTGGCTCAAAAGATTGTAGAGCTTTTTAAAAATATCAGACTTTGCGTTTTAGCACTTGTATACATAACCTTCATTGGTTCTATGCTAATAGCCAATGATATGGCGCTGCTTACATTTTTGCCGCTTGGATTTTTTGTGCTTAACAGTACAAACAAGCAAAAATATATGGCATTTACCTTTATTATGCAAAACATTGCGGCAAATTTGGGTGGAATGCTAACGCCCTTTGGCAATCCGCAAAATCTTTATTTGTATACTAAATTTAATATTCCAAACGGTGAATTTATGGCAATTATGGCGCCACCGTTTGTAGTGTCCATTGCATTAATAACACTTTGTTGCATAGTGTTTGTAAAACCCGAGCCACTTGAAATAAGCGGCGAAAAGGCAAGGTTGCCGCTTGGTAAAACGGCGCTTTACATATGCCTTTTTGCGCTTGCTATAGCAATAGTTTTTAGAGGCATACCCTATCAAGCAGGCGTTATTATAATAACTGCCGTGTTGTTTTTTGCCGATAAATCGGCGCTAAAAAAGGTTGATTATCCGCTGCTTTTAACCTTTGTGTTCTTCTTTGTTTTTGCGGGCAATATGGCACGCATTGATGCTGTGCAAAACGCTTTTTCATATCTTTTAGATAAAAACACCTTGCTTTTTAGCGTGGCGTCTTGTCAGGTAATAAGCAACGTGCCGTCGGCAATATTGCTTTCGCAATTTACAAGCAATTACGCTGATTTGCTTGTTGGTGTAAATATTGGCGGTGCAGGTACGCTTATTGCCTCGCTTGCAAGCCTTATCACATTTCGTGAATACACAAAACACAATCCAAACGGAAGCTTCGCCTATATTAAACAATTTACAGCCTTTAATTTTGGCATATTGTTTATACTTATAGTTTTTATGCTTGCTTTGAACTAATTTTTAAGAAACTGTTAATTCTTGCCTTAAGAGTTGACAGTTTTGTTACTTTTATTGAGTGTTTTGTAAAAATATGATATAATATAAAAAATTAATTTGAAAGGAATAAAAATGAACTATTCAGAGATTACACCATATATCAAAAAACTTGCTGAAAAATCCTGCAGCAACAATAATATACAGTATGAAATGTATATGAAGCATAATGTAAAACGAGGTCTTCGCGACCTTGACGGCAAGGGAGTTGTAGCAGGTCTTACAGAGGTTTCGTGTATAAATTCACGTAAAATTGATGAAAACGGTAACGAGGTTTCGTGCCGTGGCGAGCTTTACTATCGGGGCGTAAATATATTTGATTTGGTAAACGGCTTTTCAACCGAAGGACAGTCAGGATTTGAAGAGGCAGTCTACTTGCTTCTTTCTTCAAGATTGCCAACAACAGAAGAGTTAAATGAATTTTGCGAGCAGTTATCTAACTATCGTTCCTTGCCGCCATCTTTTGTACGTGATATGATACTTAAAGCGCCAAGTAAAGATATGATGAACATACTTTCGCGTTGCGTTTTGGCGTTATACAGCTATGACGAAAACCCCGATGACATTTCGGTTCCAAACGTAATGCGTCAATGCTTACAGCTTATTGCTCAATTTCCGCTTTTGGCGGTTTATGCTTATCATTCTTATCAGCATTATCACAAGGGTGAAAGTTTGTTTATACATTATCCTAAAAAAGAGTATAACACGGCAGAAAATCTGCTTTACATATTGCGAGAAGACGGTAAATTTACCGAGACCGAGGCAAAATTGCTTGACTTGGCACTTGTGCTTCACGCAGAGCACGGCGGCGGTAACAATTCTACCTTTACAACCCACGTTGTAACGTCATCCGGTACCGATACTTATGCCGCAGTTTCGGCGGCGCTTGGTTCGCTAAAGGGACCACGTCACGGTGGCGCAAACATTAAGGTTGTACAGATGTTTGACAATATGAAAGCAAGCATTGATATAGCAGATAAAGAACAAATAAAGCAGTATTTAAGTGATTTGCTTGATAAAAAAGCATTTGACAATGCAGGCCTTATTTATGGTATGGGCCACGCGGTTTATTCACTTTCTGACCCCCGTGCCGAGATATTGCGTGAGTATGCAAAAAAACTTTCGGAAGAAAAGGGTATGATGGACGAATACCGTCTTTACCGCACGGTAGAAAAATTGGCGCCCGAAATTATTGCTGAAAAGCGCAAAATATATAAGGGTGTCAGCGCGAACGTTGACTTTTATTCGGGTATGGTTTATCGTATGTTGGGCCTTCCCAACGAGCTATATACACCGCTTTTTGCAATAGCGCGTATTGCGGGTTGGTCGGCTCACCGTATAGAAGAGATACAAAATGCGGGTAAAATCATTCGCCCGGCGTATATAAACGTAAAAGACGAGGTAAAATATATACCGATTAATGAAAGATAGGTGTATGTTTTGAGCGTCTTTAAAAGGATATATGATGTAGTTTGTCAGATACCGAAAGGCAAGGTTGCAACCTACGGCACAGTCGCGCTGCTTGCGGGCAATCCGCGCTGGGCAAGAGTGGTTGGTTACGCACTGCATAACAACCCTGCACCCGGCGTAATACCCTGCCACCGCGTTGTAAACCGTGAGGGTATGGTGGCTGATAGTTTTGCCTTTGGCGGCGGCGATACACAACGCCGTATGCTCGAAAGTGAAGGCGTGGCTTTTGAAACTGACGGGCATATAGATTTAAACAAGTACGGATGGCAAAATAGTAGGTTATAAAAATAAAGGGGTTATAATGGATGAAAAAACTCAAACGTTTAATTTTATGTTTACTGTCAATATCTGTACTTTTATCCTCTTTTGCGTCGACAACGGTTTTTGCGGCAAACGGTAAATATCGTATTGAAGAAGCAAAATTGGAAGTAACTATTCCCGCAACATATACTGTTATTACAAGAAATACACCGAGCAACGCTGAAATTTTTACAAGATTAGGTTTATCATATTCTGCATTTATGAGCAATATGAAATCGAGTAGTATTTATTTGGAGGCTGTCTCAAATTCACATAGTGAAGAGATTATTTTTACCTGCCAGGAAAACGCAATAAGTGATTTTACTCTTTTGAGTGATACGGCACTTAATACTTTAGCGCCAACTATTATGGATAAAATGGAAGAACATGGTATCAGTGTGATTAAATACGATATATTTCACCATTCTAAAGCAAAATTTTTAAGAATATATTGGGCTGATTCAGCCAATTCCAGATATGGTCTGCAGTATTATACCGTGCGCGACAACACTGCAATGAATTTTACACTTCAATCATATGAAGGTAGTATCAATTCAAGACAAGAATCGGTTATGAAAACGGTTGTAGATAGTGTTAAATATGACACGCCGTCACCCGTTGTACCAGAGGGCGAAGATACCGACTCATTCGTATATACCGATAGTGATAGTGGGGTTGAATTTACCGTACCTAAGAATTGGAAGCAAAAAGACTTTACTGAAGATAGGAAATACCTAAATGCTAAATTCGTTTCTACCAAGGAAGACGGTTGTATAATTTTGTTTAGCACTTTGAATGTTTGGGATGAACTGTCTCCATCTGAAAAAATTGGTTTATCAAGAGCGGATGTCGATAATTCTTTATTTACTAAAGCGGACATAGCCGAAATGTTTAGCACCACAGAAGATGACGTATCTATGTTTACATATAATGGTGTAGAGTATTACAAGTGTACGCTTACCACAAATGAAGAAGAGTACGAAATATCGCTTGATATTACAACAACGCAATTATTATGTGTAAATAACGGTTGGATGTATTCTTTCCAGTTTAACGGCAAAGAGGACCACAAGCTATATCCTGATTTTGAAGAGCTTGTCAAAAGCGTAAAATATCCATCGGGCGAAATTTTTGAAAATGATGATGACAAAATTCAGTCATATACAGACAATACGGAATACGACAATAGCCAACACTTATATAACAATTTCGGAGTGACTGCATTAGGCGTAATATTGATAATCGCAGGAATAGTAGCGGTTGTGTTTTTGATAAAACGCATAAGTAAGTTTAACAGACCAAGCGGTACGTTTGCAACAGTTTACTGTAGGAAGTGTGGTCAAGTCTTGCCGTACGATAGTGATTTTTGCCATATATGCGGCACCAAGGTAGAAAAGGAGAATGAATTATGAAGGCGCTGATTTGGTTCGGATGTTTTTTTGTGGCGGCAATACTTAATACCTTATTGGGATATGCAATCGGAATTAAGGCTGGATATTTTGTTGTTTATTTGGTTGTTTTTTTTGTTGCCAAAAAGTTATGCAATTTGTGGGATGAACACAAAACTGCCAGGAAGCTCGCTGTAAGCTCAAATGAGATTTGCTGTTGCAGACAATGCGGAGAAAAATTGATTGATAACAGTCGCTTTTGCCGTAAGTGTGGCACTGAAATATTTACAGCTAACAGCAACGATGAAAAAAGCGGCGCATTTTGCGAAATGTGTGGCGCTGATATTTCGCACGATAAAGAATATTGCCATATTTGTTTCAAAAAAATAAATCACAACAAAGAATAAATGAAGCCGACATTTCTTTTTGAAGTGTCGGCTTTTTATTTATGCATGATATAATTTTTTGGTTTGATATTTTGGCTCGCAGGTAAGATTTACACCAAGCTTTTTAAAGGTTTGTTCGTCAATGCGAGAAAGAATTACACTTGAGTGCACTTCAAGACCCTTAAGCTTATCTACCTGCTGGAGCGCTATTTTTGCTTTTTCGTCGGTAGCGGCGCAAATTGACAGCGCTATTAAAATTTCGTCAATATGCATTCGGGGATTATGGTTTCCAAGCACGTTGGTTTTCATATCTTGAATAGGCTCGATAACGGTTGGTGAAAGCAGTAGCACGTCGTCTGATATGCCGCCAAGCTCTTTAAGCACGTTTAGCAGCATAGCCGAGCTTGCGCCCAAAAGCGATGAGGTTTTGCCTGTAATAATCTTGCCGTCTTCTAATTGTATTGCAGCGGAGGGACTATTTGTAAGCTCTGCTTTGTCCAGTGCCGCTTTAACTACCGGTCGGTCTTTTGTGGAGATGCCCAATTGACTCATAAGAAGTTCAATTTTTGTGACTTCGCTTTTTTCACCAAGCCCTTGTCTTACATTACAGGCGGCCGAGTAATAGCGACGTATAATTTCCTGTTTAGCGGCATCACTTACAATGTTATCATTGCTTATAGCGCAACCCGCCATATTAACGCCCATATCGGTAGGACTCTTGTAAGGCGACTTACCCAAAATGCGCTCCATTATGGCATTAAGCACGGGGAAAATTTCGACATCACGGTTATAGTTAACAGTAGTCTGACCGTAGGCTTCAAGATGAAAAGGATCTATCATATTAACGTCGCTAAGGTCGGCGGTCGCCGCTTCATAAGCCACGTTTACAGGGTGCTTTAACGGAATGTTCCAAATAGGAAAGGTTTCAAACTTTGCGTAACCCGCCTTAATACCGCGCTTGTGGTCTTGATAAAGCTGGGACAGGCAGGTTGCCATTTTGCCGCTACCGGGACCGGGGGCGGTTACCACAACGAGATGTCTTTCGGTTTCAATATAATCGTTTTTGCCAAAACCGTCGTCACTAACAATAAGTGGAATATCTGACGGATAGTCTTTTATAGGGTAGTGACGGTAGGTTTTAATGCCTAAGGCTTTAAGTCGGTTTTCAAAGGCAATGGCTAACGGCTGACCCGTAAAGCAGGTGATAACTACACTGCCTACAAAAAGACCGATATCGCGAAAAGCGTCAATAAGACGTAATGTGTCAAGGTCGTATGTTATACCAAGATCGCCGCGGCGCTTGTTTTTTTCAATAGCGTCAGCGTTAATAACAATAACAATTTCGGCTTCGTCTTTGAGCTCTAAAAGCATTTTAACCTTTGAGTCGGGGCGAAAACCGGGCAACACGCGTGAGGCGTGATAGTCGTCAAAAAGCTTGCCGCCAAACTCCATATAAAGCTTGCCGCCAAACATATCAATACGGTCACGTATGTTTTGCGACTGAAGCGCTATATATCTGTCATTGTCAAAGCCGATTTTTGCCACAAAAAAACCTCCTCAAAGGAAAAATCAAATACAAAGTTAGTATATCAAAATATTTCGTTTGTTGCAAGTGAAATTTTGTATTTATCGACAATAAATTTACATGCAAAAATCAAAATTTAATATTACGAATGCTTGATCAAACCAAATTGACAAAATATAACAAATATAATATAATATAACTGT
Organism: Acutalibacteraceae bacterium; assembly: GCA_045534895.1. Taxonomy (GTDB): domain Bacteria; phylum Bacillota; class Clostridia; order Oscillospirales; family Acutalibacteraceae; genus UBA737. The sequence goes on from JAZSKN010000003.1 coordinate 31,884, forward strand.
AACATGAAAGGTGAAGATGAGTCCAATGCATATTATAAACAAGAACACATTTTGATGGTATTGAAGCAAAGTGTAACCATATCGGTGCCATCACTAAAACAAAAATTACAAACAGAAAAAAGGTGTTATTTTTGAAAAAGTTTGTTTGCATTGTGATTTCAATTGTTTTTTTGTTGCTTTTAGTTGCTTGCGGTGAAAAAGAACCATTACCAATTAACGATGTTGTTAAAAACGTTCTTTCAAATAGCGGTATTGAAAACTCTAAAATCACAACACTTTGCGAGTTCGATAATTATATTGCTTCGCTTTATTACAAAACGTCCGCCGTTGTCACCAATGAAGAACTTCAGGTATACGTTGACACGTTGTTATTATCGCATGAGGAAATGATAGAAATAACCGATCGAAACGTGGTTGAAAAAGGCGACGCTATTGTTATAAGCTATGTTGTGTATCGCGATTCAGAAATGGTTGCAAATGCTGAAAATGAATCACTTATTGTTGGTTTAAATAATTATGGCAAAGATTTTGAAAATTTTATAATCGGTGCAAAGGTTGGCACCCCCTTTTCCTTTGAATTAAACGCACCGATTGATACAGAGAAATATAAAACAGGAGATATTTTAAAGTATAACGCAACGGTTAAATCAATAAACTATTTTAAAAGTTATACGGCTTCCGACCAATATATTCTTGATTATTATGATGCAACCACTGAAGAGGAATTTTTAAGTCTTTGTAAAGAGAATTTAAAAAAAGAAAAAAATTATCAAAACGTTATTACTGACGATGATAATTTTCTTGATAAAGTCGCCGAAAAATGCGAATTTGTCATTGATGAGCAAGAAGTTGCAGAGTATAGCAAAAAAATAGTAGAACAACATAGCAATCTTGCATATATAAGCGGTTTAGAATTAAGTGAATACATAGAAAAAACGCTTAATATGACAGAGGACGGGTTTTATGATTATTGTTATAACGAAGGTGTTAAAGAGATAAAACGTTATTTGCTTGTTGGTGCGACAATGAAGGATTTTGACATAGAAAATAATGCAATCCTGTTTTTTGAGTTTTGCTCTATGATGGGATATGACGGAAATCAAACAGAAAACATTCGAATCAAATATGAATTTTTAAAAACTCATACGGTAATTAAATTTTCGCATAGTAAAGCTACAAAACCATTAATTCGTACTACGTATGACCAAGGGAAAAACTATACCGTAGAGGTATGTGACGCATCAAATGTTTTTGGTAAAAATCACATAAATGCGAAAAAATATGTGGTTTCGGATAATGAAAAATCAGATTTGACTTGGGTAGTAGAGCATACTGAATTTGGTGTTTCGTCTTATTCGAGTCGTGCGTTTAACCATTTATATGATACCAAAGTGATCTTTAAGTGTGATAATGAAGAAATTGTTTTGATGGTAGACAACGTTAATAATTTTGTGAAATATGAGCGTGACGGCAAAATAGTTTGTGTAAAACTTTCGGATTATTTTAAAGGTATAATACAGCAAATTAAACAGCAATAATCAATAAAAAATAGCACATAAAATATTGCCTCGAGTCAAATAAAAAACGGATAATAACCCCCTGTGGTAGAATAAAAACTACCATAGGGGGTTGTTTTTGTGCTGTTTGTATGAATTGTGTCGGTCAAGATTTTTTATTGTTGTTTTTTATTTCATTAATAATATATCTCTTGCTTTAATAGGAGTTATGTAGTATAATAATATAGATTAACGACATAGAGGTTTTAATAGTGAATTTTAACGAAAATATTAACGGCTATTTGCCCGAGCAATGCGGTTACGCCACTCGTGTAAAATCGCTTCTTGCAGAGCGTGAGGTAGTAAATCCAAAGGCGCATATTGTAACCTTTGGCTGTCAGCAAAACGTAAGCGATTCTGAAAGAATAAAGGGTATGCTTTGTCTTTGCGGATACAGCCTTACCGAAAAAATAGAAGAAGCAGATTTTATACTCTTTAACACCTGCGCTGTGCGCGGACATGCCGAGGACCGCGTATATGGCAACGTGGGCGCTACTAAAAAATTAAAGCAACAAAACAAAAATTTAATAGTAGCGGTTTGCGGCTGTATGGCGCAGCAGCAATCGGTTGCGGACAAGTTTTATAAAAGTTATCCGTATGTAGATATTGTTTTTGGCACGCAGCAGTATCACCGCTTGCCCGAATTTATCTATCGCAGAATGACTGCTAAGCGTGTATATGAATTAGGTCTTGACAATAAGGAAATAGTCGAGAATATACCTGTTTGTCGTGACGGAACGCTTAAAGGTTGGCTGCCTATAATGTATGGCTGTAACAATTTTTGCACCTACTGCATAGTGCCCTACGTTCGCGGACGTGAGCGTTCACGCGACCCTGGGGAGATTGTTAAAGAAGCAACACAAATGATACAAAGCGGTTTTAAAGAAATAATGCTGCTCGGGCAAAACGTAAATTCTTACGGCTTGGGTGAGAGTCACGGCATTAATTTTGCTAAACTGCTTCGAATGATAAACGATATCGAGGGCGATTTTAGAATACGCTTTATGACCTCGCACCCCAAGGATTGCACCGAGGAACTGCTTGACACAATCCGCGACTGCGAAAAGGTGGAGCGTCATATTCATCTACCCTTCCAAAGCGGCAGCAGTAAAATACTTAAGCAAATGAATCGTCGCTACGACCGCGAAGGTTATTTGCGTCTTATTAAATCGGCGCGTGAGCGCATACCCGACGTTGAGTTTACAAGTGATATTATAGTGGGTTTCCCCGGTGAGAGCTATGAGGACTTTTGCGAAACGCTGTCACTTGTAAAAGAGGTTAAGTTTACGTCACTGTTTACTTTTATCTATTCTCCACGCGAGGGTACGCCCGCGGCTATAATGCCCGACCCCATAACACGTGAAGAAAAGGGTAAATGGTTTAACGAGCTGCTTGAGTGCCAAGACGAAATATCTGAGCAGCTTAACAATTCGCTCGTAGGTAAAAAGATGCGAATTTTGTGCGAAGAGTGTTTGGGTGACGGATTATATTCGGGAAAAAGCGAATACTATTCGAGTGTGACCTTTAGCGGCACGCCTGATATGTTAGGCAATTTTGTGACCGTTTGTGTTGACAATTACAAAAACAACACGCTTTACGGAACTGTTATAAATTAAAACATAAATTTTGAAAGGATTTTAATTATGGGAATTATTGAAGCAACAAGAAATTTAGGATTAGAAATTCAAAAAGACGAGCGTTTTATTCGTTTTGTGAAGGCAAAGTTTGCAAATGACAATGATGAAAATTTGCAAAATAAGATTGGTGAATTCAACACCGTTCGTATGAATCTCGACCGCGAAATGAATGCTGAAACACAAGATGAAGCAAAGATTAAAGAATTAAATGAAAAGCTTCGTGAGATTTATACTGCAGTTATGTCAAGCAAAACAATGCTCGAATACAACACAGCAAAGGCTGACCTTGACGCTATGCTTAATGACATTAACAGCATAATTATGCAGTGTGTTGAGGGCGAGGACCCAATGACCGCCGAGCCACATACTGCGTGCACAGGCTCTTGCTCAACTTGCGGCGGCTGTCACTAAAATATTCAAGGGACAACAGCTCGCAAAGTCTGCGACTTTGACTGCACCGTTTTCCCTTAATATACCCTTTCAGTCTTGAAAAGTGCCTTGCGACACTTTTCGCTTTAAGATGAGTTTTTGCGAGGCAAAGCCCCACAAAAACACGGGGATGTACCGGGACAACAGCTCGCAAATTGATTTTATTTCGGGCGATTCGTGAATCGCCCCTACAAGAATAACAACCAAAGAGGATAAAACTATGGCTGAACTGTCACCAATGATGCGACAGTATATGGAAATAAAAGAGGCAAACCAAGACTGCATTATCTTTTACCGATTGGGCGACTTCTATGAAATGTTCTTTGACGATGCTATAAAAGGCTCGGAGGAACTTGAACTCACTCTTACCGGCAGAGACTGCGGTTTAGATGAACGCGCCCCAATGTGCGGTGTGCCCTTTCACAGTGCTGAAGGATATATCGCCCGTTTGGTTGAAAAGGGATACAAGGTTGCTATTTGTGAGCAGGTCGAGGACCCTGCAACCGCCAAGGGAATAGTAAAACGCGATATTGTTCGTATTGTCACCCCCGGTACAGTTATCGAGGGCGAAATGCTTGACGAGGGTCGCAACAATTATCTTGCGTCAGTTTATGAAAATTCGGGCAAAATAGGTGTTTGCTTTGCCGATGCATCAACGGGTGAAGCACACGTTACCGAGCTTTCCGGCGAGGATATGTACACCGAGCTTCAAAACGAGATTATGCGTTTTGCCCCCAGCGAAATTTTAATTGATGCAAAGCTTAAAGATAAAATCTCTGCCTTTTTAGAAGAAAAAATCACCGCGGCAGTTTCGGTTCGTGAGGATGTGCGCTTTGACATTAATGTAACCGAAGCATTGCTTTGTAAAAACTTTGGTGTTATAAGCCCCGAAAATATTGGTATTGAAGTGGGTAGTGTTTCACAAAGTGTTTTAGGTGCGGTAATTGATTATTTACACGAAAACGGAAAAACAGGTACTATCGCAATTAAAAACGTAAACGTTTATACATCGGCTCAGTTTATGGGACTTGATGTTACAGCGGTTCGCAATCTCGAGCTATGTGAGACAATGCGTACCAAGTCAAAGCGCGGCTCGTTGCTCGGTGTGCTTGACAAAACCAAAACCGCTATGGGCAAGCGTCTTATGCGTTCGTATGTCTTACAGCCACTGCTTAGCATACCCGAAATAACACTGCGTCAAAATGCGGTGGAGGAATTAGCAAGTGATACGGTAATGCGCTGTGAAGCACAGGAGTATATGAGTGGCATACGCGATATTGAGCGTATGATGACCAAAATAGTTTACGGTACCGCAACTGCTAAAGAGCTTTTGGGTCTTGCGGCTACAGCGCACCGTTTTCCCTACATAAAAGAGCTTTTGGCATCATCCAACTGCAAGATGCTAAAATTAATTTATAACGATATTGACACTCTTGACGAAATTGTAGCGCTTATCGATGCGGCTATCAGCGAGGATGCGCCTGCTACCGTTCGTGAGGGTAAGATAATAAAAAAAGGCTATAACGAGCAGGTTGATATGCTGCGTGATGATATGGACGGCGGCACCTCACGTCTTGCTGATATCGAGGCTCGCGAGCGTGAACGCACAGGTATTAAAAACCTGCGTGTGCGCTATAACAAGGTGTTTGGTTACTATATCGAGGTTACAAATTCTTTTCTTGATAAAGTGCCTGCTGACTACATTCGCAAACAAACGCTTACCAACGCCGAGCGTTTTATAACCGATGAATTAAAACAGCTTGAAAACCGTCTGCTTACCGCAAAGGACCGAGCTTTTCAGCTTGAATATGAAATATTTAATTCTATCCGTGAAACAGTAGCGGCAGCGGCAAATCGTGTGCGCACTACCGCTGCGGCGATTGCCCGCCTTGACACAATGTGTTCGATGGCTCAGGTTGCAGTCGAAAACAACTATTGCCGTCCGCTTATAAATAATAACGGCGTTATCAGCATAAAGGGTGGCAGACACCCCGTTGTTGAAAAACTGCTTAAAACACCGTTTGTTTCTAACGATACTTATCTTGATAATTCGACCGACCGTTGCGCCATTATCACAGGACCTAATATGGCGGGTAAATCTACCTATATGCGTCAGGTTGCTATAATTACACTTATGGCGCAAATTGGTTCCTTTGTACCTGCTCAAATGGCTGAAATCGGCGTGGTTGATGCTATATTTACCCGTGTTGGCGCGTCGGATGACCTTGCAAGCGGTCAATCAACCTTTATGGTAGAGATGAGCGAGATGGCTCACATACTTAAAAACGCAACAAAGAACAGTCTGCTTATAATTGACGAGATTGGTCGAGGTACTTCTACATTTGACGGTATGTCAATAGCGCGTGCTGTGCTTGAATTTGTTGCCGATAAGAAAAAGCTTGGCGCAAAAAGTCTTTTTGCAACGCATTATCACGAGCTTACCGAGATGGAAAACGAGCTTGACGGTATAAAGAACTATAATATCGCCGTTAAAAAACGCGGCGATGACATAATATTCCTTCGCCGTATAGTACCGGGTGGTGCCGATGACAGCTACGGTATAGAGGTTGCAAAATTAGGCGGTATACCCGACTCGGTAATTCGCCGCGCTAAGCAAATACTAAAACAAACGCTCGAAAGCGGAATTGTTACTTATAAAACGGTAGAATCAAATACCGACCAGATGTCACTTGAAATGCAGGGGGCTACCGATATTTTGCGCGAACTGCAAGCAATAGATGTCAATACTTTGACGCCGATCGAGGCTATGGGTGTTCTTTTTGATATTGCCAACAAAGCAAAGTCAATCTAAATTTAAAGAGGTGAACAAAAATGCCAAAGATTAATATACTGCCAAAATCCATTGCCGAGCTTATTGCGGCAGGCGAGGTTGTGGAGCGTCCCGCTTCAATAGTAAAAGAGGCAGTCGAAAACTCAATAGATGCGGGCGCCACACACATAACGGTTGAAATTCAGCGTGGTGGTATAACCTATATTCGCATAACCGATAACGGTTGCGGAATAGCAAATGAGGATGTGCCAAAGGCATTTTTGCGTCACGCCACAAGTAAAATCGAAAAAGCCGTAGACCTTGACAGTATTTCGACACTCGGCTTCCGTGGAGAAGCTTTGGCGGCCACAAGTGCTGTGTCCCGTGTAGAAATGTTTACCAAAACTACTGACGAGGACTTTGGTACACATTATAAAATAGAGGGTGGGGAAGAGGTTTTATATGAAGAGGTTGGTTGCCCAGACGGTACAACTCTTATTGTTCGCGACCTGTTTTACAATACACCCGCTCGTATGAAGTTTCTTAAAAAAGATGTGTCGGAGGGAACTACCGTATCGGCTATTATAGAGCGTCAGGCACTTTCACACCCTGAAATTGCCTTTAAGCTAATACGTGACGGCAAGCAAACACTTGCAACCTCGGGTGACGGTAAGCTATCTTCGGCGGCTTACAGCATTTTGGGTCGTGAAATTTCCAATACACTTATTCCGGTTAGTCTAACACTTGACGGCGTAAAGGTTACAGGTCTTGTTTGCAAGCCGGTTTCTTGTCGTGCGTCACGCGCGTATCAGTTTACCTTTTTAAACGGTCGTTACGTGCAGTCAGGTACTATTACTGCCGCTACAGAGCAAGCCTATAAAAACAGTGCGATGGTGGGCAAATTTCCTGTATTTGTGCTTGGTGTAGAAATACCCTTTGAAACGGTTGACGTTAACGTGCATCCGGCAAAAACACAGGTGCGATTCAGTGATGAAAAGCGTGTATTTACTGCAGTTTATAACGCTGTAAAAAATGCAATCCTTTCGGGCGACACCCGCCCCGAGATTGCCGTAACACCACCTAAAAACAATACCTTTTTACATATGACCGCCGAGCAATATCGTCAAACAGCGGTTAATTTGCCCGTTCAGGAAATAAAGCCACAACCTAAGGTTGAGGTAAAGCCTGAGCCAATAGAACCCAAGGCCGAGCCTGTTCGATTAAAGGCTGATAATACTCCGTTTTTTTTACGTGATGAGTTTAAACCCAACGTACCCCAAAAGAAAACGGTTGTTGATATAGTAAAAGATGAAGAGTTTGAAAATGAAATTCCAAAAGCCAAACAACCCACACCACAGGTCGTAGAAAAAGAATATTCACCAAAAGAGGAAATTAAGCTTATAGGTGAAGCCTTTAACACATATATTGTAGCGCAAAAGGGCGAAAGCGTATTTATGATAGACAAGCACGCCGCCCACGAAAGAATTTTATTTAACAAGCTTAAAGAAAATCACGTAATAGAAAGCCAGTCGCTGCTTATTCCCGTAACCGTAAAGCTTATCGGTGATGAATATACCGCTATGATAAACAACGTATCGATTCTCTCCCAGTATGGTTTTGAGGTAGAGGACTTCGGCAACGAATCGGTTTTGGTACGTGCAATACCTTCTATGCTTTCTAAAGAGGATGCTGAAGGCATCATTGTGGAAGCGGCCCATAGCCTTGCGCAAAAAGGTAACGTTGACCTTGAGCGTATAGACGATATACTCCATACCGTCGCTTGTAAAGCGGCAATAAAGGCAGGTTATATAACCTCTGATATAGAAAGATTAAATCTTGCAATAAAGGTGCTTGGCGACAATGATATTATGTACTGTCCACATGGCAGACCTGTTGCGTTTGAGATTAAAAAGTATAACCTTGAAAAATATTTTGGAAGAATACAATGAATAAACAAAAAATAATTTGTGTGGTGGGTCCTACCGCTTCGGGTAAAACAGGGCTTGGAATAGAGCTTGCCAAATATTTTGACGGCGAGGTCATCTCGGCAGATTCTATGCAGATTTACTGCGATATGCATATTGCCTCTGCGGCGCCTGACGATAGTGAAACCGAGGGTGTTCCGCATCATCTTGTAGAGTTTTTGCCCTATGGAAGCAGCTATACTGTTGCTGATTACGTTAAAGCGGCGCGCCAAAAGATAAGCGAAATTGCTTCTCGTGGTAAAACGCCAATAATTGTTGGCGGTACGGGACTATATATAAATTCGCTTGTCAATAACGTAGAGTTTATTGAAAGTGAAACCGACTATGAGCTTCGCGAGCGTATAACCAAAGAATATGACCTTGTCGGTGGCGCCGAGATGCTAAGCAGACTTTGTGAAATTGACCCTGATGCTGCAAGCAAATTGCACCCGAACGATAAAAAACGAATTATTCGTGCTTTTGAAATTTACGAGAGTACCGGTAATACAAAATCGTTTAACGACGAGCAATCTATAAAAAATGAATCGCCATACGATGCTTGCTTGATTGGCATCACATATCGTGACCGCGAAAAGCTTTACGAACGCATAAACACACGTGTTGATATAATGCTTAAAAACGGTTTGCTAAAAGAGGCTAAATCCGCTTATGATAAAAATCTTGGCGGTGGTGCCGTTCAGGCAATAGGGCACAAAGAGTTTTTTGATTATTTTGATGGCCTTATAACATTTGAAGAGGCAACCGAAAATCTTAAGCGTGCAACACGTCGTTATGCCAAGCGACAGCTTACGTGGTTCAATAAAGACACACGCATAAACTGGATATACAAAGATGAAATCGAAAATGCCTTAGATATGGCATTAAAAATAGTAAAGGAGGAGTAATATGGGTGATCACAAAGTATTAAAATTTATATTGTGTTTTATTGCAGTAGTATTCGTAGTTCATCAGGTTTATTCCTCCACATATAAGCCAATTACAACTATAAGTGCAGAATACGAGACCGTTACCGAAGGCTTTAAAATAAACGGTATGGTAATACGTGAAGAAAGCTTAATCACTTGTGAAACCGCCGGTGCGCTGCATTTTGTGTTGTCAGACGGCGAACGCGTTGCCAAAAGCGGAACAATAGCAAATATTTATGCCGACGCGGAGGCTTCTGTTACTGTAAATCGTATTGAACATTTAAACGATAGAATTAAAGATATAGAGCAAATACAGGGTTATAACGATGTTGAGGCCGCAGATATATCACTTATTAATTCAAAGGTTAACAATTCGCTTAATGAAATGCTTCGTAGTGTGGCAACAGGTAATTTTTCTGACGTTGACGAGCATTCTACAGAACTGCTTACAAATATAAGCCGCCGACAAATGATTACTGGCGAGCAAGCCGATTTTTCGGCGCGACTTGAAGAACTAAAGGTCGAGCGCGACGGTTTAAATGCAGCGCTACCGCAACCTATAGGAAGTATAAAAACCGACACTTCGGGTTATTTTGTATCGGTAATAGACGGTTATGAAAAGGTGCTTAACTGTGATAATATCGAAAATATTACGCCCGAGTTTATTGACTCTATTAAAATTGAAAAAGCCCCCGAAAACACCGTGGGAAAAATAGTGTCGGGGTATACGTGGTATATTGCCGCAAAGGTTAGTATAAGCGATTCTTTAAAATATAAAACCGGTGACAAATTAATACTGCAAACAAATGTAAAATCTGCTCCAACACTTGATGTAACGCTCGAAAAAATCAATACTTCAAAGCAAGAAAACACTGCAGTTATGATTTTTTCTTGTCAGCAAATGAACAGCGAGTTAGCATCTATACGAACAGGGGCTATGACCATTGTAAACAACACTTTTTCAGGTCTTAAGGTTCCTACTAAGGCGTTGCGTGTACAAGATGGAAAAACCGGTGTGTTTGTAAGATCAGGAATAACGCTTAAGTTTGTTGGTGTAAATGTGCTCTATCGTACCGATGAATATATTATTTGCGAACAACAAGTAAGTAACGAATCGGTTTTGCGTTTATATGATGATGTTGTAGTAAAGGGGAAGCGCCTATATGACGGAAAAATCGTCGATTGAAATATTTGATGAAAATTATAAAGCTATAGTTAAAAACATAGAACTCGCGGCACAAAAAGCAGGCAAAAGCCTTAACGACATAACTCTGCTTGCCGCCACTAAAACCGTTGATGTGCAGGTAATAAACCACGCAATTTCACGCGGTATTAGCTTTATTGGTGAAAATCGTGTGCAAGAATTTTTATCTAAGTATGAATTTTACAGTGTGGCGCACAAGCACTTTATAGGTCATTTGCAAACAAACAAAGTGAAAGATATAATAGATAAGGTAGAGCTTATCCATTCGGTAGATTCTTATCGTTTAGCTCAAGAGATTTCAAAGCAAGCAACAAAGCACAATAAAACGATGGATATTTTACTTGAAATTAACATCGGTAACGAGGATAGTAAGTCGGGCTTTAATTATAACGATGCCTTAGAGGCTGTGCAAAAAATAGCAGCGCTTGAGGGTGTTTGCGTAAAAGGTTTAATGGCAATACCCCCGATTTGCGAAAATCCTGAGCAAAACCGCGCGTATTTTGCAAAAATGAAAAAACTGTTTGTTGACATTGGACTTAAAAAAATAGATAATAGTAGTATGGAAATATTGTCTATGGGTATGTCCGATGATTACGAAGTCGCTATCCAAGAGGGTGCCAATATGGTGCGTCTTGGTACGGCGCTTTTTGGCAGACGCAACTATAATATTTAAAAAGGAAGTGTATTTATGAGTCTATGGGAAAGCATTAAAAACATTATGGTACTCCCCGATGAGGATGATTACGAAAACGAGGTAGCAGAAGAGGCTGAGCATTCTTCACGCGAAAAGCTATATGATGAACCCGTATATACCACTAAAAAAGAAACGCCTGCAAAGCTTATAAAATCCAAAACAATTAACTATACCCAAAGCAATAGTGGTTTACAGGTTGTATTGGTAAAGCCCGACCGTTTTGATGAGGTTACAACAATAGCCGATCATCTTAACGAGGGTAAAACGGTTGTTCTTAATCTCGAAGAAAGCGCTCGCGACGTAAGCCGCCGAATAGTTGACTTTTTAAGCGGCGTGGCATATGCCAACGGTGGTAATATGCGCAAGGTTGCAAAAAATACTTTTATAATTGTTGCCCGTGGTGTAGATGTTATGGGTGAGCTTTTGCCCGAAGAATTTGAAGACGGCAAAATTTACTTTTAATGGATAGTGAACTATTACCTGCAAGGGTTAACGACCTTGCAAATTTATGTCATAAAACTTCAAGTCCTAAATTTTTAGGGTTTTTAACCCCGTCTGAAACAGCGGCAGTTAAAAGCCAAGCGCAAAGTATGGGTCGCCATAATTTTTATGGAGGATATCTGGGTGCCGAGCGCACAATGCTGTGCTTTATGCCCGACTGGTGTGATGACCCGGTATATCCCATAACGGCATTTACCTTTACATATCGCAACTGCGACACTTTAAGTCATCGTGATTTTTTGGGTGCGCTAATGGCGCTGGGCATTACTCGCGAAACGGTTGGTGATATATTGGTCGAGGCAGGCAGAGCCGTTGTGTTTGTTCACAGCGATGTGGCAGGGTATGTATCATCACAAATAAATAAAATAGGTAACGTCGGCATAAATATGACACAGGGCTATACCGAGCCCTTGCCAAGTCTTGGCAAAAAGCAACAGTTTACCTCAAGCGTAGCATCAACCCGTCTTGACTGTGTTGTGGCGGCATTGTGTAACGCTTCACGCAGTGACGCGGCAAACCGCATTAGCGAAGGTCTTGTATCGGTAAACTCGGTTTGTTGTCAAAAGGTTACTTGCACAATATCAGACAATGATATTGTAACAATTCGTCAAAAGGGACGGTTTGAAATTGTGTCTTGCGATATGCATTCTAAAAAAGGCAGAATTATACTAAAATATAATAAATACATATAATATTAGTTCGGAGGATGTTTATTTATGTTAAGTGCAAATGAAATCAGAAACGTACGTTTTGGTACCGCAATGGGCGGCTATAAAAAAGAAGAGGTTGACATTCTTCTTGATAAGGTCGAGGCCGATTACGAGCAGTTTGAACGCACTCTTAAAGAAATGAATGCAAAAATAGTTTCGTTAAAAGAGGAATTAGAAGACTGCAAAAACTCTCAGGGTAATATACAAAACGTTCTTATAAGCGCGCAAAAATTTGCAGATCAGATTGTAGAAGAGGCAAAGGCTAAAAGTGAGCAGATAGTTTCTTCGGCACAAGCAAGTATTGAAAAAATCACCGAGCAAGAAAAAGAACTTACAGACGCATTCGATAAAAAAGCAGGCGAGCGCAAAACCGCTCTTCAAAGCGATGTTGATAAAATAATCGAAAACGCACAAAATAAACAAAACGCAATTCAAGAAGCAACACAGGGCTGTATAGACCGTCAACAGCTGTTGTTTAATAAAATGAAGATGGAAATTGCCGCCTTTAAAGCAGAGGTTACAAGCAAGTATAAAGAGCATCTTGAATTACTGTCAAGCCTGCCCGATACTGTGCCAAACGATCCTGCCGAAATTGCGGCGGCTGTAGCGCTCTCGTACAATGACATTCCCGACATAGATGAATACGTTAAAAATCCACAGCCAATCATTAGCGAAGTCGAAGAGAACGTTGAAGCGCAAGAATCCGATTTAACCGAAGAGCCCAAAACCGAAGAAAAGGCACCTGCGTCAAGCGGATTTGTAATTAATGCCGATGACTTTGATCTTGATGATGAAGAGCAGGACGAAGCAGAAGAATAAATTTAAAGCATAGGAGTGTATAACGGGTGATAACATATATTTTAGCGGCAATTACCGGTGTGGTAGTTTTGCTTGCTGACCAATTCACCAAGCTTTACATTAAGGCTAACTTTACAATGGGGGTATCCTATAAATTTTTACCCAAAATTATAGACATTACCTACATTCTTAACGATGGCGGCGCGTGGGGTATGCTTGGCGGCTACACATGGCTATTGCTATCGGTAACAATTATTGTTATGCTGGTTTGCATTGCGCTGTTGCTAAAATATGGCACTAAAGATAAGCTTATGTTTTGGGCAATAGTATTAGTGTTGTCGGGCGGTATAGGTAATATGATTGACCGCATTTTCCGCGACGGCAAGGTAATTGACTTTTTACATTTTGAGTTTTGGCCTACGTTTCCTGTATTTAACATTGCCGATTGCGCCATCGTTATAGGCGCAGGGCTTTTAATGATTTACTTCTTTGTAGGAATTATCGAAGAAAACAAGGCAAAACAAAAAACTCTTGCAGATGTTATGTCGCAAGCAACCAATAATCAACAAGATGAAAACTTTTAATTTTACATTTGACGACGGCGGATACCGCCGTCTTGATGTGTTTTTAGCCGAAAAAACGCAGGTTACGCGCTCTTACGCCGCAACCCTTATTTCAGATGGTTTCGTTACCGTAAACGGCAAGGCGGCAGCCAAAAATACAAAGCTTAAGTCGGGCGACTGTATTGATATTACAATTCCCGACCCACAAGAGTATGAAGTAGAGCCCGAAAATATACCTCTTGATATAGTTTATGAGGACGAGCATCTTTTGGTTGTAAATAAGCCTAAAAATATGGTTGTTCATCCCGCGGCGGGCAACTATAGCGGTACACTTGTAAATGCTATAATGTATCACTGCGGCGATAGCCTTTCGGGCATTAACGGTGTTATGCGACCGGGTATTTTGCACCGTATCGACAAAAACACAAGTGGACTTTTGCTTGTGGCTAAAAACGATAACGCACATTTGTTTTTGGCAGAACAAATAAAAGAACACTCACTTACTCGCGAGTATGAGGCTGTGGTGTACGGTAATTTAAAAAACGATAGCGGCACAGTTAACGCCCCAATAGCGCGTCACAGTGTAAAGCGTAAGCAAATGGCTATAGTTGAGGGTGGTAAAGAGGCAGTAACTCACTACACCGTGCTTGAGCGTTTTGGTAATTTTACCCACGTTAAGCTCCGTCTTGAAACGGGCAGAACCCACCAAATACGCGTACATATGGCATCGCTCGGTCATGCTGTTGCAGGCGATGACGTTTACGGTCCCAACAAGGTGATTACTAAGCTTGGAGGTCAATGCCTTCACGCGCGTAAAATAGGGTTTATTCACCCCGCTACTCACGAATATATGGAATTTACAAGCGAACTACCCGAATATTTTACTAAATTTTTAAACGAGTGCAGAGGTTAACTTAAAAACAATGGGAATTTTTGACGGATGCCTTCTTGCGTGCGATATAGACGGCACACTCATAGTTAACGACTATATGCCGCAAGTAAACATAGAAAAAATAAAATATTTTGTAAGCGAGGGCGGTCATTTTGCGCTTGCTACAGGTCGAACCGCAGGCGCCATATCACACGTTACAAGTAAGCTTGACTGCATTTCGCCGTCTATAGTGGCAAATGGCAGTATGATTTATGACATAAAAAATGACAAAGCAATTTACGAGCTTTTTGTACCTAAAAGCGATTGTCATATTGTTAAAGCGGTGATGGATGGCTGTAAAACGGTTGGTATTGAAGCGCACAGCGGAAAAAAGGTTTTGGTGCTTCAGCAAAGTCAAGAGACCGTCGACCACGAAAATTATGAAAATCTTAACTCATTACCGCTTGCGTTTGACGATGCCTTACAGTATAATTGGAACAAGGTTATATATCTTTTTGCCAATAGCGATGAGGCTACAACCACCAAAAGCATTATTTCGCAATTTACACATCAATCACAGTTTGTAGATACTTCGGCTGTAATTGATGGCAGACGGCGTTATTATTACGAACACGTGCCGCAAAATGTTTCAAAAGCGGCAACACTTAAAATACTTTGTGAAAAATTAAATATAAGCGAGGGTTGTTGTTACGCCATAGGTGATTATTATAACGACCTTGAAATGATTAAAACCGCCAATATTGGTGCCGCGCTTGCCGATTCACCCGACGAGGTTAAAGTGGCAGCCGACGTGGTGGTAGGGAGCGTACAAAACGGCGCTGTTGCCGATTTTATAGATTATCTTACCGAAAGGAAACTAAACAATGGAAGCAACATTTAAAAAACAGTTACAAGAAATTGCTTGCAAGGTGCGTATTGGTATTATCGAAGGCGTACACGCGGCAAAAGCAGGTCATCCGGGTGGTTCACTATCTATAGCAGAGATACTTACATATCTCTATTTTAAAGAGATGAACATTAATCCCGAAAATCCAAAAGACCCTAAGCGTGACAGATTTGTCCTTTCAAAAGGCCATGCGGCGCCTGCTCTTTATGCTACACTCGCTCTTCGCGGATTTTTCCCCGTGGACGAGCTTATTACCCTTCGTCAAATAGGTTCACGATTGCAAGGACACCCGGATATGAAAAATATCCCCGGTGTAGATATGTCTACGGGATCTCTCGGTCAGGGTATATCAACCGCCGTTGGTATGGCGCTTTCAAGTAAGCATTTCGGTGATAACTATAACGTTTATACAATTCTTGGCGATGGCGAAATCGAGGAAGGTCAGGTTTGGGAGGCTGCAATGTTTGCAAGCAATAAAAAGCTTTCTAACCTTACCGCATTTATCGACCTTAATAATTTGCAGATTGACGGTACAATTGATGAAGTAAATAGCGCAAAGCCTGTTGACAAAAAGTTTGAGGCGTTCGGCTGGCACGTAATTACCATTGACGGTCACGATTATGACGCTATTGAGTCGGCTCTCGCAGAAGCAAAAACCGTAGATAAGCCTGTAGCAATTATTGCTAATACCGTAAAGGGTAAGGGCGTATCTTATATGGAAAATGCAGTTAACTGGCACGGCGCGACTCCTAATGACGAGCTTTATGCCGTAGCTATGGAAGAACTTACAGCAGCGCTTGCTGCATTTAATTAAGGGGGTGGCTAATATGGCAGATATTAAAACAGTTGCAACACGTGTAGGCTTTGGTGAAACTTTGGTAGAGCTTGGCGCCGAGCGTGACGATTTTATTGTAATGGACGCTGACCTTGCGGCCGCTACACAAACAGGTAAATTCAAAAAGGCATACCCAGAGCGTTTTTACAACTGCGGTATTGCCGAGCAAAATATGGTAAGCATTGCGGCAGGTATTGCGGCTACTGGTAAAAAGGTAGTAGTAAGCTCGTTTGCTATGTTTGCGGCAGGTCGTGCTTTTGAGCAGGTTCGCAACTCGGTAGGTTACCCACATCTTAACGTTATTATCGGCGCTACACACGCAGGTATTTCGGTTGGTGAGGACGGCGCTACACACCAGTGTAACGAGGACATCGCCCTTATGCGCACAATACCCGGTATGACCATTATTAACCCTGCCGATGACACCGAGGCTAGACTTGCCGTTCGTGCAGCATTCCAGTGTGACGGTCCTGTTTATATGCGATTTGGTCGTCTTGCAGTGCCGGTTGTTTTTGACGAAAGCTATAACTTCCAGATTGGTAAGGGTGTTGAGCTTCGCGAGGGTAACGACGTTACCATTATTGCAACAGGTCTTATGGTTAAAGAAGCACTCGAGGCTTATGACCTTCTTAAAGCTGAGGGTATTAACGCTCGCATTATCAATATGGCTACAATTAAGCCTATCGACCGCGATATTATAATCAAGTCAGCACGTGAGACAGGCGCTATCGTTACTGCCGAAGAGCATTCGGTAATTGGTGGTCTTGGTTCTGCTGTAAGCGAGGTTGTTTGCGAAACAGTACCCGTACCGGTCGTAAAACTTGGCGTTTATGACGAGTTTGGTCACTCGGGTCCTGCAGTAAAACTCTTGGACGAATTTGGCCTTCGTGCTGTAAATATTGTAGAAAAGGCAAAGGCCGCTATAGCACTTAAAAAGTAATGCACAATTAAAATAACAAAAGCACCTGCTTAAGCAGGTGCTTTTGCTTTTATGAATAAATGTTGGATGTTCATTTTATACGTTTTTCTTTTTAAAAAACTCGGGTATTTGCGCGAGTGTTATTGCGGAGAAGACAAGCAAGCAACCGATAATTTCATTGCCCTTTAGCGCGTTGCCCGAAATTACCCAACCGCCAAGCGCAGCAAACACACTTTCAAGGCTCATTGAAAGCGATGCAATTGCGGGTTCGGCATATTTTTGACCAACGATTTGTAATGTGTATGCAATACCGCTTGACACAATACCCATATATAAAATTTCGGGTATTACTGAAGTAATCTTTTGAATGTTTATTAAATCAAGTTCAAATACAAGTGCCAATATTCCCGAAAATATTGCGGCGAAAACAAACTGAAACGCTGAAAGCCGCACACCGCCTATGGCATCGCAATATTTATCTATTACGATAATATGTAATGAAAAAGTGAATGTGCAGGCGAGAACTAATATATCGGCAAGGTAAAAACCGCCAGCGCCTTCAAAAAGGCACAGCATATAAAATCCTATAATTGCCACAAGTGCCGAGAGCCATACTATAATCGGCACTTTTTTCTTTACAAAAACCGACAAAATAGGAACTACAATTACATATAATGCAGTTATAAATCCCGAGCGCGCTTCTACAGGTGCGCCGTCAGGGTAGGCGGCAATGCCAAACTGTTGAAAATTGGTAGAAATAGCAAGCGCCAAGCCGCACAAGACGCCGCCTGTAAGTAAAAGCTTTTTGTTTATCGCTTTAGGAACTATTACATAGTCTTTGTTTTTTATGGACATCAAAGCCATAAATCCAAACAAAAACAGCGCACCTATAATTGAACGAAGACAGTTAAAGGTAAAGGGCGGTATTTTATCTGCCGCACGGTTTTGTACCACAAAAGCAAGTCCCCAAAGCAGTGCCGCTGTGCAGAGTATAAGACTGCCCTTTAAATTGCTTTTTTTAGTCATTATTTAACTTGTCCTTTCTCATCGTGAGGGAAATGCGTTTTTTGTTGGGTTCAACATTAAGCACCCAAACAGTAACAATATCGCCAACCTTTAGCACCTCTGACGGATGTTTTATAAAGCGGTTGGTGATTTGAGAAATATGAACAAGCCCGTCTTGATGAACGCCAATATCAACAAATGCGCCAAAGTCAATAACATTACGTACAGTACCTGTAAGCTCCATACCGGGCTTTAAATCTTCCATACTCATAATATCTTGACGTAGCATTGGCTTTGGTAACTCGTCGCGTGGGTCGCGACCCGGTTTTTCAAGCTCTTTTGCAATATCTATAAGTGTTGGTACACCAATACCAAGTTCTTCGGCTAAAGAATCTGCGCCACGAGTTTCAAGTTGTTCGGTAATACCGCTGATTTTACGGTCGGCAACATCCTTTTCGCTAAAACCGCAAAGCTTTAAAAGACGGGTTGCGGCATCGTAACTTTCGGGGTGAACGCTTGTGTTGTCAAGTGGCTTTTTGCCGCCAATAATACGCAAGAAGCCTGCGCATTGCTCGTATGCTTTAGGGCCAAGCTTAGAAACTTTTTTAAGCTGTGCGCGGTCGGTAAATACACCGTTTTCTTCACGGTAAGCGACAATGTTTTTAGCAATTGCACTATTTATACCCGACACACGTGAAAGTAGTTGTACCGACGCTGTGTTAAGATCGACACCAACCGAGTTTACGCAGTATTCCACAACACCGTCAAGGCTTGTTGCAAGTTCACGCTCGGGCATATCGTGTTGATATTGACCAACACCAATAGCTTTAGGCTCTATTTTTACAAGCTCGGCAAGCGGGTCTTGCATACGTCGAGCAATTGATACTGCACTTCTGAGCGCTACGTCAAACTGTGGAAATTCTTCTGCTGCAAGCGGGGACGCCGAGTACACACTCGCACCAGCTTCACTTACTACCATATAGTTAAGACCATCGTCAATTTCCTTTATAACCTCGGCGGCAAAGCATTCGGTTTCGTGACTTGCAGTACCGTTGCCTATTGCAAAGGTGCGAACATTGTGTTTTTTAACAAGGTTTTTAATTATCTTTTTAGCTTCTTCAATTTTGTTGTGAGGGGGTACGGGGTAGATAACGCCCGTGTCAAGCACCTTACCCGTGCCGTCTACAACCGCTACCTTACAGCCTGTGCGGTAACCCGGGTCAAGACCTATGGTTACAGTATCTTTTACAGGGGGTTGCATAAGAAGCTGTTGTAAATTTTTAGAAAACACCTTTATTGCGTCAGCGCTTGCTTTATCGGTAAGCGCATTTCTCATTTCACGTTCGATAGAGGGGAAGATAAGACGGGTGTACGCGTCCTCTGCCGCCGCCTTTACAACCTCGGTACAAGGTGAGCCCTCTTTGATGTGGTCGCGAGAAATTATAAACATCGCTTTGTCTCGGTCGAAATCTACCGAAACCTTTAAAAAATCTTCTTTTTCACCACGGTTTATGGCTAAAACTCGGTGATTTGCAATTTTAGAAAGCGGTTCTTCATACTCTTTATACATTTCGTAAACGTCAAGCTCTTCGCCTGCGGCTTTTACCACGAGCTTACCGTGCGCCATACACACAAAACGCATACGCTTGCGTATATCGGCGTCGTCACTTATCATTTCGGCAATTATGTCCATAGCGCCTTGCAGTGCGTCTTCGGCAGTTTCTACGCCTAATTCTTCGTTTATATACTCTTTTGCAAGCTCAAGCGGTTCGGCGCTGTCGGGGTTTTGTTCATATATTAAATCCGCAAGGGGAGAGAGCCCCTTTTCTTTTGCAACAGAAGCACGTGTCTTACGCTTTTTCTTATATGGACGGTAAAGGTCGTCAAGCTCGGTAAGAGTCGCAGCCGCATCAATAGCGGCGGCAAGTTCTTCGGTTAAGGCACCTTGCTCTTCAATAGCGGCTTTATATTTTTCAGCTGTTTCTTGCAGGTTGCGTAAATAAGCCAGTCTTTCAGAAAGTGTACGTAAAATTTGGTCATCAAGACTGCCTGTTACTTCCTTACGGTAACGCGCAATAAAGGGCACGGTATTACCCTCGTCAAGCAGTTTTATCGCCGCTTCGGTTTGCCATAATTTAAGATTTAGCTCTTGTGTAATTTTTTCTATAACGTTCATTTTAATTTCTCCGTTTTAGCTTTTATAAATAATGTAGGTATTATACCATAAAAGGATATATTTAGTAAATAATAATATTGCTTTTTTGTAATAAAAATTGTATAATACCTATGTATGTACACCAAAAATGGAGGAAGTAAATGTTACAGCTTAAAAATATTTCATTTTCGGCCGAAACAGAGGACGGCGAAAAAGAAATTTTAAAAGATATTTCAATGGATATTACCGATGGCTTTTTGGCAATTACGGGTCCAAACGGTGGCGGCAAATCTACACTCGCTAAAATTATTGCGGGTATTATAAAGCCAACAAGCGGTAAAATTTTGCTTGACGGTGAAGATATTACCGACCTTTCAATTACCGAGCGAGCAAAGAAAGGCATAAGCTTTGCTTTTCAACAGCCGGTACGCTTTAAGGGGATTACCGTAAACGACCTTATACGTTTGGCATCGGGTAAAGAAATAAGTATGTCAGAGGCTTGTGACTATTTGTCACAGGTTGGTCTTTGCGCACGCGATTATATCAACCGCGAGGTTAATGCATCTCTTTCGGGCGGCGAGCTTAAAAGAATAGAGATTGCTACCGTTTTGGCACGCAGCACAAAGGTATCGCTTTTTGACGAGCCTGAGGCAGGTATCGACCTTTGGAGCTTTGGTAACCTTATAAACGTTTTTGAAAAAATGCATGAAACTCTGGGCGGTTCAATAATTATAATATCTCACCAAGAGCGCATTTTAAATATTGCCGATAAGGTTGCGGTATTATCCGCAGGCGAGCTTAAATCTTATGGCAAACGCGATGATATTTTGCCCGAATTGCTTGGCAAAACAAGTGCGGTTTGCCCTGTGCTTACTAACAATATGAAGGGGGCGCAGTGATGAACAATATTGAAAAAGATTTACTTAAAATTATTGCCGATATGGATGGCGTTACCGGCGGCGCGTTTAATATACGCGCAAATGGCTCACTTGCCGAGCGTCACGTCACCGAAAGCGTTGATATTCGCAACAAAACCGATAAAGACGGTATTGATATTATTATTCGTCCGGGTACAAAGGGCGAGACTATACACATACCGGTTATAATTAGTGAAAGCGGCATAAACGATTTAGTCTATAACGATTTTATAATTGGTTACGACTGTGATGTTACAATAATGGCGGGTTGCGGTATTCATAACTGCGGCAGTGAAGAATCACGACACGACGGCATACACTCTTTCTTTGTTGGCAAAAACGCGCGCGTTAAGTATATTGAACGTCATTATGGCGACGGCGACGGAACAGGCGGCAAAAATATGAACCCAACCACCGTTGTAAATATTGCCGAGGGCGGCTATATGGAAATGGAAACAAGCCAAATAAAAGGTATTGATAACACAAGCCGCGTTACTCGCGCGACACTTGAGGCCGATGCATCGCTCATTATTCGCGAAAAGCTTATGACCCATGGCACCCAACGTGCCGATACCGATTTTTCGGTAGATATGAACGGCGAAAACGCAAGCGCTAACGTTGTGTCACGCTCGGTAGCGTGCGACAATTCGGTTCAGGTTTACCGTTCAAATATTAACGGCAACAGCAAGTGTCACGGCCATACAGAATGCGATGCAATTATTATGGGTGAAGCACGAGTTAGTGCCATACCCGAAATTAACGCCAACCACATTGACGCATCCTTAATTCACGAGGCGGCAATAGGCAAAATTGCGGGCGAACAGCTTATAAAGCTTATGACACTGGGCCTTAGCGAAAAACAAGCCGAAGAAGAAATTGTAAACGGATTTTTAAAATAAAATATAGTTGCTTATTTTATAAAATGATGGTATTATTAAATAAATAAAACTTGGTTGAAGGGAGAGCGTTTATGGGCAGTGATATTAATATTTCTGCATCAATAGTAACCTATAACGATATAGGACGAGCTCCTGCAACTGTTGAAAGCATTTTAAATAACACTAAAAAATACAACCTTACTCTCTACGTTATCGATAACGCGTCAAGTGACGGTACTGTTAAGTGTATAGAAAAAATAAACGGCGTTACAGTTATAAGAAATGATAAAAACATTGGCTTTGGCGCCGCGCATAATAGGGTGTTAGATAATCAAATTGGTAAATACCATTTTGTTATAAATCCCGACATAACCATAAACTCCGACGTGCTTTCAGATATGGTAGATTATTTTGAGGCTGATCCCGATGTGGTTATGGCTATGCCCAAAATCTTAAATACCAATGGTACTGAGCAAAAGCTACCAAAAGAGCGTCCCACCTTTAAAAGATTGTTTTTTGGTAGATTGTCAGATAGTGTGCGCAGTGAGTATGTTTGGGCTGAACGTGAAATAACCGAGCCTACCGAAATAGACTTTTGTACAGGCTGCTTCTTTTGCATAAGGGGCGACGTTTTTAAAAAAATACTTGGCTTTGATGAACGTTATTTTATGTACCTCGAAGACGCTGATTTGGCTCTTAAAGCCAAAAGCAAAGGAAAGGTAATTATGTTGCCACAGTTTGCGGTTACACACGCTTGGGAGCGCGAAAGCTCAAAAAGCTTAAAGTATTTAATTATTCATATTATTTCTTGCTTTAAATTCTTGTTTAAGTGGAGGGGTAAATATAAATGAAAATAATGATTACAGGCTGTAACGGGCAGTTAGGCAATGAATTACAGTCAATTTTAAAAAGCGGTAAAAGTGAAATTGGCGCGGCACCACAAGGCGTTTTAAATGCCGAGATTTTACCGGTAGATATTGATACGCTTGACATTTCTAATATGGAAACTGTCAGCCAATACGTATCTGCTAACAAGCCGGATGTAATTATTAACTGTGCGGCTATGACAAACGTTGACGGTTGTGAAAGCGACTACCAAACGGCATTCAAGGTTAACGCGCTGGGTGTTAAAAATTTAGCAGTATGCGCTGAAAACATTGGTGCTAAGCTTGTTCACGTATCTACCGATTACGTATTTGCGGGCAACGGCAAAAAGCCTTACTGCGAGTGGGACAAGGTTGACCCACAAAGCGTTTACGGCGCATCAAAGGCTTTGGGTGAAAAGTACGCTTTAAGCTTTTGTAAACGTTCGTTTGTAGTGCGCACTTCGTGGCTTTATGGCTATATTGGTAAAAACTTTGTTAAGACCGTGCGTCGTGTAATAAAGGCTAACGGCGGTATTGGTGTTGTTTGTGACCAACGCGGCAACCCAACCAACGCAAACGATTTAGCACATCATCTTCTCAAACTTGCCGTTACCGAAGAATATGGTATTTATCACTGCACGGGTGAGGGCGAATGCTCTTGGTATGATTTTGCAGTAAAAATTGCCGAGTATTCCGGACTTGGTGACACGGTAACACCCTGCACTACCGAAGAATACAACGCAAAATTTAATGTACCGACCAAACGCCCCGAATATTCATCGCTACGCAATTTGGCGCTTGAGTGTACAGTTGGCAATGAAATGCGCGATTGGGAAATCGCTTTAAAAGAATATATTTCAAAAGTGGAGGACTAATAATATGAAAACCTATTTAGTAACAGGCGGCGCAGGCTTTATTGGCTCAAACTTTGTAATCTATATGTTAAATAAGTATGATGACATTAAGATTATAAATGTAGACAAGCTTACTTATGCAGGTAATCTTGAAAATCTTAAGAGCGTAGAAAATGACCCACGCTATAGTTTTGTTCAGGCTGACATCTGTGACAGAGAAGCAATCTCTAAGATTTTTGCTGAAAATGACGTTGACTACGTTGTAAACTTTGCGGCAGAAAGCCACGTTGACCGCTCTATTACAAACCCTGAAATATTTGTTAAAACAAACGTTGAGGGTACGGTAAATATGCTTCAGTGTGCTAAGGTTGCTTGGACTATTGGCGATGACCAGTACAAAGAGGACGTAAAATATCTACAGGTTTCTACTGACGAGGTTTACGGTTCTTTGGGTGAGACAGGCTATTTTATGGAGACTACTCCTCTTGACCCACATTCACCATACTCATCTTCAAAGGCATCAGCAGACTTTTTTGTAAAAGCATTTGGCGATACATATAAATTCCCAATTAACATTACCCGTTGTTCAAACAACTATGGACCATTCCAGTTCCCTGAAAAGCTTATTCCTCTTATTATGAATAACACTCTTCAGCACAAGAATCTTCCTGTTTACGGTGACGGTATGCAGATTCGTGACTGGCTTTATGTTGAAGATCACTGTAAAGCTATTGATATGGTTATCACAAGCGGCCGACTTGGTGAGGTTTACAACGTTGGCGGTCACAACGAGCGCCCCAACATCTTTATAGTTAAGTCTATCATCGAATATATTAAAGAGAACGTTGACTCTACCGTTGGCGAGCATATGATTAAGCACGTTACCGACCGTAAGGGTCACGACCGTCGCTATGGTATTGACCCTCAAAAGATTAAGGACGAGCTTGGCTGGTACCCTGAAACCTGTTTTGAGGTTGGCATAAAGAAAACACTTAAATGGTATCTTGACAACAAAGAGTGGTTCAATAACGTAACAAGCGGCGCTTATCAAAAGTATTATGACACAATGTACAGTGGAAAAGAGGAACTTTAATGGGTAAATTTAACTTTATAAAAACCTCAATTGACGGTGTTGTAATTATTGAACCTGCTGTTCACGGTGATAACCGCGGCTACTTTATGGAAACATATCAGAAAGAGGACTTTAAGGCTGGCGGCATTGACATAGATTTTGTTCAAGACAATCAATCTATGTCAACCAAGGGCGTTCTTCGCGGTATGCATCTTCAAAAGAATTTTCCACAGACTAAGCTTGTGCGTTGCATTCGCGGAGAGGTGTTTGACGTTTGTGTTGATCTTCGTGAAGGCTCTAAGACTTTCGGCAAGTGGGAAGGCGTTATTTTAAGCGCTGAAAACAAGCGTCAGTTCTTGGTTCCAAAGGGCTTTGCACACGGTTTTGTAGTGCTTTCTGACGAGGCCGAATTCTGCTACAAGGTTGATGATTATTATCATCCAAACGACGAAGTGGGCTTTATGTGGAATGACCCCGATTTTGGTATTGAATGGCCAATACCCGCAGATATGGAAATAATTCTTTCCGATAAAGATAAGATTCATGCTCCGTTTAGTGAGTATAAGAAAAATAAATAATTAAAATAATAACCTCCCTTCAAACGGTTAAACTAACCGTGAAGGGAGGTTTTATTTTTATGTCAAACGGAAAAGGTATGTCTTTTGTAAAAGGTGTAGGTACAGGTATGATAGCAGGTGCCGTAGCTGTGGTTGCAGGCAAAATGATAATGCAAGATAAACACAACGTGTCAAAGGGCTCTGCCAAGGTCGTTAAGGCTGTAGGCGAAATTGTAGACGGTGTGCAAACAATATTTAAATAAAAGCAACACACGACCGATTTTATCGGTCGTGTGTTATTTTAAAAAGATTTTTATTTAACTTTTAGGACCTAAGGTTACGTCCCAACCGTTTATTGAACGCATAATTAAAGCATAGTCTTTATTGTTTATAGCGCTGTCAGCATTAACGTCGGCTAAATTAACGTCAACTACGATGTCCCAACCGTTAATGTACTGCATAAGCAGTGCAAGGTCTTTGTTGTTTACGGTTTCGTCATTATTAACGTCGCCATAGGGTATTTGAGGAATGGTTACAGTAATATAATAAAATCTACTGCCAAAATTCCAACTGCCAATTTTTCCGGCTTCGCCATTGATAGAGGTTGTAGGATTGTTGGAAATAACATTGCCTTCGACAGGAGTAAAGCTTACGCCTACGGTATATGTTTTTCCTGCTACGAATGTGTCGTTAGCTTGTAAAACAGGTGCCGAAGCATAATCAAACACATTATCACAATCATACCAACCGTTAATAGATACGGTATAGGTTGTGTCGCTTGTTGTAACCGTAGCAGAACCTATAGTAGCATCTGCTTCAATACCGTTTATTGTTGCTGTCATAGATAATATTTCATTAGGAAGATCTTTCCAAACAGCCTTGACTGTAATATCGCCCGAAAGCCAAGGAGATTGTCCGGGAGTTATATCACTGACTTGTTCAGGATTGCTGTTATAATACCATTGCCATTTATCAAATTCCTTGCCATCGGGTGCCGTAAATGCACACTCGGGGAAAATGTATGTTGTTGCAAAACCGCTTTCGTTCACAGTTAGTTTTTCTGATGCCATCTCGCCACTACCACCATTAGCATCATAACTTACGGTATAGGTGGATGCTTTGCGCGCTACTATATAAGGGCTGAAGCTATTTGAGGTAAATGTCATAGTAGCAGACTCTCCGTCTATTACTACTGTAACACCTTCGACCTCTTCTGCTGTTCCGTCTGCCAATATATGATACAGGCTGGCTTCACCGTTTTGAAGTGCCAATGCTTCTTCAAGGCTTACAGGCACACTTACCGTGAGTTCTTCTCCTTCGTCATACCATTGATTAAGGGTGTATGGATATCCTGATTCGTCAAAAATATCGATATTATAGAAAGCCATAACGTTATCTGAACCAACGGCTTCCGTTGCGTTAATGATAAAAGAATTTGGAGGAGTTTCTTCCACTTCAACCTGTTCAACAACCACGTTTACTATTCTACCCGTGCTTTCGATAGTCATTTCTTTCTTAGATTCTACCGTAATCTCATATTCGGGAACAGAGGGTTCCTCGCACATACATACGTTGGTTATATCATAACTCATCCAATCGAAGTTGCAGGGCAACATTTCGTCGGTGACTGTGCAAAGTCCGCATACTGTGCAGGCATGCATACAAGGAACGATGAGTCTTGACGAATAATCGGCTTTTGTAATATCAACCACCCACTGTTTACCGTCGGCAAAGGTGAGTGTGACGGTGCAGACAATGGCCATCTGACCTTTACCGCCGAATTCTCTGGGCTTTTCACCTATAAAGCTATTGATAAAAGCTTTGTTATCTTCATTCAAAATGTCATCAAGCGTTATGCTGTTGTTGTCACCCGAATCAACAGTTCCGTAAGCAAGACCGTAAATGGTTCCGCTGGGTGCTGTTTCGGTTAAAACATCCGATTCCTTGGATTCGTCTTTCTCAAAGTAGCCGTACCACTTATACTCGCCGTCTTCTGCCTCTTCTTCGCCTTCTTTTACAAACTCGTAATACCAGTTATATTCTGTCTTTACAGGTTCATAACAGCCCTCATACGTAGGAACGACATTTACGGTAAGTGGTGCTGTAATGGGTATTACGGAAGGGTTATCGTATTCTAATGCCGACACATAGATGTGCTTGTCATAAAGAGTGTGATA
Organism: Acutalibacteraceae bacterium; assembly: GCA_045534895.1. GTDB lineage: Bacteria > Bacillota > Clostridia > Oscillospirales > Acutalibacteraceae > UBA737. The sequence continues at coordinate 59,649 of JAZSKN010000003.1, forward strand.
GGCACCATCAAAACCGAGTTCAGTGTAGTTGGTACTTCCCCAAGAACCTCTATATTCCACTTCACAGGAAACCCTTAATTGAAACTCCAAATTGTTTAAGGTAACGTCGCCCAAAGCTTCGTCCTGTGCTTTAAGTGCTTCATAGATTTCCTTTACCGTTCCGTCAAGTGAAAGGTTAAGAACACCGCCGTCTTTGCTCATTGTAAAGAAATCACTAAGATCGTCATAATAAGAAGAAATGTTCCATTCGCCGCAACCTTCATTATATTCGCCATCCAAGCCATATGGAGCATACATATAACTGGCTTTGCTTGAGAATTGAAAGTCGTAGTTGTTAATCAGAATTCTTGCTTCAACATAAAAAGTTGAACCGTTGTAGTTGTCCTCTGAAGCCTTGTAATGCTCACGATCTCCGTCCGGATATGTGGTATCTATAAAGTTGTTATAAACATCAATGGCATCATTGATGTTTATGCTGAAGGACTGGTCAAACTTCAGCTCACCCGTGCCGTCGGAGTCAATTTCACTCCAGAGGTCACAGACATCATATGTATATTCATCGTGACGGAGCTCAAAGGTGGTGCCGGGTTTGTTGGTGATGCTAAGAGCATACGATTCTTCGGCAAATGCCGTTAGTGCGGTCGTGGGTATCATACCAATGACCATTATGAGTGATAATATGATACTTAAAAGTTTATAAGTTTTTTTCATGATAATACCTTCTTTTATTTAGCGTGTAAACTAAAAGTTATGTTTAACTTTTAGGTCCCAAGGTTACATCCCACTGGTTAATAGCCTGCATAAGCAGACCATAGTCTTTGTTATTAACCTTACCGTCAACGTTAACGTCGGCAGCCGCTAAATTTATTGTTGTTTGCCAACTGTTAAGATGTTGCATAAGCAATCCTAAGTCTTTGTTATTTGTTTTACCATCGTTGTTTACGTCACCATAAACAACGTTTGGAGTTTTATAGGTAAGGTTAATGTTATATATAACACTTTCGTTTGTTATTGTTAGTGTACCTATATATTCATTGTGGTCAGCCTTTATAACTTTTATATCGTATGTACCGGGTTCCACATCTGCAAAGTAGTAACTTGCATTGTTACCGGTAACTATTGTTTCGTATGCGGCTTCAGGCAAGCCTTCGGGAATAAGCTGAACGGTTATTGGTGCGGTGTTGTCACCGCCACTTGTAATTGTACCGCTTATGAAAGCGCCAATCTCGGGAGCAGAAGCGCCTTTAAAAAAGGTGTAATATACATACACGGCATCGCTTTTTGCATAAACGGCATCCCAATTTAGTCTTTCCGTTACTTCTTGCCCATCGATATATGCCTTAACGGGAGAAACAAACTGAGAAGAGTTTACGCCGCCGATCTGGGTAGGAACGATCTTGATCTCCACCTTGTAACGCTCACCGGAACGGAAGGTATCTTCGCCGTAGAGCAAATTGTCTTCACAATCGTACCAGTTGATATACTCCACAGTGTACAGTTCGGGATAAGCCGTTGTAATCTCTCTGTCGGGTATCTTATCTCCTTGCGGTGCATCCAAGTCGTAGATCATTATTGTTGAAACGTCCTGTTTCTTGCAGGTAAAGTTGTACTGCACCTGCTGATACCAAGTACAGTCACTACCTGTGGTAATAGGTGCGGCGGTTTTGCCGTTGACTGTAGCGGTCACGGTAGGCTTGTAGTTCTTGGTATGGGCAAATTCAAAGCCGTCCTCGGTTTTGACGTATACCCGCACCTGATACTCGTGACCTGCAATAAAGGTCTCGTGTTCATAGACCCAATCGTTTTTGGTCAGATCATACCAGCCAATGCCGTTTTTGATGAAATACCACTGCTCGGGGGGATTCTTCCAATAGATATCCTCGTAAGCGTTCTTGGCGGTATTCATCTGATAGCCGCCACCGCGGATGGAGTAGTTGTAATTGGGCTTTTTCCCTGCCACGGGAGCTATGACGTTTTCCACGGTGATGGTTTCCACAATGGAGTCACTGCATTCGCCGAAGTTGTATTCCACGGTGATGTAGCGAGAAGGATCCTGTTCGTAAGCCTTAATTACGTTGGCGTAATAGCCGTTGACCGTAGCAGACACGTTGGGCTGAATGGTGCCGTTATCGATCAATGGGAACTCATAGCCGTTGTTGGTGCGGATGTCCACAACGAGCTTGTAGTAATAATCTGCCGTAAACTTCGAACTCGGGTTGATCTTCCACCAAACTTCGCCGTCGGAGGATTCATACCACTGGCGGTAGTCGGTGTAGTTGCTGTTGCCGCCCACGGCATAGTAAGCATCACTGCCACAGCCTACGGTGTAGGACGGGGTGTTGCCCTCCTTGGGTGCGGTAACGGTCAGATCAACCTCGGGAACGATGTTAGGACAAACGCCGAAGTCAACGGACATTACGATGCCCTTTTGGGCGTTACCGCCGTGAGCATTGACGGTGGCGGTTTTATAGCTGATTTCAGCGCTGGTCAAAGAATTGGCAAACCTCACACCATTGTCGGCAACAAGAGTAACTTCCACACGGTAGGAGCTACCCGCCTCAAAGCGCGGGGCATATGCCAGATTCAGCGCTTCTCCGTTTTTATACCACACGATAGAATCCACTGTGCAGCCCTCGGGCACCCAGTACACATCTTCAGGATAAACGGTAGCGCTTTCACCCGCTACAGGAGTCTCGACGTAGATTTCTACTTCGGAAATTTCCTGATAGACCTCAACATAGCCGTCGGTAGTGCCACGGGTGGCGGGGTCGGTATTGACACCGTTGACGGTCATCACACAGCCTTCCATCACGTAGTCATCCAGCGTATCGGCGGCATAGCGACCCAGTCTGATGCCATCCGTGGACATGCCGTAGATGCGCAGGCCGCAGTCGTTCCAAATCGCGATGCCATGGTCCAGGTCACCGTCACCCGTATCGCGCTCAACGTAGAACTTACCGTCCCAGATGCTGACAGAAAGGGAACGTGTTTCTCCCTCTTCGCCAATAGCCATTGCACAGATGCCGTCATCACCGCCGTAAACCTCACCGATGACGGTCGCGCCGTTTTGAATGGTGACGCTACCGCGACGTGCGTTGATACCGTAGCAATAACCTGTGTGGTAGCCGTTGCTGCCACGAACGGTAGCACCGTCCACAGTCAAGTGACCACCGTCTACCGTAATGGCACTGTTTACAAAATACAGCGTGCCGCCCTCGTAGGTCAGACTTCCGGCACCGTGGATGTAGAGTGAAGAATTTGCGGCATCCGTCAGCGTCAATAGCTGAATATAGTATTTCAGGTCATAGTTTCCTGTCAGCGGACATCTGAAAACCGCATTACCCAAGAGGTTCAGGTCTTTGTGTCCGCGCACTACAATCGCTGTTCTC
>JAZSKN010000060.1:0-50247 GCA_045534895.1 Acutalibacteraceae bacterium
GGTGTCGTGGAATATTGATCGCCACATCCAACAAGAGCAAGCGCATATGCTAGCTCTTTTGGATAGAACTTAACCAAAAGATCAATGTCTGTGTTCGCACATACTTTATCCTTGTATTCATCAAGGATCATCTGCTTCATATTATACTTGTATGGTCTGAACTCTACATAATCAAAGAAGCCTTGAAACTCAACGAAGTTATATAGCAAACCGCAAAAGATCTTCTTTTTCTCAGGCGTAAGATTGAAAAATGCATTTACCTCGTCAAAAAACAAATCTCTTGCTTTTTGACTATCATTTACAGGATTATTGAGTTCTTCAACTTGGAGTTTATCGTCTTTAAGAAGTTTATGATAAGGTTTTTTAGGAAACAGCAGAGGCGAAAGATAAAGTGTATCAATAATCTTTTTAGGCAATCTCCCGTCTGTTACAGAAGTTAAATATATAGTATCGTGGTGCGCCACATGATAACCGCAAAGAAACTCTGCTCCTGTTACAAAGGCGCAAAACTCCGACACAGATGCTGTGTGCAAGGTTCCCTTGTCACTGCGCACCGCGCCAATATCGTGTATTTTTTTGTCATCGATACCGATTTCAGTATCAAAGAATACTACACTTTTCGCCATATGCGCCCTCCAAAGTTTTTATATTAATACGCCATTACAATGATCGACTTCATGCTGAATGATCTGTGCCGTCCATCCGGTGTAGGTTTTGATTCGAGTCTGCAGATCCAAGGTCTGATATTTAACCTTGATAGATTTATAGCGTTTACACGGACGGGGACCGCCAAGGAGAGAAAGACAACCTTCCTCTGTATCATACGTACCTGACTTTCTGATAATCTCAGGATTAAACATAACCATATATGTACCTTCGTTATCAAATACAATAATCCTCTTTCGCACACCTATCATATTCGCTGCCATACCGACACAACCGTCTTTGTTAGCAATCAGTGTGTCCAACAAATCCTGCGCGACCTGCAAATCTTCTTTTGTTGCGACCTCCGACTTTCCTGCAAGAAAAATTGAGTCGTGTATTACTTCTTTAACCATATTATTTTTCTTTCAAATACTTCATAAGCTGCACGGTTGCTTTGCTACGTCCCTGAACGCTTGTGAGTCCGTTTTCTTTAAGTTCTTTTAACGAATACTTGTCCGGGGCGTATTTTTCTATGAGCTTTAATTTCATATAACGGATGTCGGGATCTTTAGCCAACTCTTTATAATAGGGATAGTCCTCATCCGAGCGGTTTCCGTACAAATCGGCGGCAATTACTTCGCATTTATACATAATGGCTTTGTATTTTTCGCCGACATAGATATAAACCGTATCGCCAACAGAGGTATTAGTGGACTGGCTCCATTCGATTACGTCCAAGTTATCAAAAGCGGCTACAATATCGTAATATTTCGGATTGCACGGAATAACCCACACATCATCAAGCCGAGAGGAAACCTGACGTCCTTCAGCCTTGGCGCGAATATCATTTAGCCATTCACCGTTATACTTGAAATAGCGCGGTCCGGCAACGCCCCATTTACTACCAAGCAGTTCGGTGGCAAGGGCAGAAAGAGAAAATTTTCTCCCCTCATATTCCACGGTTTTGTCATCAACAACACTACACTTCGCACCGGAGTTTGCATTGCCCTGATTAACAAATGTAATGGTAGCACCTACAGGAATATTACACTTAGAAAAGGTAAATGGTGCCATACGCTCGATGTGCTGTTCTTCAATATCCTGTGCCATTTCCTCGCTCTGACGTTCTACCGCTGTAGGCTCATACAGATGAAGCCGATCTTTGCGACCGCCTAAAACTGCGATGGTTTCAAGGATAGAATATGCCTGTTCGGGAGACATGGCATAGAACTCACGCACACGCTTTTTACCGTCTACATTATCAATCGAACGTAGATTGGGATTGAGTTGGTCAATTAGTGCATGGAGTTTCAGATCCGTCAGCCTTTCTTCAACCTCATATGTAGCATAAATTCGGAAGGCAAAAGGAATGCACTCACTGTTATTCAATTGTTTCAACCGTGAATCCACATTATCGGCATAACCAATTTTTACATATTCCTTAAATGAGGGATTCGTAAGAATATATATAACACCCATGTTCATTAAAGCACTCCTTATAGTGTTGCCATATCTGCTGCAAATTCAGCATTTCTAAACTCTGTATTAAAGAAATGGAAGCCCCAGATCTTATAGTCGTTATCATCAACGAAAGTTACAACAGGAACAGCCTTGTCTCTCAATTCGAGCAAGAACTCTTCTTTCCAATTGTCAGATTCCAAAAGATGTGTTCCTTTTGGTTCTACAAAAACGATTAACTGTTCCATTGAATCGGCGTGGTTTTTACACAAATAAAGGATATAGTCCGGTTCAAAACGTTCTCCACCATCAAAGGAGTAAAGATGTATCTGTCGTTCGTTACGCACCAAATATATTTTGTCATATTTCGTGCGCAAATTATCTACATATCCTTTAAAGTATGCTACAAAAGCCTTTTCTTCAGAAGTTCCAAAATTATCATTAAAAGCAAACCAATCTTCCGTTGACAAATCAAGTCGGTTTGCGCCTACTGATGCATCGTTTTGTGACACACCTTTGCCGCCAGCTACAGGGGTATAATTAACGCTCTTATCACGAATGAACTCGCTCATTGGATGAGCTTTAAATTCGGTTGTTCCTTCGTATATTTCTTCGATCGCAGAAACTTTCTCTGCGATTTTAGTTAAGACATTAACGCATGCGCGATACATCACACTTAACGGGGGCGTTTGATGTTTTGAAACAATTTTAAGTTTAATATCACCCAAATAATTTTTATCCATGATAAACTCATAAATAGATTTTAAATTTGGGAAATACGATTGCAACGTATTGAATTTAAACACATCAAACTGCCTCAATGCACGATAAACCGTTGAATAATTTATAGACGCAATTTCAGAAAAAGATGTTAAATATTGATGCGTTTTAACCGCCACATCAGATGCTACGCTTTCTAAAACAACATCTTCGTTAGCCTTACCAACAGCAATGAATTCTTCATATACTTTATCCCTTACAGCAGGAAGAAGTTCGTGAACATCATTACGGCTTTTGAGAACTCTCTCGTTTGTAAAAACATAACCATAACGATATAGATCGTCGTCTTTGAACGAATCTTTTAGAATATATTTTTTTGTTTCAATTCCTTCAAGATCTAGTCCGACTTCGCGTAAAGCCGTATGCAATTCACTTATATATCTCGGCTCATTCCAGCAATGATAATATAGCCTTTCGCAAATTCGCATTGAATGCTCAGTATCATTGTCATATTTGCGTTGATATTTAGGTTGCTCGGAATCAATTTTGAAGGGGCAATATCTCGCTCCTCTGCCGATAAGCTGCGCTTCAGAAATAGTTCCTGCACCGGGTTTGCCATTCTTTCCGTCTCGAGTTTCGTAAAGTCTTACAATATCGAAAAGATTTAAAACATCCCATCCTTCATTCAGTTTATCCACCGCAAAAACTGCGCGGTAAGGATTATCTTTATCCTCAAGCGTATTTAATAATAATTGATTCTTTTCCAGTTCCTTATCGTCATTTGCTGATATGCAATGAGTTTCTGAAAAATCTTCTCTTATTTCTTGCGCTAATTGGTCAAAAGTTATACCATTATGAACAAAATAATCGTATGCTTCTTGCATAATCGGTGCTTGTCCACGAATCGTATCAAACACTTCCTGAATTTTGGAGCCGGTTAACAAAGAAATATTTTTAATAAAATCTTGCATATTACCCGCGTTATCTTTAATACGGTGCGATTTTAAAAGAATGACAGGCTTTATGTTCAATCTATTATCTTGAAAGACTTTCAAACGATATTGACTTAAAAGAACCGCTTGCAACGACCTTTCAAAAACGGGACTATCGGTTCGCAACGTTTTAATTTCCTTTGAGTATAGATCTTCCCTAAATTTTGTGAGAGGATAGTCAAATATAATTTTACTTTCATATTTTGCTAAAATGTCCGCATTTTTAGTGTCACAAGTAGCAGTAAATTCAAGCAAAATGTTTTCGGCGTTAGAGTTCAATATACGACTAACAGTATATTCCCAATGCTTGTTGTTTTCGACATCTTCAGCCGATTGTTTTTTTGTACTTGCACTCAAATGATGCGCTTCATCGGAAATAAGAACTACCTTTTTGCCATTAAAATCATCAAAAGACACACCATTTTCTTTTACAGTCCACATATCATAATGCAATGCCTGTGTCGTAGTAAAGCATATATTAATGGCATTATCGTCTATGTTTTGAAAATTGGTGACTTCTTTGATTGCGACGCGCTCACCGTCAATTATTATATTTTCAGAAAATAAATATTTTGAAGAAGTTTGAGCTAAAAAGTTTTCTTTCGTTTTTCTCACAATATTGCTTAAATTAACGAAGAATAAGAAGTTCCTATAGCCCTGCTTATAAAGGTAAATCATAAGACCTGCCATTATAAGTGTTTTTCCACTTCCGGTCGCCATATGGAAAAGTGTTTGAGCAGGGCGTTGGCGCAGTTTGCTTTCAAAATATGTTATGTAATTACAAAAAGCGGATTCCTGATAAGGACGCAACTCAAAATTTGGATTTAAATTTTCGATAATATATCTCGGTAGGTCACTATACGCTCCAAATTCTTTCGCAGCATCTATTTTTTCAAAAAGAAATGCCATATATTATTTCTCCTTATAGAAACTGTTAGTAAACTCCTTATCTCCATTAGAAACAGAAAATGTTTCATCATTCATATCACAATAGTTTACATACAGCATATTTTTATCAAGCAAAGCCATTAATAAGCGCTTCTTATCCTCAATACAAAGCGCCTGAAAATCTTCTGCTTCGGAATTGATTTCTTTTGGATCAACATAACTACTGATAAATCCACTTTTGATAATTTCTTTTAAAACAATTGTAAGTTCCGCGTCGGTTTTTGACTTTTCAATGGAATCTACAAATTTCTGATTGAGTTGAGCAAGTTCACAATATACAAAAGAACCTCCACCTTCCCAATTTACTTCTTTAGATATTCCAGTTTGTTCGCCTTGCATTACCTTAACCAGCCTCGGTATAGAAACGGTTTCAAGATAATCCATCTGTTCAAAACCGATGAATCTTCTTTTCATTTTCATAGCAACTGCTTGTGTTGTGGCTGAACCCATAAAGAAGTCTAACACAATGTCGTTTTCATCTGTAGATAATTCAATTGCTCTTTTGATTAAATCCTCCGGTTTTGGATTGGTAAATACGCTTTCACCAAACAGTTCAAATTGGTCTTTAGTAGCATTCGTATTGGTATCAATTTCTTGCCAAATAATTGACTGTTTTACATCGTGCCATATCGTGCTGCTCGCTTTACCTTTACCAGCTTCTTTAACTTCTGAATAATATGCTTTATATTGTGGTCTCGCTGTGCCATTAACGCCAAAACGAATTCTGTTATCCGCTAAAAGCTGCAAATAATTTACTTCTTCTGTTCTCCAATGTCTGCCAGCAGGGGGAAGATACTCCTCGTTAGTATTTGGGTTTTTAATCACATATTGCAAATTCTTTCGTACAGCGGGAGCGTCGAAGGGTTCAAGACGATATTTACCTCTGCCGTCATTGTCGTCGTATGCAAAAGACTCAACATCAAGCGCAAGTCTAAAACCATTTTTATCAATATTGTTTTTATTCTTTGCATAGACAAGAATATGATTGTGGTTTTCCGACATCAATCCATCACTTGAAATAGATTTTCGAGATTCCCATGTTACATCTGCAATAAAATTATCCATACCAAAAATATCGTCAGTAAGCACTTTCAAATAATGTGCGCCCTCATCAGAAATTGCCATATACAAAATGCCATCATTCGCCAATAATTTATAGGCTATTTCTAAACGGTTTTTCATAAAAACAAGCCAAGAAGAAAGTTTGAAATTAGAGTTATAAGAAAATGTATCTGATGGTTTTGTTGCAATAAAGAAATATGGAGGATCTATAAAGATACACTTTATTAATCCATTATATCTTTTTTCAATTGTAGCTAAACCAATTAAGTTATTTCCTTTAATTACCAAATTATCGCTATCTTCTATAGTTTTTGTTGCTTCAACTCCATCTGCTGTATATCTCTTGGCATTTGTTAAAACTTTGGGATAAAGCAATCTATCAACTTCATCTGGCGCAAGCGTTTCATTATAAAAAATTTCACTGCGCTTTTGATCTTCTTTTGTCTGCCCACCCTCCAAAACACAATCTTTGTATGGGAATGCGAGTACAACTTCATTGGATGCAGAAATGAACTCGCCAGAGCCATCTGTAAGACCAATCTTATTCTTATATCGAGTATAAGAATCTGGAAGAAATTGACGATTGTTGATTACCCAACCAAATCCTACTTTATCAAACACCAATACTCCGTCCGCCTCTGTAAAAAAACGAGTTTTACAAGTGTCATCAGAGAGAAGTCGCTTTATCAACGAGGAATTCATTTTCATAGCATCTTCGTATACGGCATTTTTAAGAAACTCACCATCAGTTGTAAAATAACGTTCGTCTGATTTCAAAACATTTAATACTTTATCAAAAAAATTCATTATTATTTCCTCCTCAATCGCAGAATTTCATCTGCTTTTAGCTGAACTTCTGTATTAGCTTCTTCGAATGTAGATCCATTGAGCTGCAATAAACTCCGAAACTTAGTTTCGTAAGTTTTAATAAAATCCCCGTTAAGTTGTGTTACCGCCTTCTCAATTTCAGCGTAATCACTATCCTTTGTTTTTTCAAGTACATTCTCACTAAATTCAATTTCTTTTGAAGAAAATGAACCAGGCATAATTTCTTCATTATGTAACATTTTTTTAGCGGTTTCTCTATGTGTCCATAGTCGCAAATTAGAATACTGATCTATTTCACCTTGGCTTATATCAACAAACTCTTCTGCAATATTTGCAATAGAATCAATAATTACCTTAAATTTAGGATAATCTGTCATATTAAGATGAGCATTCAAACGATCATTCGCAGTTTTGCAATTCAATTGATACTTTTGCAAAATGTTAATCGCCTTAGTAGGATCCGAAAAACCATTATCCATGACATTTTTCAAAGTTTCAATCGGATTAATGCTATCTAAGATTCCCAAAAAGATTGATTCGAGTTTGGACAGCTTCTCGGTCTCAACACGAAGATAACTGTCTCTTTGAATTTGCTTCTTTGTAAAAACAATAGTTGCCGCAAGGGTTAGTACCGCAATTACTGCACCCAAGATGGTCCCGTAGTACCCGAGTACATCGGCTCCATCCCATACCGTAATATATCTACATTTTGACTTGTAACATTCATTAATAAAAATTGGAATCCCAACAATCAGAAAAATCACTATTGCAACAACAAAAATGATTTTAATTACTCTTTTAATTTTCATCTATAATTATTCTCCTCTTTCTAACACCGCCAAATACTCATCTAATCTTGAATCTATATACTCCGCGATGAGGTTAGCCATTGGCATTACGTCGTTATCACGATAATAGGCATCAAACGCATCGTAGTAACGCTTACGGTCGGTGAACTTCACGTTGATGGGTGGATATCCGTTTCTAATAAGGTCAAGGTTAAGAATTAAGCGCCCTGTTCTGCCATTACCGTCAATAAAGGGATGTATGCCCTCAAATTCTAAGTGAAAACGAGCTATACGCTCAATAAGATTCATTGTTTTTTCACGTCTAGCGTTTGTGGTGATTAGTTCTGTCATTTTAGGCTCTATCATATATGGCTGAACGGGTTCTGTGAAAGCGCCCATAATTCTCACAGGAATTCTGCGGTAAACGCCCTTATCATCAGGGCGGTTCATAAGCACTAAAGCATGAATGTTTTTAATAACCGTTTCACTGATAGGTATATCTTTGGTTGCAATATCCTGCACGTATAAAAACGCATCACGGTGGCCGACTGCTTCAAGGTGATCTTTAAGCGGCTTTTGGTCAATGGTCATACCTTTAAGAGCTAAGGCGGTTTCTTTAAGAGTTAAAGTATTACCCTCAATAGCGTTCGAGTTATAGGTAAACTCTACCATAAACTCCTCGCGCAAACGCTCTACCTCGCCCTGCGTTAACGGACGCATAGACGAAAGCTTTTCTTTCTTTTGCTCGATAGCAGCAAACGGATTATTACGCGTTGTGCGACCGTCAACCGGTTTTTCGGCATTTTCGGGAATCATATATAATTTTCCGCGACGAATCACACCGGGGATTTTATCCTCGGCGCACAATATTCGCACTCTGCGGGGACTAATACCCCATTTTTCAGCGGCTTTAGATACTTTTATATAGTTCATACAAGTCATCCTTTGACCATTTATTCCTTTAATGATGTTATTATAACGCGTTTTAGGAATAATAGCAAGAGAAAATTGTGGTGATTTTAAAGTTAAAATATTCCTGAAACAACCAAAAAAAGACCAAGTCGATTGACTTGGTCTTTTTTTAATTTGGCATATTTTTTTGCACTGCTTTAAGTTGTCTTATATCATTACCAATAAATTTTTTGGCGTTATATTTAATAAGTCGCGACGCCACCCTTGGTGTGTAGCGGCTACCTATATCTGCCATAGAAAGATTTGTGTTTATGATAGTAGGCTTGTTTGCCAAATCGCGAGTATTTACAATGTTATAAAAGAGGCTTTGAATATATGGCGAAACAAATTCACCACCAAGGTCATCAATCACCAGTAGATCACATTCTATTGCCGCAGTATACTTTGAATTTGTGTGACGTTCAAAATGCTCGGCTTCCATTTCGCTAAACAAATTATATGCCGCGCCGTAAATAACGTTAAAGCCTTTGTTTAAAAGTTCGTATGTAATGGCAACCGTTAAATGTGTTTTGCCAAGTCCGGTATCACCCATAAAAAGCAGACTTTCGCTGCTTTTGGCATTAAAGTTTATAACGTATTCTTTGCAAAGCTTTAAAATAGAGGTCATTCTTTTGCGAGGGTTATTTCCGTCAATATCGGTGTTTTGATAATAATTTAGATCAAAGTTTTCGAAGCGGCAGTCCTCTATTGGTAGGCTCTCTGCTAAATCTTTTATAAGCAATTCTTTTGCCGCGTTATGTATACAGTCACATATTTTACCGTTAACGTAGCCTGTATCATTACAAAGATTACAATCATAAACCACTGCATCAATTTTTGCATTTTTTAAAATATCGTTTCTACGATTTACCAAAACGGTCATTTCTTTTTGCAGCTTTGTTAAAGCATCGCTGTCTCCCGATATTGCAATCGTAGCAAGATTTGCGCCAATGTTTGCTATCTTGGTATTTATCTCTGCAAATTCGCGGTTGCTGTCTTGTAAATTTTGCATAGCTTTTTCTAAAACCGCTTTTTTATATCTTAAAGTATCTTGCCTATTTTGAAAAGCAATACTGTAGCTTTGTTCACGTGTCATAATTAATCATCCTTGTTTAACATTTTTTCAAACAAATCAAGGTCATAACCTGCATAATCAGTTTTGCCGGTCACTTTTGTTTTGGGCTTTTGTGCGGCTAATTGCTCTGTAGTTTTAATGCCGTCTTTATGCCAACGCTCTAAAATCGTAGCTATATAAGACATTATAAATTTACCCTTTGCATCAACACAAATATCATATGCCGCTTTTAACATAGTAGTGTTAAATTCGTACTCGTTTATCCAAAGATTGCTATACTCTAATTCCTTTGTGCTTGGAGAACGTTTGTCGATGCCAAATACCTTTTGCACAATGCTCCAAGCAAGGTTTTGTTTTACCGATTCGGCAATAAGACGCTCAGCGTCTACCACCGTTTCTACACCGGCATTAAGCCAGTGTACCGCTGTTTTTTTAACAAAAGATAAATTACATTTCCCCTCGCGTGAAGCGTATTGAAGCAACAGCAATATAACCGAAGCATCCATACCATAGTCATCATACAAAGAAACCAGCAACTGACTTTCGTTTTGTTTTAAATTTCTTCCAAACTTAAGCTGGGCTTCACGAAGCAAAAATTTAAGTCCGTCATCTTCAAGTCCGCGTCTTATAACATCTGAACGCGATGGCATTTGCGAATTTATATCTACCTTTTTAGGTTGGGCTTCTTTTTTGGCTTGCTCTGACTTTAAAACGCCGCATTGCGCCCAAAACAGTAGCGCATCTTCAACCTCATCTACGTGTATTGATAGCACCTGAGAAATTTTTTGCGCATCTATGCCATCAGAAATATTGCGCATAAAATAAAGCATAACCTTTAATTGTGTATGGGTGGCCAATTTAAGATATTTATCTGCAACATCGGTAGGTATTGCATACGTACTGCTAAAAATTGCAGGATCAATGTTATATATCATTATTTTGCCCCCCTTATTAATACTTTAATTATATTATATATATACATTATCGTTTTGTAAAGGATAAAAAAACGCTTGTCTTTTAAAGACAAGCGTTTGTGGCCGCATCTACTTACTTTCCCAGGCAGCTGCCCGCCAAGTATCTTCAGCGCAAGTGAGCTTAACTTCTGTGTTCGGTATGGGAACAGGTGGACCCTCACCGCAATCAACACCGACTGTTTTTTGCCGCCCTTCTCAAGCGGCAAAAGTGATTATACAACAAAACATTATGTTTGTCAAGTACTTTTTTATAATTTTTTAAAAAATATTTTTAAGCAATTTTTTATGCGATTCAAACAATTCTTTAGGGTCATTAAACGCGGCTCTATACACCTCGATAACGGCATCACCGGCATATCCGCAATTGAGCGCAGTACTTAAAAAATCGTTAAAATCAAAACTTCCTTCAAGCGGTAACATACAATCAAACTTTTGGTTACTGTCGCTTAAATGAAGATGTTTAATTTTACCTTTCAAAAGCTTTAATACGTCATATGGCGAATATCCACCGCGCAGACTTTGCTTAACGTCTAAGCAAAAGTTTGCCTTGTCGCCAAGATAATCCGACATATCTTTAAGCGCGTCAATATCACCCGCCCTAAAGTTTACAACATTCTCTTGCAACAATGTTGCGCCGTTTTGACTCACCGCTTCGGCAACAACTGCAAAGCGGTCAAAATAACCGTAATTGTCCATTGTACCGTTGTGCTTGCCACCGTGCATTATTACGTATTTCGCGCCAAGCCTTGCGGCAATTTCACCATAACGTTTATATATTTCGAGTCCTTCATTAAAACGACGCTCATAATTAGAAAAAAGCATAAAGGATTCGGCAAGTGACATTGTTGGATGTACACTTGAGACTGTTATATCATATTTTTGCTTTATATCGCACAGTTGTTTTATAAAGTCGTTTTGCAGTTCACAATTCGCATTAAAAAATATTTCGGTAAGTTCTACTCCGTTTTGCGCAATAAGCTCAAATGATTGTTCAGTATACATAGGATAAAGGCACGAAGTTGAAACGCCTATCTTCATTTAATTTTCCTCCTTAGTATACGGATTCACAAATACGGTTTTATTTGTAGTATAAATCACCATACCGGCCTTTGCACCGCTTGGTTTTTTAACGTACTTAATAGGCGTATAGTCTACCGGAACGTTTGAAGATTTGGCGGCTTTTGAGTTTTTAGCCGCAAGCGAGGCGGCAAAAATTATAGTTTCATCGCAAAGGGGCTGACCCCCGCAAAATACCACAACGTGTGAACCGTGTATATTTTTTGTGTGAAACCACATATCGCCCTTTGAAGCTAACGTACAGGTAATATAGTCATTTTGCAGATTGTTTTTTCCAACAAGTATTTTATACCCTTCATAAGATGTGTATTCATCAAATTGCGCGGGCGCCTTTTTTCGTACCTGCTTTTTTGCAGTTTGTTTTATATATCCGCCCTGTGATAACTCATCTCTTATCTCGGCAATATCTGCAAGAGATTTGCAACGCGCCAGGCTTTCGCTTACCGACTCTAAATACTCTATCTCAAGCTCATCTTTTTCGATAAGAGTTCCAAGCGACTGCACCGCGGCACAGCTTCTTTTGTAGTCTTTAAAATATTTTGCAGCATTTTGTTGTGGTGAAAGCGCAGGATCAAGCGCAATTTCTATGGTAGAAAGATTTTCATCATAGTAATTTTGCACACGTGCAACCGCGCTACCTTGACTTACCGCATAAAGATTCGCCTTTAAAAGTTCGCCCTTTATTCTTAAATCCTCGCGATCGCGGTTTTCGGCAAGTTCTTTTTCACGAATTGCCATTCTGCGATTCGCACGGGTTAAAAGATTTGATAAAAGTTTCGATATATCGGCCGATGCTTTATGAATACGAGCCGCATTTTCGCGCTCGTAATAAAACGCGTCTAACAAAGCAGATGGAGAATCATATTTTTTAACGTTATATAGCGAACCGTACTGGTTAATCGGCAAATAAGAAAAATCAGCAGGTGTGCCATCCGTTTTGCAAAGCATATTAAAATTGCTTTTCGTTAGATAGCCTTTAAGATTATTCAAAGCATTTTCAATAGAATTATCGCCCGCTAACGCAAGCTCACGACAAACAAGCGGTGATACGCCCTGAAGCGTTTGTAAAAGCGATTGCGATAAATCTTGTTCTTTACAATTTAAAATTTTATTTTTAACGGTTTCAAAATCTACGTTTAATATATTAAGTTTGTTTTGCGACTCCGGATACTTATAACTCGCACCCGATACAACAAGGCGATCAGCGTCTATATCACTACGGTGAACAGCATCATAAATTTTACCGTCATTATCAACCAAAATTATGTTACTGCTGTTTCCTATAAGCTCGCATATAATTTTAGGGCTTATGCGGTCACCCATTTCATTAGTAGTATCAAATGTAAATTCTATTACACGCTCTAAATCTTTTTGTCTAACATCAATAAGTCTTGCTGATGAAAAAATCTTGCGTGCAAGCATACAAAACATTGGTGGCGTATCGGGATTTTCGTATTTTTGCTCGGTAAAATGAACTCTTGCCGTACCCGAAGCGGCGCTAAGCACCATTCGCTTAGCAAAGCCTTTTTTGCGCAACAACAAAACCAACCCATCTCGTGTTGGTTGATAGATTTTGTCTACGTGACAATCAACCGCCTGTTGCAGTTCAAGGGTCACGGTATGTAAAAATCCACCGTCAAATGCCATTTTTTCCTCCCAAAATATCCTTTAAGTCATTACTTAAGCCTTGATAATACTCCAGCTCTTTTTGCTTGTTTGTCGCAAGGGCAAGCTGTTGAACACATTTTTGCGCTATGCGATATTGTTTTTCTATATAAGAGATTGCATCAGCATTAATGGGCTTTAATATTCCTATTACCGACTGTACATCGGTAATTTCATAGCTTTCACCCGAAAATCTAACCTGCATCACCGAATATAATTTATCATTTTCAGATATTGCACATTCTTGCTCTACAACAAAACCGTTCTGCGCCAAAAAACGCCGTAATTCTCTTGCGGCAGTAGTAGGCTGCAAAATAAGCTTTACAGCGTCACTGCGTAAAAACGACGCGCGATCTATTATTCCGCTTATTACCTCGCCGCCCATACCGGCAATTATTACAGTGTCAACATTTTCATTTTCTACCGCAGATAAGCCATCACACAAAAACAACCTTACCCCTTCAGCGCCTAAGGCATCAAGGTTTTTGCGTGCCGATTGTAACGGTTTTTCATTTATATCGGTCGCAATAACCTTTTTTGCCTTGCCCGACAGATATAAAAACGCGGGCAGATAGCCATGGTCGCATCCCACGTCACAAACACTACTGCCCTCATTTACCAAGCTTGCTATAAGCGATAGCCTTTTACTTAATTCAAACATTATTTGCCTTCAAAAAAAGCATTAAGTTTTGCAAGCAACGCATCAACATCGGCACCGTGAACCGAGCAAGCCTGCTCGATTGTTTCGCCGCGTGAAGCAGGGCAACCCAGGCAGTGCATACCAATTTCAAAAAAGTATTGCGCCGCGCCTGTATCTATGTCTAAAACTTCGCCTACTATCATATCTTTTGTAATTTTCATAATTTTACTTCCTTTCAAAATTTAAAACAATTTGGGGTTTTGCTCCAAATCAGTTCTTGTGTGGTTAAAAAGCTTACGGTTATCAAGCGCCCAAACGCGTCCCGAAAAATCATTTGGAGCAGCAGCCGCTACAGCCTCGCGCATTTCGTAAATGCGAGCATCCATAAGGTCAAGTTCGGAAAGAATTTCAGCTTCAATAAACATTGGTCTTACCGCTGCGCCAAATTCCGGCTCGCCGTGATGTGAGAGAATCATATGCTGAACAAGCACCGATACTCTGCGATCAATACCAAGCTTTTCGGCGTATTTATCTATCTTGGCGCTACCCATAGCAATATGACCCAACAAATTACCCTCTATAGTATATCCGTCAGCAATTCCTGCCGCGTTAATATCAAACTCGTCTATTTTTGATATATCGTGCAGTATTGCACCCGCAAGGAGCAGCTCACGATCTACAAACGGATAGACGCTACACACACCTTCACAAAGACGAACTATCGACAGTGTATGCATAAGCAGTCCACCGCGAAGCGCGTGATGAAGCTTAAATGCCGCAGGCCAAAAAAGCAGATTTTCTCGATTGTCTGAAAGCATTGTAGTAACCAACAGTTTTAAGTTATTATCTGTAAAACCGTTTGCAATATTCATAAGCTCATCATACATCTGTTCCGAGCTGTATCCGCTTGTGCGAACAAAATCTTCTATATGCACGTTGTCAGATTCTATAGTTGGTCTTATTCTTTCAATGCGCAGCTGGTCGGCACCGTTATACTGTGAAATAGTACCACGGATTTTTACAATATCGTTGGGTTTATATTCTCCGTGCTCGGCAGGTGTATAGCGCCATAATTTTCCGTTTATTTCGCCTGTACTGTCACCCAAAGTAAAATCAAGATAACTGTCACCCTTTGACGAGGTTTTAACCTCGACGCTTTTTACCAAGCAAAAGCCATCTACACGTCCTTGATTATCTACAGGAGTAAAATTCATAATTTCATCTCTTTTCTGTTTATTTTCCCGTAAAGTCCTGATCAAAGGTTATTACGCAAACATAACTTTTGTCATTTTCACGGGCTTTTTTGCAAATTAAATCATTTAAATCATTTTCAGTAATATTAAAATCCGACGGTATTACCACGTCAAAAATAAGATTGGTTCGCGTGTCGGTTGCAGGCGTCATTCGAAAATCGTGAAGGGTGAGTTTTTGGTCAATTTCTTTTATAATATTAGTCATAATTTCACGGGCTTTTGCAATCGCTTCGTCATTGGTGTCGATAGGATCCATATGTATGACCAAATTAACGCCTAATTTTTCGCTAACCAATTTCTCACAAAGATCAATTTTTTCATGACAGGCAACTATGTCAGCGTTGTGCGGAACCTCTACGTGAACCGAGGCAAACTGTCGACCGGGGCCATAATTGTGTACAATAAGATCGTGAATACCATAAAATTCATCAAAGCTTAAAATTGTGTCATTTATATCTTTAATAAGTCGACTGTCGGGCGGTCCGCCCAAAATTTCGTTAAGGGTGTCACGCGCCGAGTTAAACCCCGACCACAATATAAACAGCGACACGCCCAGTGCCATTACAGCGTCAAGATTAAACGGAATTTTTACAAGCGAGGTAACAATTGCCGCTAATAAAATTGCCCCCGTGGCAATGCAGTCGTTAAGACTATCTTTAGCCGTTGCTATAAGCGCCGTAGATTCTATAGTCTTTCCAATTTTACGGTTAAATAAATAAAGCCAGCATTTTGCAAATATAGAAATTACAAGCACAACCACTGAAACAATAGAAAAATTTGGCGACGATGTGCCGCTGTATAACTCTACAGCAGAATTTTTAAACAGCTCAAAGCCTACAAGCAGTATCAAAAAAGAAACTATAAATGCAGATATATATTCCATTCTTCCGTGACCAAACGGATGATCACGATCGGCAGGCTTGCCCGCCAATTTAAAACCAATTAGAGTCACTACAGACGAACCTGCATCGGCTAAATTGTTTAAACCGTCAGCTGTTACCGATAATACACCGCCTATAAGACCAATAACAATTTTCACAGCGCTAAGCAGTACGTTTGCGCAAATACCTACCACGCTTCCAAGATTGCCGTAACGGTTGCGGACCTCCGGTGATTTTGTATCGTTATAGTTTTTAACAAAAAGCTTAATTAAAAGCGATGCCATTAAATTTTTGCCCCTTTACTTCCCTTAGCGCCAAACGAAACTCCTGATAAAATGTTTGTATCAATAGTAAAGGTAAGATTCTCACGAACTCGTTGTCTGCGAAATGCAATTTCAACAAGGCGGTCTATCATATCGGTATATTTAAGACCTGTTGCCTCCCACAAATAAAACGCAAGCGAGCCTGGAATTGTGTTTATCTCGTTAGCGTAAACTTTATTTGCATCAACGTCAAGCAAGAAGTCTATTCTTACAACACCGTTAGCGCCTATTGCCTTAAAAATTTTGCAAGAAAGGTCACGTATTTGGTTTGATAGTTCTTCGCTTATATCGGCAGGAATTTTTCGGCCCAAAGACGCCATACCCTTAGACGCGCCGCCCGATTTTCCGCCGCGTGAATACTTATCCTCATAAGAAAGAATTTCGTCGTTCATAAAAGGCTCTTCGCAAACCGAAGCCTCACATTCATCGCTATCGCCCAAAACCGAACAGTTAATTTCGCGAAGATTGCATATAGCCTTTTCAACCAAAATAACGTCAGAAAAACTAATGCCCAAGCGAATAGCCTCGTCGAGCTCTTCTGCATTATTAACCTTGGTAATACCAACGCTTGAGCCTAAATTTACAGGCTTTACAATAAGCGGAAATCCAATTTTTGCCTTTATGTTATTTGTGATATTTTCTTTATTAAGTGTGTATTCGCGTGCTCTGAATTTAATGCAATCAAGCACCGGAAGCCCTGCAGATTTGAGCACGTCTTTAAATACCGCCTTATCCATACCAACGGCGGCAGAGATAATGTCACAGCTTATATATGGCAACCCCAAAAACTCAAAATAGCCTGCCATTGTGCCGTCCTCACAGTTTGTGCCGTGAACCACGGGAAACGCCAAATCAATTACAACATCCGGAGTCTTTTTAAATCTTTTTTGGTCAATATAGTGCATTAAAACAGCATCTTTTTCTTTAATAAAAGTAACTCGCTTTGCCACACTTAAAAGTTCGGGCAAATTGCGATAGTTTTCTATTTCAAAAAGATTGTCGCCCGTGTACATAGCACCGTCCTTAGTAACGTAAACCGGTGTTACATTGTATTTATCACGATTTATTGCTCGCATTGCCTGAACCGCCGAAATGATAGACACCTCGTGCTCAACGCTGCGGCAACCAAAAAATACTGCAATATTTGTTTTCATAAATAAAACCTTCTTTATTTAAGATAGTTATCGGGTAGATCGTTTTCCCAAAGCACTACGCTGTCGCGATTTAGCATTGGGGCATAAATTTCTGTTGCTTCTTTAAAGCTTGAAACAACGTAAACATTTTCTTGATTAAAATCAGTAGTGGCAATTGCGTCCATCATAGGTTTTGAGCGGTTTTGACCTACAAGAATTATCACGTCGCTATGCTTTGTGGCCTCGAGACCTAAGGCATAGTTACAATCATATTCTCGGTCACCCAATTCTATAAGACCGGGAGTTACCAAAATTTTTCTCTTTCCTTCAAAAGAGCCTAATACCCTTACTGCTTCAAGACAACCCTCGGGGTTAGAATTATAAGCATCATCAATAAGCGCCGAACCGTTTGTATAAGCCTTTAGTTCTAATCGATGCTCGGTAGGTTTTAGGGAGCCTATAGCAAATTTTATATCATTTTCACTCACACCCAAAATATGTGCCATTGCTGCTGCCGCTAAAATATCGCTTACCGAATGAAGACCTAAAAGGCGTGTGCTTACGGTAAAGGTTGTGCCGTCAAGACAAACATCAAAGGTTGTGCCGTCTTCACTGCAAAAAATATTTTTAGCCGCATATTTGGTACCTTCGCCAAAATATATTACATCATCGCGGGAATTGCTACGCTCTTTTATACCTACGCTGTCAAGATTTGCAAGCGTAATACCATTTTTTTGCGTTACGGCATCGGCAAGCTCAAACTTGGTTTTAAAAACATTATCGACCGATTTAAAGGTCTCAAGATGTTGCTCGCCGACCGAGGTTATTATTCCATAATCGGGATGGGCAATATCGCAAATTTCTTTTATGTCTCCAACATTTTTCGCACCCATTTCGCACACAAACATCTGCGTTTGCGGTTTTATATTGCCGCGCACAGTACGCACAACGCCCATTGGCGTGTTAAAGCTTTGCGGAGTGCAAACGGTATTGTATTTTTCACTTAAAATGCGGTTTAGTATAAACTTTGTGGTAGTTTTGCCGTAACTGCCTGTAATTCCAATTACGGTTAAATTTTTATGAGCATTTAAAATCTTTTTAGCATCATTGATGTACCAGTTTGAAACTAATTTTTCTATAGGATAGGTAACCGCCCATATAACAAAGACCAGAATTGGCGATATTACCGATAAAAGCATACATAGTGTTCTAACAACACTGCCTGCCATAGTATAAGGAGTAAAGGCATATGCAATTATTAAGCCGCCTAAAATCAAAATAGCGGAAATGTATAAACGTTTTATGCGAGCGGTATACACCAATTTTTTAATAGATTTTTTAGCCGTTGTTACACACTCGGCAATGCTTATAAGCAAAAATACTATTGAAATTATAAGCGCTAAAACATTTTTTTGCATTAATATGCTGAATACAAGGCCACAATAAACAACAGCACCTAAAGCCAACACCGTTGCATAAGATTCTTTAAGCCACTTAAAATATCTTGACGGAAAATAAGAATTCTGCTGCAGCATTTGTAATTGTTTATATAGCGAAAATATTCCGCTTGCCGCTATAAGCAGCAATGTAGCAAAAGTAATATATGGCATAAATTTACCTCGAATTTTATTTTATAAAACTACGTAATATCGCGTGAGCCTCATATGGCTTTTCGCAAAAAGAAAAATGTCCCGTTCCCTTTATTACACAAAGACCCGCATCGGGAATAAGTTTTTCTATGGTTTTAGCATCCTCAAGTGGAGTAGCGGTGTCGTTTTCACCCCAGATAAGCAATGACGGACACTTTATGTTTGGCAGTATATCGCGAATATCGGTGTTAACGAGTTTAACAAGCGTTTTTCTCAAAACCTCCGGCGCAGCATTATAGTCCGCCGAGCCATAATATGCGCGAGCTTTATTTAAAAGACCTTCGGTTTGTTTTTGCCAAAGAGAAACGGTTAAAACCTTTTTTATAATCTTAAAGCTTTTAGCACGCATTTTTTGCTTGAAGCTCTTTTTTGGAATCAGACCTGCCGCGTCTAATAAAACTATTTTGGGCGGATTGACCTTGCTGTCGGCAACAAGCTTCATTGTTACTCTACCACCGTGTGAATGACCCATTATAATGGGATTTTCAAGGCCCATAACCTTCATAAATTCTAAAACAAAGTCGCAGTAATTGTCTACGTCCCACGGTTCAGACATTATTTCACTGTTTGCGCATCCCGGAAAATTAACGGCATACAGCCTACAACGGTCACCAAGAGCGTTTGCGATGCCCTTATATGTGTCAAATGACGCACCCCATCCATGAAGCAATAATACCGGTATTTCACCCGTACCCCAAATTTCGTATTCAGTTTTAAGCCCCTTGATTTCGGTAAACATAAAACACCTCGCTGTTAATCGACATACAAATTCATTATATTATATCATTTATTTTTGTATATTACAATAATTTTTTATGATTATCGGGTCAAAATAGTTTTGGTGATAAACTTGATAAAGTATATAACAAATTTTAAAACTTTACTTTGTGGTGTTACTATAGGTCTTGTAAACGGTGTTTTTGGTGCCGGCGGCGGTATGATTGCCGTGCCAATTTTAAAAAAATCGGGACTAAGTCAAAAACAATCGCACGCAAACGCTGTTGCCGTTATACTGCCAATTACCGTAATCAGCGCTGTTTTGTATATTGTTAAAGACACAGTTTCAATAAAAGATAGCTTTATTTATATACCCACCGGTCTTATAGGCTCGGTTGTTGCAACCTTTGCTTTACAAAGCTTCTCTAATAAATTTTTACAAAAGATATTTGCAATATTTATGATTTATGCAGGTGTTCGCCTGCTAATGCGATGAACATCGGTGCCCTTTTAGCAGGGCTGTTTTCGGGGATTATTGGCGGTATGGGCCTTGGCGGCGGTGCCGTGCTTATAATTTATCTTACAGTTTTTAAAAATGTAGAGCAACTACGCGCGCAGGGTATAAATTTACTGTTTTTTATTCCAATAGCTACACTTGCCGTAGTTATATATTCGTTTAAAAAACAAATCAAGTGGAAAATTACCCTACTGCTTGCCCTGGGCGGTATAGTAGGGGCTGTAGGCGGATTTTTTTTGACCGAGTTTATAGGTGGAAATTTTACCGCAAAATTGTTTGGCGGTTTTTTAATAATATTAGGTATTAAAGAGTTATTTTTTAAAAAGAAAACTCCCTCTTGAAAAAGACTTGACACCTATGCTATAATAAAAACGAATAAATGTTCGGCGAGGTGTTTTTATGGACAAGGCTCCGCTTACCGCAAAGCAAGAGGCGGTTTACAACTATCTTGTTAAAAAAATGCAAAACGGTATTCCCCCAAGCGTTCGCGAAATTTGCGCCGCTACGGGTATTAAGTCGACCTCTACCGTGCACGCTATACTTAATGTGTTAGAGGAGCAGGGTTATATTTCACGTGATGCAAAATATAGTCGCGCCATACGTCTTGAAAATAATTTTGACGCTTCTATGGTGCCGCTTGTTGGTCGTGTTACCGCAGGTCAACCCATTTTGGCGGTTGAACAAATTGAAGATTACGTGCCCTACCCAACCAAAGATGCCGAAGGTCTTTTTGCCTTAAAGGTTGTAGGCTACAGTATGCGCGATGCGGGAATATTGCCCGATGATATTGTAATCGCCGATAAGAATGCCCCCTGCCGCAGTGGAGATATAATTATCGGTATGGATGGTGACGAAGCAACCGTAAAAAGACTTCTTATAAAGGGTAACCAAGTAATATTTATGCCCGAAAATCCCGATTTTTCACCTATTTACCCCGAAAAGCCTATGGTGCTTGGTAAGGTAATAGGCAGTTTTAGAAAGTATTAAGGGTAAAACTTATGAAGCAAGTAGAAATTTTTACCGATGGCGCGTGCTCGGGCAATCCGGGACCGGGCGGTTGGGGCGCGGTACTGCGCTATAACGGACGCGAAAAAGAGCTTTCGGGCGGAGAGGCTAACACCACCAACAACCGTATGGAACTAACCGCGGTTATAAAATCGCTCGAACAACTAAAAGAACCTTGTAAGGTGTTACTTACCACCGATTCAAAATACGTATCAGACGGCGTTGGCAAAGGTTGGGCAGAGTCGTGGCAAAAAAACGGCTGGCGCAAGGCCGATAAAAAACCGGCCCTTAACTCTGACTTGTGGGAAAGGCTTTTAGAGCTGCTTAAGACTCACAATGTTACAATAAATTGGGTAAAAGGGCACGCAGGCCACCCCGAAAACGAACGTTGCGATAAATTAGCGGTAGAGTTTTATAAAAAACTACAAGAAGCATAAAAAGACGAGGACAAAACAGTCCTCGTCTTTGCTTTTATAGCTTCAACGTTTCACCCGACTTGATTTCGTATAGCTTTTTATCTATATCAAGCCAAATGGTTTTAAGTGTTGGATTGTAAATTCTTGTGCCGTCGGCGCTGTAAACCAAAGAATTGTACGCTTGAACGTAATCATATATTTCTATGTTGGTTGCGTACCAAATATCCTCGTGACCCGAAAGCTTTTGCATAACCGCTTCGCCGTGGTCCCAATTGTCTTTGCTGTCAAACTCAAAGCTGTGACCCCACAAATAAAAGAGTCTTGAACGGCGAGACGCTATATACACATTTTCGGAAAGATCTATTTTTAAAAACTGGTCAATAAGCTCAAATACGTTTTCACGATCGTGGTGAGCGGTGGGCTTCCAGTTATGCCAATCAGTAGGTAGATTAAAATTATTATCTGTAGCTGTGTTTCGCGAATATGCAATATCAAGCTCGGTCAGATAATTTTTAACCTTTTCGTAAGTATAATCGGGGTTCGAAAAAACGTGTATGCCGCTGTCGGGATAAGCCATACCACGAATTATCATATCAAACTCCCGCTCGAGCTCGGTGCGGTTATCAAGTGCCTCGCGTATGCCTTCAATAGGGCGCAAATATCCTGATGCGCGGTGGTTATAGTTGTGAAGCGCGACCTCGTGACCGCGGTTGATAATATACTCTCTTATCTCGTCGGAAGTAAGGTTGTCTTTAGGTGATCTAAATTTTTCACCCGTTACGTTAAAGGTGCATTTAAGAGCATATTTTTCGAGCAAATCAGAAAAGCGGATATCGCTTTTTCTGGCATCGTCGTAGCTAAGTGTTACGCATTTTGCTTTCCCCTCAGGAAAGCGCATAAAAACATATCTCATATCATTTCTCCCATTAGCTTTACAATATCATTTTTTGTTGCAAGTCCGTCGCTAAATGCTGTAGCACTTCCTGCGGCAACCGCAAATTCTAAGCTGTATTTATATCCTTGGTCGTATAAAAAATAGTATAAAAACGCCGCTATGGCGCTATCTCCTGCGCCGACAGCACTTATAACGTTACCTTTTGGTGCCGCTTGGGTGTATGTTTCGCCATTTTTACAAGCCAAAACGGCACCTAATTCGCTCAGTGTTACCATTACGTTTTGAGCTCCCATATCCTGTAACTTTTTGGCATACGTTAACGCAGTATCAAAGTCGCTTATTTCTACGCCAAAAATTTGTCCAAGCTCATGATGATTGGGCTTTATCAAAAAGGGTTTATACTTTAAAGTGTTTAAAAGCAAATCTTTTTCAGCATCTACAACAAATTCAACACCCTTGTTTTTTAGACGCTCAAGTATTGTTTCATAGATGTTTTGTGGTAGTGATTTTGGCACGCTACCTGACAGCACTAAAAAGTCTCCGCTTTTTAAGTTGTCTAACTTTTTATAAAGCTGCTGTAAATCACTTTCTGATATATCGGGACCTTGCGCATTAATATCGGTATCATTAAGCTTTACGTTTATGCGTGTATTGCCTTGTACCCTTACAAAATCGCAATCGATACCATTTTGTTTTAAATGATTTTCAAGCGCATCGCCTGTAAATCCGCCAACGAACCCCATACAAGTCGATTTTAGACCAAGCTCTTTAAGCACAAGTGACACGTTTATGCCCTTGCCGCCAAAAGCAATTCTTTCGCCCCTTGTACGATTAACAACACCCGATTTAAAATCTTCAACTGTAACATAATAATCTACCGCAGGATTAAGTGTTAATGTATATATCATTTTGTGTTCATCCAAACTGCCATTTTGCTTTCGTCTGTCCAAAGCTTACCTGCCGACGCATAGTCGGTAACGGTAAAGTAACCGCCATCGGTGGTAGGTATTTTCGCTTCAAGCGCACACGCATAAGGCGCAGTTTTTGTTTCGGGAATTACTATATCAATATATCCGTCCTCTTCGACCTTTACGCTTACAGCATCATCAACGCTGTAGCCCAAACGGTTTTCCTGCGCAAGCATTAAAGGACCGTACTGTATAGCAATATGATTTTGGGTAGAAGGATGTTCCCTATCAAATGTTGGAATCATACAATTAGCGCCCCAAATAACCTTGTTCATCAAAATTTGACTGCCGTAAGGAATTGGGAATATAGCTCGAGCGCGCATATCAAAATTAACGTCAATCACGTCACCGCTTGCCCACTTGCGATAGATAGATATATAGCCCTTTGTAGCGGTAACTGCGTTGCCGTTTACTAAAACGGCGGTGTTTACACTCCACTCAGGATTTCTTATAAGAATTTCAAATTCCTTGTCACAGTCGGTATCGACTGTAATTTTAACCTTGCTGTCAACGGGGTACGCAGTATCAACCTTAAGTGTAACGTTATCGCCACTTGCGAGCGGTTGTGTAACTTCGCCTTTTTCAAAAAGGTTTACAACAACACCTGAACGGCTTGTAAGCACAGCGGTTTTCATTGCGGCGCCTATGCCCGCGGCGCCTATACAAATACAACAACCGTAGTATCTGCCGTCGGCAAAGGGTTTTAGTCCGCCTGTACCGTTACCGCGAATGCCTGCAGTAAGTGGGCTGTAGCTATCAAACGGCATTGGTACCATTTTAAGCTCGGGGTACTGCTTTGCCGCGGTGGTATCGATAGCACCATCGGTATTAACAGCACCTAAATATCCATTGTAAAGCGAACGCTCAAATGCGTCTATGTATTTAGGGTCGCCTGTAATAAGGTTAAGCTGATAGAAAAATTGCATAAGCGTTACAGTTACACAGGTTTCTTGCGCGCGTGGGTCACCGCGATCGGGATTTGCCTGTCGAACGGTAGAGTGGTCAAACAGCTCGTGTGTGCAGCCTGCCGAACCAATAACTGTAAAGTCATCCTCTAAAATACGGTTTGCAAAGTTAATTATCGCAGTTAAATGCTTTTCGTTTTTTCTAATACGGTAATACTCTAAAAGACCGACAAAGCAAGAGGTCATTTCGTAAGCCTTGGTTACGGGGTACTGATATGGATGCAATTCGTTGCGGTAAGCTAATTCGAATACGTTTTCAACATCCATACCACCGCAAGCGACTATATAATCGGCAAAATCAAGATATTTTTCTTCATTTGTAAGTGAATAAAGACGAACTATCGGCTCAAGAATAGAAGAAGAGTTAAGTCCGCGCCAATGGCGAGTAAGTCGGGTAATAAGCAATTTACCCTCATTTAACCAACCAATTTTACTTGTAAGATAATCAACCTGACGCTTCATACAGTCAATTACCCTATCGTTAAACTCTTTATCGTCAGAGATTTCCACAAAATACTGCATACCAAGAAGCACGTATTTACGGCTCCAAAGGTCCCAGCCGTCAAATTCTTTTTCCACGCTGTAGGTACTGATGCGTCCAAGCTCGTCCTGAGCGTTAACAAGGTCTTGTACCGACGCTTTAAGCACTTCAAAAAGCTCGGCGTCCTTTGAATAAGAATATACAAAGCAAGCGCCGCGCATCATCTTACCCCAAAACTCGCCACGCCAACCGGCATCTACTATATCAGGATTTGTGCGAAACTGCTCTACAAAAAGGCTCCACATTTTAGCGTCACGAAGCTGCATATCGGTAATAAGCTTAAGACTGCTGTCAAGCCAACCGTCAAACTTTCGGTCTTTAATTATATCAAAAAATTTATCGGTTGCATTTCTTGGATAATTTGCAGTTTTTTCTATATAAAAGCTCATATCAAAACCTCCGTATCAAGTTAACTGTTTAAATTAAATATAATATAAAAATTTTTAAAAGTCAATGTAATTAGTTTGCAAATACAAAAAAGTGGAAAATGCTAAACAAATGTGATATACTATACTAAATTTCACAAAAGGAGTTGGTAAAATGAAAATTAAAGGCATAAAACCCTTGCCGTCTGTATTGTTGCTTTTTAGTGCTGTTTTGTCGGCTTTACCGCTCACCTTTTCAAGTCTTTTTTTACTTTCTTGGGTATCGTTTATACCGCTGTTTTTTGTGTTAATTAAAAGAAGTGACGATAAACTGCGTTATGCATTTGCTCGCGGATTTTTATACGGATTTATATATCACATTTGCATCTATTATTGGTTTGTTTGGTTTTACCCGCTTGATTATGTCAATTTTACAAAAGGCGCCTCGATAGCGGTTGTGTGCCTCGCGTGGTTTGGCATAAGCGCGGTTCACGGCGTGCTGTGGTGCATACCTTTTTTATGTTGCCATTTTGTAAAAAAGATTACTGATAACAAATTGTTTTTATGCGCGGCTGCTGTAGTGGGTATTATGATTGCACAAAAAACAACCGCGCTTGGTGAATTGTCTTTCCCGTGGGCAAGGGTATCGCTCGGTCAGTACAAAGCAACTGCAGTCATACAGTCTGTATCGGTTTTTGGTATCGACGGCTTAGATATGCTTATACTTTTTACAAACGCACTTTTAACACTCTTTATTGTTTGTAAAACTAAAAAGCGCATAATATCAGGTGCCGCCGCGTTACTGCTGTTTTGCGTTAATTTAGGCTTTGGTTTTATAAGGCTAAACGGTCAACCGCAGGGAAAAGATTTTACCATAATGACGGTACAGGCAAGCATTTCGCAAGATGAAAAATGGGACAGCGACGGCGACAAGACCTGTCTAAACGCATATACGAAGCTTACCAATGAAAACATAACCGACGAGGTTGATTTAATACTGTGGCCCGAAAGTGCCGTGCCCAAAATATACACAAGTGAAAAATCGTTAAAGCCTTATAAAAAGCTTTCAAAAGAGCTTAACACACCCATACTTGCGGGTATTATTTTGCGCTCAGATAAGGTCAACACCAACAACACATTGCTTATAGACGACACCGGTCTTAAGGCTACGTACACCAAAAGGCAAATGGTTCCTTTTGGAGAATATATGCCCTACCAAAAACTACTTTCAAAGCTTTTTCCTGTGCTTACTAATTTAAATATAATAGAAGACGATTATATCGCCGGCACAAGCGCAAGCATTATGGAGGTGGACGGCGGTAAAATAGGAAATGTGATATGCTTTGAAAGCATATATCCGTATCTTGCGCGACAAAGCGTTCTTGATGGCGCCGAGCTTATTGTGGAAGCCACCAACGACTCGTGGCTTAAGGATTCACCCGCTATGTATCAACATTTAGCTCACGGTGTTTTTAGAAGCGTCGAAAACGGCAGATACATTATAAGAAGCGCCAATTCAGGCATATCGGCAATAATTGACAGCCGTGGCAACATTATTTCACAGCTTGCGATAAACAAGCAGGGTGTTATAACCGATACTGTGCAGTTTTGCTCGCAGCAAACAGTTTATAACAAAACCGGCGATCTTGTTTTTATTATTGCTTTAATTCTTTCGTTTATATTCTATCTTGTGTTTGCAGCAAAACACGTAGCCCAAACAAAACATAAGCACTAAACCAACAACCCCAAGGGAACTATACCCTTGGGGTTGTGTTTATTATCTGAGCATCATTTTTGCCTTTTTAATTATTTTAATTGCGGTTATTAGCGCTATGCATACAACTATGTACATCAACAGGTATGTAATAAATTGCTTGTTATTAATTGCATTTATGTAATATGTCGGTGGAAACATCATTTGCAGCCATTTTAATTCTTTCCACTCAAAAAAGACGGGACACACCGCTATCATAGTGGTTACAAATAACGGAAGTAATGCGCCTAAAATCTTTGTGTTATTGAATATATTTCGCAACAACATACCAAACAACGAACAGGCGATAACATATAAAGCAAGCACTGTCGCCTCTCGTTTAAAGCCTACAAAAAGGCCTGCCAGTTTTAACGCGATAGCTATTGCAATCGACACGTTAAGCGCGGCTATAACCTGACATAAAAACTCAATGTATTTTTCTTTTGATTGTGGCACCCACGCAAATGTTCCGCTTTTTTTGTCTTCAACAAAAAACATTGCTCCCGCCATCGCGCACAGCACAACCAATACCGATAAAACACCTCGCACAGGCGCTACCAGATAATTTATATCCTGAACAGCGACGCTTTCATCTGACGGATATGAAAACTCAAATAATTTACCCTCGCAAAAATAAGAATCGTAATACTTTGCAAGCTGCTCGTCTGACAAATTGTCAAGTTGTGATACGTTTGTACGTATATAACCTTTATATAAATCCTTAGATATATACTTGTACAATACGCAAGAAAGCTTTTCATGCGAGGTTCTAAGCAAGACGTTTTGTTCACGCTCAACCACGTTTACCATAGCATTTTCTATATCAGGATCAGTAGAAAACTTTTGTATTTTTTCGCCCAAATCATCTAAAAAAATCCACGCCGAATCGTATTGTCCTGTTTTTACACCCTCGAACGCTTTTTTGGGGTCATCAATGTGCACAAAACGAATTAACTCACTGCTCGATGTCAAATCCTTTATAATTTCGTCAGAAATAGGATCTTTATCATCAAGTTGTGAAAGAGCAACGGTTACAAAACCGCTGTCATTTTTTGCAATTATACTTAATCCCAACACTACTATTGGTATTAAAGCCAATATAACCACAAAGGTTGTCTTTTTGTACAATCGCTTATTTAAAAGCAAAAACCATTTTAATATCATCTTCATATTATATTCTCTTGTTTATACGGTGTCGTCTTATAAAACAGGTTATGGTAAAAAACGCCGTTGAATACAGTATAACGCCAATAAATGCAATAAAAGAAAATTTGTTAGAGATACATCCTTGCAGATATACGCGCGCAGCCCCCGTTGGTAAAAAAGGTGCTATTTTTTGCACCACAACAGGAAATGCGTATATAGGATAAAGACATCCGGAAATATAGCATAAAGATACCGCCGCAAAAAACTGCAAAAGCACCGCGCTTACTATATCAGATGTTGACTCTAAAAGCATAATACAAAAGCTTGCCGACATTAAAACTATCGGCAGTGCTTGTAGTACCAATTTTAAAACACTTGCCGCTTTTAGCGTTTCATTTGTCAAAATATTTGGATATAAACAAGCACACACTATAGCAGCCGCAAAAACCACCCCTATTATCAACAGTAAAACAAAAACATATGATAACAATTCGGCCGAAACTTGCTTTGTATACGTGTATCCCTTTGCAGATATTACCCTATGCAAAGACATATCTTTTTTTACAAATACACTTGTAAACGGAAGACCAATAATAAAAATAAACAATATTGATATGCCGCAGATTAAATACTGTGAAAACGACAATCCTCCGGAGACTCCCAATTCCTGCACGGTATATATTTGATTTCGGTTTATAACAAGGTCAATGTATTCTAAATTCAAAATGTTTATATGCTTATAAACACCCTTTATTTCGTTGTCAACAAGCGCGTCCTCTAAACCAAACACGCCTTTTTGTGAGCAAACCAGTATTTCTTCAACAACCTTGGTTATTTCGGTTTTAAAAATCGATGTAAGTCCAATCGAACCCGTTGAAGTTACGTATTTAATGCTATTAATCTTTCCCGCAAGTGCGTCATCAATAAAGCCTTTTGGAATAATGATATATGCTGACAATTTGCCTTTTTGAAGCTGTTGCACAGCATCGGTCTCGCTAAGCTCTATGAAATCTATAGAAAACCGCGACGAGTCGAATGTTTCGAGCGCCTTTTTACCAAATTGAAAAAGCGAATCCTGTGTGTCGCCCACTATTCCGATTTGAAACGCCTTGTTATTTGCATCTTCGGCATTCATTTTCACAAATCCGCTAAAAACCAATGCCAAGCTTACAAATAAAATAACAGCAACCAAAACAGCAAACGGAAAAATATGCATTAACCTTTTTGTTTGTAAATAAAAGTATTTGTTCATATTAAAGATTATTTACCAAATGTTGTATATCGCCGGTATATTCAAACGGTTGTAAAATACCGTCCTTTATTATGTAGCACTTGTTACACAGTTGCAGTTCTAAAACGTCGTGCGTTACAAGTATTATAATACCGCCTTTGTTTTTATGTTGGTTTAAATATTCAAATATTTCCTGCTTACAGGCAATATCGAGCGCCGCCATAGGTTCATCCAACAAAAGAACCGGCGAGCGGTTTGAAATAGCGCAACCTATAGATAAACGCTTTTTCATACCGCCCGACATTTTTGAAACCTGAACCTTCAAAAAGTCACCAATACCCAACAGTGATAATACTCCGTCAGAAAGTTCTTTTTTTAAGGTTGCTTTGTCATACCACAGCAAAAGGTTGTCGTATGCGGTGAGCTCTTCCATAAGGGGAGTACCCTGCGGTACATAGCCTACAAGCTGCGCCCTTTGGCGAGGATATTTAAACAAATTTTTACCTTCATATAAAAATTCGCCGCAATCGCC
The DNA here is from genome assembly GCA_045534895.1 of Acutalibacteraceae bacterium. Classification (GTDB taxonomy): domain Bacteria; phylum Bacillota; class Clostridia; order Oscillospirales; family Acutalibacteraceae; genus UBA737. Next base: position 30,114 of record JAZSKN010000060.1, read on the forward strand.
TTTTTGCACACCTGCAAGAATTGAAATCAGGGTAGATTTTCCGCAACCGTTGCCACCTAAAATACCAATACAATCGCCGCTTTTGGCCGAAAAGCTAATATCCTTTAGAACCTCTTTTCGACCAAAGCTTTTTGCAATGTTTTTAATTTCTATATTCATTATGTTATATAATTAATACCAGTCGTCAGATGGACCTTCGTAATAAATAATCTCATCTTCATAGTTAATATCGGTGTCATCAATGCCCGAACCTATGCCGTCAATCAAGCCAACAATGGCGTCCGTTATTTCAGAAGAAACGCCTGCTTTTTCAAGATTGCTCTTTAAGCTTGACTTTATATCTTCAATATTCAAGCTTTGCATCCAGGTTGAAAGCTCTTCACTGTTTGAAGTATCAACAGCGTTAGACGGAGTTTTAATATCTTCTAATTTTGATTTGGCAGATTTAACCGTTATGCCCAACATAATTTCATCTTTACCCAAAATGTTGATTTGTGATTCTGATGCTTTTTCGCTCATATCAAACACAAGCTCAACAGATGGGTCGTAAAGCTTGATAGCAGATGATATCATCGAATTAACACCTAAATTTGACCACAAGGCTTTGTCGGGTGTTATTTTTACCTTACCGTTTATTAAACCGTCAGAAATTTCTGATGAATTAAAATCTGTAAGTGTTGCTGTAAAAATACTTGTACCGTTGTATACAGCTTCATAAGTGCCGTTTATTACGTCGTTCTTTTCGGTACCCTGACCTGTAATTTCTATCATATTTGCGACCTTAAGTGACGAAACAAAATCAGAACCCTTTTGAACCTTTTTGTGTGAAATTGCCGCCTGTGAGCCGGAAGAAATTTCGCGACCGATAACCTCGTGCTTTGAATTTACATACGTAATAACAGTGATCCTATCTTCACTATCTGCATCTTCTTTTTCGTCTTTTATTTCTTCTAAAGCATCTTCAACGCCCTCTTTAAATTCGCCGTACATATCTACGTCGCTATCGCAAAGGTCGTTTTCTATAGCGTATTCATTAACGTTGTTAATAATTTTTTCTATTTCAGAATCAGAATTTACAGCATTTAACACCTTTTCTGCAATTCTTATAGCATCTTCTTCGCTGATGCCGTATTCTAAAGCGGTGCATTTTTGTGTCATATCAGCAACCGTTAATTCTGCTTTGCTTGATTTAACGTCATCAATACTGCTTAACACTACATCAATATATTTATCCAATAATTTCTCTGCAGTTTTTTTAGAAGGCAAAGCATTCCACAATTTATCATCATAAATTTTTTGCAAATCTTGGGCATCGTCAACCTTAACCATCAAATAATCGTTTATTAAGCTTGGTGCGCCTATATATGTCTTTCCGTCAGACATATTAAATATTGCATCTAAATTAACGATAGGATTTTCAGCAATTTCTAAAGCAAGCTTAATTTGTGATAACGCATCTTTTTGATTAACGTCAAAACTAATGTTAGCTCTGTTTATTTCTTTTATAATGCTGTTGGCAACATCTGACGAAAGCATATCGGATACATCTTCACCAACGGTAAAGCTAATATCATTTTTTACCGAGTTAGTTTCGCCGCTAAACAAACCGCCAATTTCGCCATAAGCGTTTACCAACGAGGTTTTTGCTTCTGACAATGCCTTTTTCTCTACATAACTGTAATATTGCGCATCCGAAGCAAAGGTTTTTAAAACAAAGCCCTTTAAAGCGTCTAAATTAAGTGCTGCAGTAAGTACTATTACAACTGCGAGCAAACCTGCTACTGCCGATATTATTATTTTTTTGTTGTTTTTTCTTGGTTGCTCATACGACTCAAAGCTTGGATTTGCAAAGCCTTCCGGATAATATGCCTGCGCATATTGCTGTTGATCATACGGCTGTGCATATGCCTGCTGATCGTACGGCTGCTGCGCATACGCTTGTTGATCATACTGTTGTTGAGCGTATTGCTGGTCATAGGTTGGCTGCACGTATTGTTGATTGTCATATGGCTGTTGTACATACACCTGCTGATCATACTGTTGTTGATATGCAGGTGCATCTGCGTTTGTTTGTTCAGTCGTCTGAACAGGCTCTTCATAATATCCGCAAGCAGGACATACCAATACGCCTTCTGCTAAAGGATTTCCACATCTTTTACAATACATTTTTTCTCTCCTTAATAATCAATAAAAATATGTTATTAACGCTTAATTTAAATTTAACACAATTATAGTTAAGTGTCAAGAATTGCGAATTTATAAGTCGTTTTTGCTAAACAAATGATAGTAATACACCGGTAATGCGCTCCAGCCGTGGCAAAGACTTCCGGCTCCTCCAAAGTCTGCCTCGCCTTTAATGGTCTCCCAGAAGGTTGTGGCGCCGTTATCTAACATATATCCGTAAAGCTCACGAATTTCATTAAGTATAAAATCTTTATTGTCAGGGTTTGCGGCAAGCAATGCATCGTATTTATAAATCAGCATTGAAAGTGAAGTTTCAATAAGGTTTTTGTCCTCTTTGATTGCTCTTAACGTGCGCTCGTCACCAAGGCCTATAAGCAAAGCAAACGAGTTGCCAAGTTGAGATTTAAAGCTGCGGTCGTCTGTACGCAAAACAAAGTTGCCGTCGCTTTCGTCGAAGAACTCTTTGTTTATTGCAGTCTTTATGCTGTCAAAATCACAATCAAATTCTACACCTGCCATATCACACATCTCGTTGAACATTTTGCCCGCATATACGAATGCGCAGTTAAGAATAAGGTGGAAACAATCCTTGTATTCATAACCCATTTGAGTTGGGATTTTATCCGCGCTACCGTCGGTCCATTCATAGAAATTCCAGTAAGGGTCATCAAAGTGACGAATAAGATTGTTCTCTTCTATGCGTGCTTTAAAATTATTCATAATACCAAGCATTGTAGGCATTGTAGTTTCTAAAATTGATTTATCACCGGTATGCTTTATATACTCGTAAACCTCAACCGCATACATAACCGAGAAAAACGGTATTGCAGGACCATCTACTGACGGATAAGTAAGCTCTAAAAATCCGTCAGGGCGTGTGCCTTTTGCAATAAGCTCAAGATTAGCTCGCGGAAATTCGGTTTCGCCAAAAGCATAGTAACCGCAAAGCATCTGATTGCGCGAGTCAAGCACATATAGCGCCTGCTCACGCCAAGGAGTATCCTCGTAGTGCATATTCATACAAAGCCTAAGTGTACGTATGCACACGTCGTATATCTTTTTATCAAGAGGATTTGTTAAGTTAAAAGCTTTTACCTCAAGCGGATAAATATATGGCACAATACCAATTGATATAATCTCTATACCTTCGGGCAAAAATGCTTGAATGTATCTGCCTGACATTCTTACAAAATAATTTTCAAATTCGTATTCGCCTTCTGTAAGCTCGAAATTAAAGGCAAATTCTCTGCCCCAAATAGCATAACGTACGCCACCATCGGTGATGTGCTGTCCATAACCTATTTTTGCAGTTCCTGATTTTGTAGCTTTAAATTTCACGTGCAAATAGCCCGCCGTCTCACAACCTACATCATAAAGATTTTTCTCTTTATCAATAAGCTTGCCTTCAGCAAATGAAAGCTTAATCGTTTTCTTTACAGGACGCGGCTTTATGTTATACGTTATATCGCTTTCAACGCAAGGAATATTACAAACATAACTGCCTACGCGCATATCACTACCAAACCCCAATTGCCCTGAAAGAAGTACCTTAGTATTTTGTATATAACGATTATCATAGCCGCCCAATGTTCCGGCGTGACTATATGTAACGGTATTGTCATCTACGGCCAGCGAATAGATAACGCCCGCCTTATCCACAATGTGTGTATGTGTGCGAATACCCTCGTATCTACCTGTCAGGGTAAACACATTTTCACCGCTAACACATAGGTCGGTTATATCAATTTCGTCATAGTATTTATGCTGGGGGTAGCCTGCAAACTGACCAAATGACGCCAGTTTACCGTTTACATATAAAACATAATCCATTTCGGCGCAGACCGTAAATACCGCACGTTTGCCTTCAAAGATAAATTTCTCTTCAAAAACAGCATATTCATTTTGCTTTGGGTCATTGTTTATCCAGATCCATTTTGCATTTTTATCTAACATAGTTTTCCCCCTACTTGCCGTACATATTTTCGGCAGTTATTTTTTCTATATGTTTAGCATCGTTTACAAGCTCCAATTTAGGCGCTGTAAGCTCGCCTATTTTGTTTTTAAAGCTTACCACCGTTATAGCAGTAAAATACGGTCTGATTGTCTGACAAACAAACGGGAATGGTAGATTTAATATGTGCGACAGCACCGCGCTCGATGAGCCGCCGTGACTTACAAGCATTATAGTATCGCTGTTTTCTTTTGTAACACGGTAATAATCTCCCTCACGACAAAGTCCAAACTGCCCAATCCAATCGTCAAAGCCTTTTATCACCTTATCATAATTCTTTACAAAAGTGCTGTCCTTATATTCGGGGGTATTTCGCCAATCATAGTCCATAACGCTCTTACCATTTGCTATCCACTCGTCAGCGCAATCCCACGGATGAACAAAATCATCTGTGCCACGCACACCCCAGTCTATTTCGCGCATAAAGTCGAGCTTTATTATTTTCATATTATGTCGTGCAGCTATATGCTCGGCGGTTTCATACGCTCGACCGCACGAAGAAGAAAATATTGTATCGACTTGCTCATCCTTTAGTCGCTCGGCAGCTGCCTCTGCCTGAGGATGACCTTTTTTTGTAAGGCAGTCGTTTGCATAATCGGGATGTCCGTGACGTACAAATATAATTTTCATAAAACTACCTCTATTTTTCTTCTGTGCAAAGGGCGATAAGGTCGTTAACGTTTGCTGTTGCAAGACACTCTACCGTGTCGGACGCACCGTAGTAAATTTTTACTTCACCGTCATCTTCAAGTATCATACCGCCGGGGAATATAACATTTTGTCTTAGTCCCTCGTCTACCTCGTAATCGGTTTCGGGGGCAATAAGTGGCAGCTTGCTCATACCAATCACTTTAGACGGGTCTTCTAAATCAAGCAACATAATTCCTGCGCAGTAACGCTTTTTCCAAGTGTCTTCCCAACCGTTTTTACCGCGTGTGTGGTCAATATCTACCGTGTGAAAGGTGGTAAGCCAACCCTTTTCGGTCTTTACAGGTGGTGCCGCAGGGCCGATTTTATCGTTGGCGTAGGGCACGTGCTCTACACCCATAACAAGTTTATTGTTACCCCAAAATTTAAGGTCAGGTGACTGTGCATACCATATATCAAATCTGTCCACACCGCCACGCGAATATACGGGGAACGGGCGCTCAAGACGGGTATAAAGCCCGTTTATTTTTTCGGGGAAAAGCACCATATTGCGATTGTCAGGTGCCGATATACTCATAATCTCAAGTCGTTCAAGGTCGTGAATAATGCCTACTCCGCCATGAACGCCGTGCTTGGTGTCTACTGCAAAGCACATATGAAGCACTCCGTCTATTACGGTAAGGCGAGGATCGTATATGCGTAAAATCTCATCGGTTTCGATTGCCGACTGCGGTATAAAGGGTTTATCGCTTACCGTCCAATGTATACCGTCATCACTGGTTGCAAGACCCAAATCAATGCGGCTTAGTGGCATAGTACCGTAGCCGTGCGTTCGAACGTCGTTGCGAAAAACCATAACGTATTTGCCGTTATACTTCGTAATGCCCGCATTATAAATACAGGTCGCCTCGTAGGGTATATCCTTCATAGAAAGAATTGGATTACCTTCATATCTTCTAATAACAGGCGATGATTTAAGTTCGGGAAAAACCTTTGGCATAACAAATTCTCCTTATATTTATATATCCCCGGCGAGTACCTTGTGACGCCGCCAGGCTCCTGACAAAAAGTATATAACACCCGGAATTGCAAAGCCGTAAGGTGCCAAGCCGTAACCGAGCACAAAGCCGTAAAATCCCCAATTTAAATATATACCAAACAACCAACTAAGACCGATGCGCAATATAACACCGTCTAATAGTGCCAACACCATAGAAAGCTTTGCGTTACCTATGCCCTGTATAAGCGCACCCGTACCGCGCATCAAGGCAAGCGCCGGAAACATCCAAAGTATTGCCTTTATAAAGGTAGCCGACATTTCGTGAACGGCAGGATCACGTGAAAACAACATAAACATCTGCTTACCAAAGAATATGTAAAGCGCTATAAACACAACCGTCCATACACCCGAAAAAATCCACGCGCTGTATACCACGCGTTTTGCGCGGTCGGGCTTGTTGGCGCCAATATTTTGACTTACCATAGGCATTGCCGCGTGATGTATGCCTTGCGATATTTTATTAATAATATCGTCTATTTTAACACCCGCGCTAAACGTAGCCGATGCCACAACACCTACGTTGTTTATCATAGAATTTACAAATAGCATAGATATGTTTATACAACCCGACTGTATTGCCATAGGCGTACCGATAGCCGCCATCATTTTGGCATATTGGGGATTAATTTTAAAGCTTTGCCGTTTAAAATCAAAGCCAAAGGCTTCTTTTCTTTTATAAAGATAAAAAATCGAAAATACAAACGATACCGCCTGTCCTATAATTGTTGCATACGCGGCGCCTGCAACGCCCCAGCCTAAAAGCCCTGTAAACAACAAATCAAGCACAAGATTTGTCGTCGACGCTATTGCAATAAACAAAAACGGTCTTTTGGAGTCGCCCATACCGCGCAGTACGGCCGACACCATATTGTAACCCGCCGTAAAAATAAGCCCTGCAGCGCAAATTACCATATACTGTAGCGCCATTGCATACGATTCGTCGGGAATATTCATAACGTTTAAAATAATGTTACGAAACGTCAATATAACAATTGAAAGCACTGCCGCAAAAATTAATATAAGACTAAACAGCGTACCTATAATGCCGTTCATTTCTTTTCGCTTGCCCGCTCCAAGCGCTTGAGCCAAAAGAACCTGACCTGCGTTTGAAAATCCAAGACACACCATTGTAGCAAAATTTACTATTTGACTGCTTTGTCCTACAGCCGAAATGCCTGCTGTGCCAACATATTGACCCACTATTACCATATCTACAGTACTGTAAAGCACCTGCATGGCGTTTGACAGCATAAACGGTAGCATAAAAAAGAACATCTGCCGCAATATAGGGCCTGTGGTAAAATCTTTAGATATTGTCCCCTTTTGCAATTTTTATTTCATCTCTTCTTCTGTTAATACTCTATAAACCTTACACGGATTACCAAACGCCATAACGCCGCTTGGTATATCTTTTGTTACTACGCTACCCGCGCCAATCACAACGTTATCTCCTATTGTAACACCCGGCAATACCGTAACGTTGCCACCTATCCAAACATTGTTGCCGACTGTAATCGGATATGCATATTCAAGCCCTTTATTACGCTCGGTGACGCTTGTTGGGTGACCCGCCGTATAAAAACTACAGTTGGGTGCTACAAAAACATTATCGCCAAAACGCACCTTAGCGCCATCAAGAATTACACAATTGTGGTTGGCAAAAAAGTTTTCACCCACCTCAACGTTATAACCGTAATCGCACCAAAAAGGTGATAATATGGTTGTGTTTTCTCCGTGCGCACCCAAAATTTCATCGAGCAATTTTTTTCTTTCGTCAGAATCGGCAAGTAAAAGCTGATTGTATTTATGACATTTATCCTTGCACGATACTAATTCAAGTCCTAACTCTTTATCATAATTAGGATTATAAATTTGCCCCGCGTCTCGTTTTTGCTTTTCGGTCATAGTGTACCACCTAAAATATACTTATTTTATTTTACCATATCAAAAAAATAATGCAATAAAAAAATCGCAGTTCAATTAAAACTGCGATTTTTGTTTTATATATCTATAGTTTCATCATTTATTGCTATCATTGCTTCTTCAAGGCTCATACCGTTGGTAATTGCCTGCTTGCGCGCGGTATTTACAGCCTGAATAGTTTTAACACGCTTGCCGTCAAGCTCGTAGCCCTTCATTGCCCATAGGGTAAGCAACCACGCCACCATCGGCACTAAGCAAAACAGTGCAATTACCACCCAGTTCATACCCGCAATATACGGCGTGGTTTTTGTTGGCAATTCGTGAACATTTATGAATATCAACGCAATACTTACTACCGTTGCCGAAAGCGATGAAACCAACTTGTCAACAAGGCTAAAGAGTGTACCCATAATTCCCGGTATAAACTTACCGGAACGGTAGGTTTCGTAGTCGGCGCAGTCGGCAACCATAGGTATAGGCATATCTGCCGTGGAATAATAAGCACCGTAACCTACACCAAAGAATAATATAAACAAAATTGTATATATGTTAATATTAAGTTTGAAATCAGACTTAAATAATGTGCCCTCATAAACGGTGAGATTTAGCGCAGGATTTCCCTGTTTCCACAAAAGAAGCAACACCAGTACGCCTACGTAACACGCAAGGGCTACCGCAACGTAGGTCATAAGCGAACGCTTTTGACCATGCTTTTGCGAAGTACGAACAGTAAGCAAGAAAAATGGCGCCGAGAAAACGTAACCTAACACCATCATAGGCAAATAAAGCCCATCGTAGTTACCCATCATACAACCATAAATCATACAAAGCACGGTTACATTTGTTGCAATTGCAAGTGCAAGTTTGCAGCCACCGCCTGCAACCATAAGACGCTGAAGCGGTTTATTTGCTTTAATAATTGAAATATATTCAGAAACTTTAACCTTTTCTTGTTTGCCACCAAGACCAAAATACTTTTCGTTATCCTTTTCCCAGATGCCGACAATCGCAAGAATGGTAAGTAAAATCGATACAACTACACCGATGGGTGTCATTATACGGAACCAGCTTGCATTATAGTCGCCCGCAAAGCCATCACCCGCAAGAATGGGTCCTATAAACTGCATAACGCCCATACCAACAAGAGAGCCTACGGTGTTAAAAACAGTAAACAGCGGTCTTTGCTTAGGGTCATTTGTAAGCACAGGCTGTGCCGAACGGGTAACAGAGGTCTGGAAGGTGTAGCCCAAAACCCATATTGCATAAAGCGCGATAAACACGGTATAACGCAACCACATTACATCTTTTGGAATAAGTGGTGTAACCATATAAAGCAGTATTACCAATACCACCATTGTAATATTACCAATTACCATAAAAGGTCTAAATTTACCAAACTTTCCGTTGGTCTTGTCCATAAGTGCGCCAATTATTGGGTCGGTTATGGCGTCAAATACTCGCATACCTGTAACCATAAAGGACGCAAACACCATTGCAAGTCCTAAAACCTTGTTACCAAAGGTTGCAATATAGCTTAATATAAGCACAAAATAAACGTTTGTTGCACCGTTATTCATAGGAAAAAGTGCTAACTGATAAAATTTTGCGCGATTCATTCCTTTGTTTTCACTCATTTATAAATTACCTCACTTACACCCAATTGCCGCCGTTACCACCGTCTTTTTTAAGCTTATAAGAACGGTTTGGAGCATTAACGTGGCGTATTATTGCGGTATCGCTACAGTCGCCCGATACTGCTTTTATCTCGGTTTCTGAATCGAGCATTACTCTAAACTTAAACACCTTATTGCCTTTTTTGCGAGCAATTTCTTTTCCGTTTGCATACAGTGTTACCTCGTCACAGTTTGAATAAACCTTAACATCGGTAATGCTTTCTACTCGGTCAACGTATCGGCGACCGCATATATGCACAAATTTTTCGCTTGACCAATATGCTTTATAAAGATAAAAGCTATCTTTTTTTATCTCGCGGTCAAAGGTAACAAGGCCCTTGTGGTTCATACCCGGTTCTCCGCCCTGATTACGCGCATCAGCGGCAAAGTCAAACATATTCCACAAATGTGTCGCCCACATAAACGGACGCTTATGGAAAAAGCGAAGCATATATTCGTGATATACACATTGGTATTCTTCGGTTTGGTCACCGCGATACGGGTGACTTGAGTGTAGGTTTGTCATAGCTTCGCATCCGTATTCCGAATAGCCAAGCGCACGGTTTGGATAAATTAGATGGAAAAAGTCGACCCACAAATCATTAAGCCACAAAAACGGCGTGTACCAACCAAGGTACAAATTCCAGCTAACAATATCAGAGATATGCGCGACCTTGTTAAACGGACCGCACACCGCATAGCACGCAAGCGTGGTTGGGCGGCTGGGGTCCATTTCGTGTACCAAATCATTTAGCACACGGTGGTTATCCAACATATCTTTTTTGTTTTTTGTAGAAATTGTAATCTCGTTACTAAGTCCCCAAAAACAAATAGATGCGTGATTATAATTTTGAATAATAAGCTCTTTCATTTGCGAAATAGTATTTTCGCGACCGTTTGGCATATGCTCAGATATGTATGGAATTTCCGCCCATACAACAAAACCGTATTTATCACACAAATCATAAAAATACTGGTCGTGCTGATAATGCGCCAAGCGTATAGTGTTTGCCCCTATTTCGCGAATCATTTCAATATCTTGCTCGTGGTGCTCGCGGGCAAGCGCGTTACCAAGTCCCTTTCGGTCTTGATGACGGCATACGCCTCGCAAAGCATACGGTTTTCCGTTTAAGAAAAAGCCTTTTTGCGGGTCAACGTAAAAGCTGCGCACACCAAAGCTTGTGCTAACGCTGTCGACTACTTCGCCGCCTACAACAAGCTCTGCTATACAAGAGTAAAGGTATGGATTTTCTATACCCTGCCACAAACGGACGTCAAACACGGTTAGATGAGTGTCGTTACCCTCGCCCGATGCTACCTCTACGCCCAAATCATCAATAATTTTAATATTCACGGTAGCATTTTCGGTATTACTCCAGGTGCGGACCCACACGTCAGCATCATTTTGTTTTACCTGTGCCGAAACCGCAATCCCGTTGCCGCCGTAATAATCCATATCAAAGTGCTGCTTATTCAAAACTATAAGACGCACGTCACGGTAAATGCCGCCATAAAAAGTAAAATCAGCCTTTTGGGGATATACCCTATCATTTACCGAATTATCAACCTCTACCACAAGATGATTTTGCTGCTTTAAGCATTCGGTTATATCACAACGAAAGGTCGAATAGCCGCCATCGTGCGTCATAATCTGTTTGCCGTTTAAAATCACCTTTGCCGAGGCATTTACACCCGCAAATTCAAGATATACACATTGATTGCTGTTAAATTGTGGAGCCGAAAATTCTTTTTCATAAACACAGGTACCGCGACGATAATCGTTACCACCGTCGGCGCCGTCTATATTATTCCAAGTATGCGGAATATTTACTTGTGTTTTGCTTCCATCAAAATAGGTAAATACCCAATTTTCATTCAGCGGATGTATTATTCTCATAAATTTCTTTCCTTTTATAAACGATTTGCAGGGAAGCGCCCTGTTGGACGCTTCCCAATTTTTAGATATTATGCTTTTTTAGTCTCTTTATATTCAGTTTTTGCCTGCTTGTATGTTGAATATTGTTCTGTTTTTTTAAACTTTTTGCTCTTTATAATCCAAAGCGTACCAAATGCAATCAAAGCAACTGCAATAACAATTGTTGCTATCCTTATTTTTACCAAAATTGATGGAGTAATAGCCTTAACAACAGTATCTTTACCAACACCGTTCATACCCGAGGAGTTAACCATAGCGTAAAGGTTGTGGTGACAAGCCTCTTTCATAGCGGTAACAATTACGGGGTCATTCTCATATTTTGGTAACTGATTTACAATAAACGGCAACATAGCGTCAAATGTTGTAACACCGCCCGCAAGCAGTGCGTCAACGCCGTTACAGTAATTAACAAGCACGTTATCGGTAATTGACATACCCTTGTTACCCCATTCGTTACGCATAATGCCTGTCATAAGGTTTTTATAGCTACCTGACCATCTTGTGCCCCAACGTGTATACGCTGTCATAACACCGTTTGCATTACATTCTTCAAGAGGTTTTTGGAAGGCTTTAAGATAGATTTCGCGCGCTGCCTGCTCGCCTACCCAAGCCGCTTGACCCAAGCGTTCTTGCTCGCAATCGTTAAGAGCAAAGTGCTTAATAACAACGTCAACGCCGCGTTCTTGTATAGCCTTAATTTCGGCGCCTCCGATTTCACCTGCGAGGAAGCCGTCTTCTGAATAGTATTCAAAGTTTCTGCCGCCGTATGGTGTGCGGTGGGTATTGCTACCCGGACCGTAAAGACATACAACGTCAGCCGCTAAGCAGTTATTACCAATAACCTTACCAACCTCTTCCATAAGCTTTACGTTAAAGGTTGCCGCCATTACATCTTCTGAGGTAAATGCAGTAGGATCAATATCGCCAAGCCCTGCGCCAAAAATTGCCGCTGTAAGACCCTGAGGTCCGTTTTCATCACGCGCGCCGGGCGCATTTACAGATTCGGCAGGCATTCTCCAGTGGAATGAGTCACCAATCATAGAAACCATTTCATCAAAGGTGAGCTGGTCAAGCAATTTGTCCCAAGCAGGATCATCGTAATCTTTACCCAACATATCATAAAGGGTAAGTCCGTTATCGGCGCCCAAGGTAGGCATTTTTACCTTATCATAATCTTCAGCCTTATACTGAACGTCCTGCAACTCGGCAATCATTTGTTTTGTGAGTGCAATTTTATAGATTTTTTCACTAGGCCATGTGCCCTGCCAATCAGAACGTGAAAGATAGGTAATCTTGTCATCGTTGCCTTTATAAAGGTTAAGATCGGCATCTGACAATTGATTGGTTATTTCGGTGCCGTTTAGTGATTTTGAATAGGTCTCAGCGTCAAATTCGTCTTGAGTCCATTTGTAAGCAAGCGCAGAATTTCCGTCGGTATCTATTTTACCGTTTGTGCTTTCTTTTGTATAACCCTTTGCCGCAAGAACATTGTTTACAGCATTGTGAGCATCGGTAGCAACGGTAAGATAGTAATCACCTGCGTCTAAAATATAGGTCTTTGCACCATAAGCATCGTAAGATGCCAAGTCGCGCTTGTCTACCTTAATTGTAATAATCTCGCTGTGTCCCGGCTCTAAAACATCGGTTTTGCCAAAGCCACACAATGCAACAGACGCCTTTTCTACCTTGTTTTCTTTATCGTATTCGGTATACGGTGATTGTGAGTAAACCTGTACGGTCTCTTTACCCGCCACCTTACCAATATTGGTTACGTTAACGCTAACTTCAAATTGGTCGGTTTCGGCATTGTAGGTAACCTCCATATTTGAATAATCAAACTGTGTATAGCTTAAACCGTAGCCAAACGGAAATGCAACCTTATCGCCGTATTTATAGTCACCGGCATTACCTGTACCCATAACAAAATCTTCATAATGGGTTTCGTAATATTTATAACCTACATAAATACCCTCTTGGTAAATCATATATGTGCTGGCATTTTTTGGAATATTTTTGCCATCAAAGCCTTCATACGTGGTGGGCACAAAATTTTGCATAGCAGGTGAAGAGTAGTTGTCATAGCAGTATGTGTCTACAAGACTACCCGAAGGATTAACCTTACCTGCAAGTATATCGGTTACAGCGTTTGTGCCGCTTATACCAACGCCACCGATCCAAAGACAAGCGTCTATAGAGTATGCCTCATCCTTTAAGAAATCAACCTGTAAAGCATTTGATGTGTTAATAAGAACGATTACCTTTTTAATTTTGCCGTCTTTTTTAAGGTCAGATGCATACTTAAGCAAAGCCTTTTCGTTATCGTCAAGCGCCAGGTAGTTGTATTCTTTAAACGCAAGGTCATAGCCCTCACCGCCAACACGCGAGAAGGTAATAATTGCGGCATCGCCGTATTCGGCAATAGAATTTTTAACGTCGTCGGTGTAAACGTTCATAGGCACTTCTGCAATAGATGCCTGACCTGCAAGCACGGCACTTTCACCTGCAGATGCACTGCGGTCATATGCCGCACCCGCACCTGTTTTATAAAAGTCCCAAAGGGTTGGGTTTACCTTAAGCCCTGATTTTTCAAGCGCGGTCTTAAAATCGTCCGCCTTAGAAGCGTCTACGTTGCCCGAGCCTGTGCCACCGTATACCAAGTTAACCGAGCTTGAAGAAAGTGTACTCACCTTAGCACCCTCACTAAGCGGTAATGCATTATCTTTATTTAACAACAATGCTGCGCCCTCGGCTTCTACCTGATAGCAGATGTCGTCGCCGTATTTGTACATTTCTTCATCAGAATTAAAATCACTTTCAAAATACTTAGCGTCTTTATCCTCGTTTTGAAGTTCCCAGAAGCTACCACCGGCAAGAGCTACAATGGTATTATCAAACATACCAAGCACTACGTTTGCAGGCACCAATATAATAGTTAGTACCAAACAGATAATGCTAAACGTTTTCCATAAGCCAAACGCCTTGCGTTTTGCCTTTTTATACGTTTTTTTTGTTTGTTTGAACAACGCTTTCTTTTCGTCCATAACAATTCCTCTTTCATACTTTTTTGGATAATATTCCCAAACAATATAATAAATATCGCTCGTTTATTATTCATATTGATTATAACATAGCATAATTTAATAGTCAACCAAAAAAAGAAGCACTGCGGACCCATATCCACAGTGCTTAATAATATATTATTCCTCTGTTACCTTTTCAGCCTCTACAGTTTCTACCGTTTCGGTTTCAGGCTCTGCTTGCGCATCGTTTTCCTCTATCTTTTTACCAAGAAGTGACGGAAGCTCCATACCCGCCATTGCAAATACCTCATCAAGAGGAGGTACCGACTTCATCATACCTGAGATAAAGTTTGCAGTAGAGGTTTTGCCATCACCGTTTTGACCGCCGTCCCAAACGGTAACCTTATCAATCTTGATGTTTTTAATCGCATCAACCTGAACGCGCATAAGGTCTTCAAGCTTATCGGCAATAAGAAGCTTTAGAGCCGCTTCGGCGTCACCGCCGGCAGATTTAACAATTTCTGCAAAACCGGCAGCCTGCTTTTTAAGAATTTCCTCAGCACCAAGCGCTTCGGCTTGCATTTTAGCAAATATAGCATCTGCTTCACCCTTTGCTTTACGGCGAATTTGTTCAGCCTCGGCTTCAGCGGCAAGCTCAAGCTCTTTCTTTTTAGCTTCGGCGCGAACGATAATGTCGGCTTCAAGCGTTGCCTGCTCTTTATCGCGTCTTGCTTTTTCAGCAGCCTGTTCGGCAGCGTACGATTCTTCCAAAGCCTTTGCGGCCTGAGTCTTTTCGGCAGTTGTTGCAATCTTTAGCGCTTCAGCTTCTTTTTCTTTAAGCGCAGCCTCACTCATTGCAATCTTCATTTTAGCCTCATTTTCACCCTCGATTGCAAGTGAGTCGGCGCGGGATACCTCGATACGCTGTTCTTTTTGAGCGTTTGCCTGACCTATAGAACCCTCACGGTCTTGCTCGGCAACATTCTTCTTAGCATCGTTGATAGCCTTTGCTGCAGCCTCTTTACCAAGCGCCTCAATATATCCTGATTCATCGCTTATATCGGTTACGTTAACGTTAATAAGGCGAAGGCCAATCTTTTTAAGCTCGCTTTCAACGTTTTCGCTTACAGCCGCCAAAAACTTATCACGGTTGGTATTAATTTCTTCTATATCCATTGTTGCGATAATAAGACGCAACTGACCAAATATAATATCTTTTGAAAGCTCTTGAATTTCATTTCGTTGCAAACCCAAAAGTCGCTCGGCCGCATTTTGCATAACACCGGGCTCGGTAGAAATACCTACCGTAAAGCTTGACGGAACGTTAATACGTATGTTCTGACGTGACAACGCGTTTTTAAGGTCGACCTGAATTGAAATTGGTGTCAAATCAAGATATGCATACGATTGAAAAACAGGCACTACAAACTCTGCGCCACCGTGAATACACTTTGAACTGCGGTTAGAGCCATCGGTATTTTTGCCTATTGAACCATAAACTACCATAATTTTGTCTGACGGACATTTTTTATAGCGCGAGCATATCCAAATAAAAAAGGATATAACAATAATTACTGCTACACAAATTAAAAAGATGATTCCGGGTTGCATAAATTTCTCCTCCAAAAATTAATTTTATTTACGTTTAACGACAAGTGTTGTTTGGCCGCTAACACCTACAACGATAACCTCACTGCCGGTGGCAATAGCCTCAGACTCATCGGTAACGGCATTTCGCTCTACATAAGAGCCCTGTAGCATTACGTTTACCTTGCCCTCGCCCTGACGAGCGGCAGGTATTGTAAGATAAACCTTGCCCGCCTTACCAACCGCGTTGCGATTATCGGCTGTGCCGTTACTGCGAAGACGCATAACCGCCTTGAATATGTAGGCAACCAATACCATAATACCAAAGCCGCAAGCCGTAGCTGTAAGCAAGGTTACTATAAGATTTATATTTGCCTCGGTCATTACAACACCGACCCAGCCAAACATAACCAAAAAGGACACTATGCCGCGCACAGTAAAGATACGCAAACTGTCAAAGCCTTCTAAATCGGCAATTTCTGCCGCATCGACAAGCTCGTCTCCGTACACACCGTGAGAAGCATCAATATCGTCAGGAATATCTGCGTCGATATCCGCATCAAAATCGATATCTGCATCGGCATCCAAATCTATGTCAAAATCCGCATCGGCATCAGCATCATCAAAGCCAAAAAACATTAATATAGTTTGAATAACCAACACAAGCGTAGCCGGTATTGCTATACAATAAAAAATTTGCGCCACAAGACCTAATGTATTCCACCATTCTACAAATGCCATATTATTCCCCCTTAATCAAACTGCGCCAAAACCTGTCTTGCATTTTCACACAGCATTGACGCGCTATGCGCATAAAGCATTACCTCTAACACGTGCCCAAGCCGTACTGCATCGCCCTGGATGCGCGGCTTGAAATCAGCCGTGGCTTCTTTTACAGCTTTTTTTACCGAGGCTTCATCAGATATAATTATGGTACCATCAGCGATCATATTAACGTATCTATGATACAGCTCATCGTCACTGATAAGATCATCCGTCGGATTATCGATATCGCCGCCGATAACGCTTATTAAATTACAAATAGAGTCTATTTGTAAAGTGGCACGCAACATATTAATTATTGTTATTCTTGAAAACTGTTGAGCAGAATACATTTTTTTAACCGGCGAAGTAACAAACTTGCGTTTAACCCAGTTTTGAACAACATACGGTTCAAGTCCCGTCATTGAACAAACCTGTGATAAAGTTATTCCCCCTGCAGCAAAAATACCATCAAACAATTGTCTTGAACTATCTTTCTTAAGTTCTATTACTTCTATAGTAGTGCCGGGATAAACTGCCATTTAATCACCTCTTACTCGGTGGTTACACCATTATAATATCATACGGTCACGTGATTGTCAATAGCAATCGCGTGATTTTTTAAAAATTATTTTTCTTCAAGCATAAGCCTTACTATTTCTTTATCGGTTTGCTTCATACCAACCTTACCTATATAACCCACACAGCTGATAGTTTCACCTGCGTCTTCTTTTAAAACACCGGTAAAGGCTTCATAGGTTTTATCGCGCATAGCAAGTGCGTGAGCAAGCATTGCCGCATCAAGCGCAGAAGCAATTTTTGCAGCACAAGATGTTTTTGCTCCGTCGCAAATAACACCCGGTATGTTAGCAAGCGTATTGTCAATTGTGTTTTTAATTTGAGTAACATTGCCGCCCGCAATATATGTAATCGACGCTCCCGCCGCGCAGGATGCCGATATTGCGCCGCAAAAAGCAGATAGCTTGCCGATAAATT
Source organism: Acutalibacteraceae bacterium (assembly GCA_045534895.1). Classification (GTDB taxonomy): domain Bacteria; phylum Bacillota; class Clostridia; order Oscillospirales; family Acutalibacteraceae; genus UBA737. The sequence goes on from JAZSKN010000060.1 coordinate 47,914, forward strand.
CTTTTTGATAAACCGTAAGCAGCCCCGAAAACACGAGCGCGCGGTATAGCTTTTCTTGTGGTATTGATTTCTCTCGCGCATAAACAATAACCGGCACACTTGACGCAATGCCTTGATTACCGCTGCCCGAATTAATAATAACAGGCATATCACAGCCATCCATACGAGCTTCGCTTGCCGCGGCAGCATAGGCGCGCATACGTGTTACAACATCTTCAGGGTAGGCATCACGAATAACCCTGCCAATGCCTACACCATAGTCACCCGACATACCCTCGTAAGCGATGTCCATATTACACTGTATAACGCGGTCAAATATGGGTTTTACAAGCCTTATATCTACACTGTCGGCAAAATCTTTTATATTTTCGACGCTTAATGCCAAACGGTCGGCTAATTGCGACTCGTTATCAAAGGCATTATTTTTAAATATTTCTTCACCGTTTTTGGTTATTCGCACAATGTTTATGTGGTCATATCTTACTTCTACTGTAACCGTGTCTTTTGTAGATCTCGCTTCAATTATAAAATGTAGCGGTATTTCAGAATCAAGATATTCTACCTTGCACCTACCATCAGCCAAAAATGCATTTGCGGCGGCGCGTGTGTCGGGCGTTACAGCCTCTAACACCTCCATAAGACGGCGAGCATCACCGCCAAAAGCACCCAAAGCACAAGCAGGCTCAATGCCTGTTAATCCGTCGGAATTTGGAATTGCTACGCAACGGACATTTTTAATTATGTTACCGCTACAGTGCGCCGTAATGCTACTAGGCAATACACCCAAAACCTCACGCGCACGCGCCGAAGCAAACGCCAACGCAATAGGCTCGGTACAGCCCATAGCCGGTATTAATTCTTCTTTTAAAATACTTAAAAAATCCGATGATATTTTTTCATTCAACATAATCTGCCTCCGAAAAGCGTCTACACTAACATAATAACACACAAAATTTTAAAATTCAACAATACTATGACGTCTTATATTACAAAATTGTTGCGTTTTTTGAGTTTATATTATAATATTAGAATATATTACGATTACAAAAGAGGTCTTTTTATGAAAAAATATGATATCGCGGCATATATTTGGCCGGCATATACAGGCGACGAACCTCGAACAAAGTTATTTTGGCCAGAAGACATTGGCGAATGGCAAACCGTTCGCGATGCTTATGGCGAGGTAAAAGAAAACGGCTATGTGTGGAATCGCAAGCCGCTTTTGGGTTTTCAAAACGAGGCCGACCCAACAGTTATGGAACAGCAAATCGAGCTTGCTCTTTCTTACGGAGTAAACGTATTTATTTACGATTGGTATTGGTACGATGACCGCCCATTTCTTGAGCAATGCCTCAATGACGGCTTTTTAAAGGCAAAAAACTGCAAGGATATGAAGTTTTACATTATGTGGGCAAATCACGACGCAAACTACACTTGGGACCGCAGAAACTCCGGCAAGCTGTGGGACACCATTTGGCGCGGCGACGTTACAATAGAGCAGTTTTACAAAATCGGACGTCGTTGGATTGACCAATATTTTAAATGCGAAAACTACTATAAAATTGATAACAAACCGGTTGTAAGTATATATTCCCTTAAAAATTTTGTAAAAGGCTTTAGAAGTATCGAAAAAACGCGCGAGGCTATGCAATGGCTTAATATCGAGGCTCAAAAAAGCGGTCTTGGCGGCGTGCATTTTCAGTTTGTGCGTTGGAATGGCAAAAGCGAAAATATATCCGGCGTAGACGGTGGCACAATAGAGACCACCAACGAGCTTATATCCGAGCTCGGCTTTTCTTCGCTTACACACTATCAGTTTGTTCACTTTGCCCCAATCGACCGCGACTATTTAGAGATTTTGCCCGACGTTAAAAAAGAGTGGGAATTGGTGGCTCAAAGCTATGACGTACCATATTTTCCTCACGTTTCAATCGGTTGGGACAATAACCCTCGTTTTAAAGAATTTAGCTGGGGCGTTTGTAAAAACAATACACCCCAAAATTTTGAAACGGCGCTGCGCGAAGCAAAGAATTTTGCCGATAAAACAGGCGTTTCACTAATAACCGTAAACAGCTGGAACGAATGGACCGAAACAAGCTATTTGCTGCCCGATAATATAAACGGTTACGGTTATTTAGAGGCTATAAAAAAGGTGTTTAAAGGCAATTAAAAGCAAAAACAGCAAGAAGTTAACGGAGCGCTCACATAGGGAGAAATTGGTTTTGGAATAAAAAATTGCCCTATATCTTCACCTTAAACCTTGAAATACGCCAGTATATCTGCGGTTTTGCGGCTTCAATATAGAACAATTTTTAAAATTACAAAACTGCACGC
>JAZSKN010000064.1:0-8485 GCA_045534895.1 Acutalibacteraceae bacterium
GCGTGCAGTTTTGTAATTTTAAAAATTGTTCTATATTGAAGCCGCAAAACCGCAGATATACTGGCGTATTTCAAGGTTTAAGGTGAAGATATAGGGCAATTTTTTATTCCAAAACCAATTTCTCCCTATGTGAGCGCTCCGATGCAGGTTCTTTTTGCTTTTATAAAACTTTACTTAAAAACTCTTTAAGTCTTGGACACTGTGGATTGCCAAAAATCTCTTCGGGGGTGCCTTCTTCGGCAATTACGCCTTCATCAATAAAGATTATACGGTCGGCAACCTCGCGGGCAAAGCCCATTTCGTGAGTAACGATTGCCATTGTCATACCGCTGGCGGCAAGGTCTTTTATAACTGTAAGCACTTCGCCAACCATTTCGGGATCAAGTGCGCTTGTAGGCTCGTCAAAGAGCATAACCTCGGGGTCCATACAAAGTGCGCGTACAATTGCTACACGCTGCTTTTGACCGCCCGAAAGCTGTGAAGGATATGCGTCGGCACGGTCGGCAAGACCAACCTTTTTAAGCAGTTCCATGGCCTTAGCCTCGGCATCAGCCTGACTTAGTCCTAAAAGCTTTACTGGGGCAATGGTCATATTTTTAAGTATGGTCATATGTGGAAACAGGTTAAACTGTTGAAACACCATACCCATCTTTTGACGGTGAATATTTATATCGGTTGCAGGGTCGGTAATGTTTACGTCATTAAAATAAATATCGCCATCCGTTGGGTGCTCGAGCAGGTTAAGGCAACGCAAGAAGGTCGATTTACCGGAGCCCGACGCGCCAATAATTACAACAACCTCACCACGTTTTATTTCAGAATCAATACCCTTTAAAACGTGAATGTCACCAAAATTTTTAACAAGATTTGAAACCTTGATTAACGTATCGTTAGTGGTCACTCTTACGCAGCCTCCTTTCTAAAATGCCAAGTAGTTTTGTAAGAATTATAACTATAACAAGGTAAATAATTGCAAGGCTGATGTAAGGAACATAAGCCTGATAGGTTTTACTTATGATGTTTTGTGTTTGCTTTGTAACGTCGCGAAGCGCTATTACCGACACAAGAGAGGTATCCTTAAGCAAGGTGATCATTTCGTTACCAAGGGCAGGCAAAATGTTTTTTATTGCCTGTGGTATTACTATATACCACATAGTTTGTATGTAGTTAAAGCCAAGGCTGCGTCCGGCTTCGGTCTGTCCAATGTTAATTGACATAAGACCCGAACGGGCAATTTCGGCAACGTATGCGCCCGAGTTAATACCAAGTGTTATAATACCGCAAAAAATCATACCTGTTTCGGTTTTTGGCACCATAATTACAAAGCCCATAATAAGCAACTGAACCATCATAGGCGTACCGCGAATTATTGTAAGATAAAGCTTACAAAAGCCGTTAAGTAATCTTAAAATAAGCGGCGGCTTTTTGTTTATAAAGCTGTCGTTAGAGGTGCGTATTATGGCTATGATAAGACCAATAATAACACCTAAAATAAGCGCGCCAATGGTAACAATAAATGTAATTTTAAGTCCGTCGGTAAAAAACTTCCAGCGGTCTTGATATACAAAAGTCTGATAAAGCTGAAAAAGTAGGTTTTGCAACCAAGCAGGACAAGACTGTATCCACGCAGGAGCGGTAGTTATCCAACTTGAAAAACTGATAATGCCCACTTAAACACCAACCTTTCGTTTAGTAATAATACGCTAAAAAGGGGCGACATACAAAATGCCGCTCCCTTAAGCATAATCTTAAAAATTTAAATTATTCAGCAGTAATGTACTTATCAACAATACCTTTGATGGTACCGTCATCCTTAAGTTCTTTCATTGCTTTGTTAATCTTTTCAAGAAGTTCGGTATTTTCTTTTGCAACAGCGATAGCGTAATCTTCAGTTACGTATTCTGTGTCAAGAATCTTAAGACCTTCATTTGCTGCAACGAATGCTTTTGCAGGCTCGTTATCGATGATAACGCAATCAACCTGATCGTTTTTAAGTGCTTCAACTGCTAAAGCGCCGTTTGCATACTGCTTAACGCTATCCTGACCGTAGTCATCTGTGCAGTAGATGTCGCCTGTGGTACCTGACTGAACGCCAATCATTTTGCCCTCAAGGTCATCAGCTGTTGCAATAGCTGAACCATCTTTAACAATGATTACCTGAATGCCGGTAGCATAGCTGTCAGAGAAATTAACAGACTCTTTACGCTCATCAGTAACCGTCATACCAGCAAGAACTACGTCAACAGAGCCGCCTGCGCATGCTGTGATAAGAGAATCAAATTCCATATCCTTGATTTCGAGCTCCATATCAAGCTTTTCGGCGATAGCTGCTGCGATTTCAGCATCGATACCTACGATTTTGCCGTTGTCATCAACAAATTCGTATGGAGGGAATGCCGCGTTAGTACCCATAACAAGTTTTGCCTTTGCATCTGCATCGCTTGCTGTATCTTTTGGGCCGCAACCTGCAAAGCAGAAAAGTAAGCAAAGTGCTAAAGCAGCTGCTAAAATTTTCTTTAAGTTTTTCATTTTGTTTACCTCGTTTCAAATGATTAATAACATAATTACAAGTATGTAATTATTTAAGATAATGGGATTTTAGCACACTAAAGTGGTTTTGTCAAGTGAAAATGCATAAATATTTTAATAAATTTGAATTTTTTCAAAAAATATGCAAAAATAATGCATATTTCTGCTTAAAAAACAAAAATATGCACAATTTTAATAAAAACTATGTGGCGCAAGGCGTTGTTCGTCTTGTATCATTGATAATAGGGTCATAATATTTTGATAGGCTGTAACAAAATTTTCATCTTCATTGCTGTCACCAAGTGTTATTTGACCGATGTAAAGTGAAATCTGATCTAAAAAGTCGTGATTAACAAATGCCGACAAATCTTCTTTGCGCTGTCTCCACGTGCTAATAAGCGTTTCGCCGCTTATTTTTTGGTTGCAAAATTTTTCTATGTCAGCGATTGTTTTTTTGGTTGCTTGGTTTACTGCAAAATGTGAATAAATGGTAAGCGATACGGCAAGTGTTAAAACCGCTATAGCGTATAAAAGTCTTTTCATAATTTAAGTGTTATCATCCTTTGTAATAATGGTGTGGTTGCCATCGCGGTCAAGTGTCATTAAAAATACGTTTTTTACGTCTGATTTGTGCTTTAATAGTTTAAATATTTTTTGCGGGGTTGCCTGTAACGCGCGAAGTGATTCATAAACGATTTTACCGTCACTTATTACGGGTAACGCAAGTGGGGTATCGGGCAGGTTAAGGTCAATGTCTTTTGGTGTAACGGTTTGCGCGTCCTTTTTAAGTAATACGCTTAAATTACCGTTAACCTCTAACACGGCAAATGCTACGTCGGCAATGTTAAAAACATCTTTATTGCGCAGTTGTTCAATTAAATCTATAACCGTCATACGCACACTGCGCATAGCCTGCTGATCTATTACGCCGTTTTTAACAACTACAACAGATTTACCGTTTAAAATTTTGCGAACAAAAAAGCTTTTCACAGAAAGAACCGATATTGAAATTTCAAGGAAAATTAAAACAAGAATAGCGGCAACCCCTACCAAAATGGGTTGTTCGTTATCCTGTAAGGGTATAGCCGCTATTTCGGAGATAAGTAGGGTAATAACTAATTCGTTTGGTTGCATATCGCCAATTTGACGCTTGCCCATAAGTCGAATTGCAAAGGTTACCACTATATATAAAATTATTGTTCTTATTATGGTAGAAATCATTATATTATCACCAAAGTTAGTATTTGCTTTTTTTCTTGCAATATTAATTGTATAATGATATAATAAGATTACCAATATATTACTTTGAGCGTTAAAGTGAGGAATTTATTTTGGCAAGAGATACTTTAAATAAGGCTAACTTTTTTAGTGATATGAAAAAATTTATGCCTCTTCTTAAAAATTTGGTTTCTAAAGATTTTAAATTAAAATATCGCCGTAGTGTTCTTGGCATTGCGTGGAGCGTTTTAAATCCGCTCTTTACGATGCTTGTTATTACTACCGTGTTTGGTAAGTTGTTAAGAGTTCAGATTGAAAATTTTGCAAGTTATTATATAGTTGGCTATGCCATATGGGGCTTTTATTCTGAAGCAACGTCGTTGTCGCTTTCTTCTATCTTATCTTCGGCACCGCTTATTAAAAAAGTATATATTCCCAAATATATATTTCCACTTGAGAAATGTATATTCTCGCTGGTAAACTTTTTCTTTTCTCTTATAGCGGTTGTAATTGTTATGATTTTTCAGGGCGTGGTGCCGAGTGTTACGTCGGTGTTGTTTTTAATACCTGTATTATATTGCTTTGTTTTTGTTTGCGGCGTCAGCCTGTTTTTAAGCGCGGCTACCGTTTATTTTAGAGATGTACAGCACCTCTATGGCATTTTTTTGACAGCGCTTATGTATTTGACACCGATAATATATCCGTTAGAATTGTTAGAAGGGCATACGTTTGTTTTAAAAATTGTAAGGTTAAACCCAATTACCCATTACGTCGAGTATTTTAGGGGTTTGGTTATGTATAATACAATTCCGGGGGTTAAAGAAAATCTGGTTTGTATTGCAATGTCGCTTGGTATGTTTTTAATTGGCGCTTTTGTGTTTAAAAAGGCACAGCGCAAGTTTATTCTTCATATATAAGGAGTGTGTTTAAATGGGCGAAAATGCTGTAGAAATGCGAAATGTTGAAATGCACTTTAATATGAGTAAGGAAAAGCTTGAAAGTCTTAAAGAGTATTTTTTAAAGCTGATTAAGCGTGAGCTTTATTTTGAAGATTTTGTAGCTGTTGATAATGTATCTTTTGATATAAAAAAAGGCGATGTTTTTGGCATTGTGGGTCTTAACGGCTGTGGCAAAAGCACAACCCTTAAAATGATTTCCGGAATACTTGAGCCAACAAAGGGTACGGTTAAAACATACGGTACCATTGCGCCTCTTATAGAGCTTGGCGCAGGCTTTGATATGGACCTTACTGCAAGAGAGAATATTTATCTTAACGGCTCGGTGCTTGGTTATTCAAAAAAGTTTATTGATGAAAAATTCCAAGATATAGTCGATTTTTCAGAAATGCACGAGTTTTTGGACGTACCGATGAAGAACTATTCTTCGGGTATGGTGGCACGCATTGCCTTTGCAATTGCAACGGTTACTACCCCTGATATACTTATTGTAGATGAAATTTTGGCTGTAGGTGACTTTTTGTTTCAACAAAAGTGTGAAGAGCGCATTAACGCGATGATTAACGATGACACTACTGTTATTATTGTTTCGCACTCTATCGAGCAGATTGAACGCCTTTGCAAGCATTGTCTTTGGCTTGAAAAGGGCAAAATAAAAATGATTGGTGACGCGTTAGAGGTTTGTGACGCATATAAAAATTCTCAAAGGTAGGACTTAAAATGTTTGAAAAGGTTCCCTTGCAAGAAAAGTCTTTTAAAGGTTTTTTAAAAAGATTGGCACTGCGACTTAAAGAACATCCGCGCGTTTTTGCGTTTATAAGATTTTTTATTGTGCTTTTAAGAAAAATCCGCCGCAAGTTATCGAGACTTGTCGGCGGCTTTGCTGTACGATATAAAATAAGCGGTCGGCGTCGTAAAAAAGAGTCGACAACGGTTTTTGAAAAAAACGTAAAATTTAGCATAGTTGTACCGCTTTATAATACACCCTTAAAATTTTTAAAAGAAATGATTAAATCGGTGCAAAATCAAACATACGCAAATTGGCAGTTGTGTATGGCGGACGGCAGTGATAGCAATCACAGCTATGTTGGTGAATATGTAAATTCATTAAATGATAAAAGAATTATATATAAAAAGCTTCATAAAAATATGGGTATTGCCGATAATACCAACGCGTGTATCGAAATGGCGGACGGCAATTTTATAGCACTTTTTGACCATGATGATCTGCTTCATCCGTCGGCGCTTTTTGAGATGGCGCAGGCAATAGAGCAAAAAAATGCTGATTTTGTTTATACCGACGAGGTTACCTTTGTTGGCAGAACATCTAATATAACTATCTATAATTTTAAACCCGACTATTCGCCCGATACGTTGCGCTCATATAATTATATATGTCATTTCACAGCTTTTAGTAAAGAGTTACTCGGTGTGGTTGGTGGCTTTAATCGCGAGTATGACGGTAGTCAGGATTATGATTTAATACTGCGTCTTACCGAAAAGGCAAAAAATATTGTGCACATACCAAAAGCACTTTATTTTTGGCGCTCACATAAAGCGTCGGTGGCATCTGACGTATCAGCAAAGCCATATGTGGTAGAAAGCGCCAAGCGCGCGCTTGCCGCCCATTTAAACCGCATTGGTTTGTCCGGTGTGGTAGAGGACGCTATAGTGCCCACAACGTATAAAATACAGTATGAAATTAAGGGCGAACCATTGGTTTCTATTGTAATACCAAATAAGGACCATACAGATGACCTTGAAAAGTGTCTTGCTTCGGTATATAAAAAATCCACTTATAAAAATTTTGAGGTTATTGTTGTAGAAAACAACAGTACCGAACCACAGACGTTTGAATACTATAAAAAAGCGCAGAGCAAATACAATAATTTAAAACTTATTACTTGGGAAAAAGGCTTTAACTATTCGGCGATTAATAATTTTGCCGTAGAGCAGACAAGTGGTGACTATATACTTTTGCTTAATAATGATATCGAGGTTATAACGCCCGATTGGTTAGAGCAAATGCTTATGCTGGCTCAACGACAAGATGTTGGCGCTGTGGGTGCAAAGCTTTATTACGAAGATGATACCATTCAGCATGCGGGTGTTATTGTTGGCCTTGGCGGTGTAGCAGGTCACTCACACAAGGGCTTTGCAAGGGATAATCCCGGATATATGGCAAGGGCAAGTATTACCCAAAACCTTAGCGCTTGCACAGCGGCTTGCCTTATGATACGCAAAGATGTATATAATAAGGTGGGCGGTCTTGATGAGGGATATGCTGTTGCATTTAATGATATTGATTTTTGTATGAAGATTCGCGCGGCTGGGTATTTAATTGTGTTTACCCCTTTTGCCGAGTTTTATCATTACGAGTCTAAAAGCCGCGGAGATGAGGACACGCCCGAAAAACGCGCGCGCTTTAATAGCGAGGTATTTCGTTTTCAAGAGCGATGGGGAAAAGAGCTTAAAGCGGGTGACCCGTATTATAACCCCAATTTATCACTTGACAGTGAGGATTTTGCGTTAAGATAAAAACAAACTGCCGTCATAAAACAGGCGGCAGTTGTATTTTTACATATATTGTTAAAAAAATAACAATAAAATTTATCGCAAAAAAGAAATTTTAAAAAAGTTTGTCTTTTTTTTAACAAAGGTATTGACATTGAATATACTGTAATGTATAATAAGCATCAAATTCGGGAAATTAAGTCCCATTATGGAGGTTTTTATATTATGGCAAGAGTTTATAATTTTAGTGCAGGTCCTTCTATGTTACCTGAAGACGTACTTAAAACTGCGGCGGCAGAGATGATGGAATACGGTACCACCGGTCAATCTGTTATGGAGATGTCGCACCGCTCTAAAGAATATCAAGCGATTTTTGATGAGGCAGAGGCAAATTTACGCGAGATTATGAATATTCCTGATAATTATAAGGTGTTATTCTTACAAGGCGGCGCTTCAACACAGTTTGCAATGATTCCGCTTAATCTTATGAACAAAAACAAAAAGGCTGACTTTATTATTACAGGTCAGTGGGCAAACAAGGCTTATAAAGAGGCTGCCCGTTACGGTGAAGCTCGCGCGGTAGCAAGCAGTGCAGATAAGACATATTCTTACATTCCAAAGACTACTGCGGCAGATTTTGACCCCGACGCTGACTTTGTTCATATTTGTATGAATAACACAATCTACGGCACCAAGTACAATCAGTTGCCCGACACAGGCGATGTGCCGCTTATTGCCGATATTTCGAGCTGCATTTTGTCAGAGCCTATTGACGTATCAAAGTTTGGTATGCTTTACGCAGGCGCTCAGAAAAACGTGGCTCCTGCAGGTGTTACAATTGTAATTATTCGTGAAGACCTTATCGGTAACGCTATGGACATTACACCTACTATGCTTAACTATGCAACACATTCTGAAAACGGCTCTATGTTTAACACACCACCTTGCTATGCAATCTATATTGCAGGTCTTACTTTTAAGTGGATTAAAAAGATGGGTGGTCTTGAAGCCATTAAAGAAATGAACGTTAAAAAGGCCAACATTCTTTATGATTTTCTTGATAACAGCAAGATGTTTAAGGGCACAGTTGTAGCCGAGGACCGTTCACTTATGAACGTACCTTTTGTAACGGGCAATGACGAGCTCGACGCTAAATTTGTTGCCGAATCTAAAGCCGCAGGCTTTGTAAACCTTAAGGGTCACCGCAGTGTTGGCGGTATGCGTGCATCTATTTATAATGCAATGCCAATCGAAGGCGTAGAAAAGCT
>JAZSKN010000014.1:0-15316 GCA_045534895.1 Acutalibacteraceae bacterium
GCAGCGTAAATATGTCAAAGTATATTGCTCTGTTGGTTGAAACACTTAACAACGATAACTCAATAAGCAAGTTACTTGACCCTGTAGATAAAATTAAAGCCGCAGTTGCTAAATATGAAGCAGAGAAAAACTCTTAAATAATCATAACAAAAGCACTTACTGTGAAAAGTAAGTGCTTTTTATTTTTATTGATATATGTTGAATTAGATTTTATCAAATATCATTTGGTTTACGGCTCTACGAACTGCAAGCATAGTATCTCCTTCAATTATACACTTGTCAAAACGTACCTCGCCAACAATATCTTCAACAGCTTTAACTACTGCTTCTTTGCCGCAAAGTGTCTCGGCAAGTTGCATTACGCGCATATCCTCCATACCCTCGTATAGCACGCGAAGGCGTGTTGATTCCCAAGGTGTGCCGTCTGGCGCGGGATATACCATATAAGAGTCACCGCTTGCAACAAAGCTTTCGGCATCAGAGGTTGCAAATGGGTCAAGCTTATCATAAGACCATTGGTTGTTATAGTAGTTATAGCCCCATTGCAAAAAGCCTTTTATGTCATACTTAAACATTTGCACACCAAGGCTGCGTACGCGAGCAAGCTCCATAGCAAAATGACAGTTGCTAACATTCTCACACTGGCCTCCGCAATAATATGTCCAAAGATCCTTAGCACCGTTTTCGATAAACTCGTGAACGACCATTGTTTTTGGTACGGGATGTTTGCAAAGTCCTAATTTGTAAAATTCAAAATGTGATATAGCGTCAAGATTCTCGTATTCTTCAACCAAATCATATATCGAATCTCTAACCTTTTTATACTGCTCAAAATGCTCAGAAATAGGCTCGTCAGATATGTGAAACCAGCATTTTTTATCTTCTCCACGTTCTTTCATATGAGCAATAAAACCGCTAAGAAACGCACGTATAAAGGTGTTGTATTCTTTAGATAGCGGATCAGTTCCCCAACCAAAAATAGTTTTCTTTTCTCCGTTTTCTATAGCCACTACCTTTGGTGTGTTGTCGGCGCCCCACTGTGAAAATACGGGTGAAATTTCATAATACTTTACACCAACACGCTTATACATATCAAGCCAACGGTCAAGGTTTTCATAACCAAATGTGTAGTTATCGCCGTCTTTATAAACATCAATAAGCTGGGTTGTAGTTCTTTCACCGCCGCCATATGTATCAAGCGCATAAGTAAGTAGTGGTACCATAAGCATATTTCTACCATTCTCAACAGCAGTTTTAGCAAAGTTTTCGCAAATTTCAAAATGACGGTCACTAAACACATCTACATTATAGTAGTCTGCAAGGCAATCGGCATAAAACCACTGTGTAAAAATAAGGCTTTGCTCAGGAATTTCTACGTCCTTAATATCAATTTTAAGCTCGTGCTCTGCAACTACTTCTTCGGTGGGTGTAAAGCCCTTGCTTGTAACACCTACACGCAACAATTTTATCTTTAAAGTGTGTTCACCTGTAATCTCACCCTTGGGGTCAATATCAAACCAAAGCGCACGACTTTGCATTGGAAGCAAACGAAATGTACCGCGATATTTAAGTGGGCGCAAAAGATCGGGATAAAGACCAGGCTCGTGAATCTTGGGCAATGGTTTACAATGAGGGTATGTAGGTAGCTCTGCCGGAATATTTACAACCTCACGTATTGTAACGTATGGCGCCAAATCTCCCTCTACTACAGGCTTTAACGCTATTTGCCACGCATCTTCAAAACGAGCTGCTAACTGAAAAGAATATTTTTGATTTTTAAATATTTTTTCTTCACGAAGCTCGGTGAACTCGTTAATGTCAGACGTTAAAAAGCATTTTTCGAGTGATGACACTATTCTTGATTCAAATTTCATTTTAAAACCTCCAAAAAGGTATAAATTATATAGGTTTATTATAGAAAATACCGATTGAAAAGTCAATCGGTATTTTCTTATTATTTTAGCCTAAAACAATCATTTCAAAAAGTCCCACAGAAGGACGACCTTGACACACAACCTCTACTATGATGCGGTTTTGTGCCTCAACATTTTCTCCTGCGGTTATAACGTAATCGTTATTAGCAGTAGGATAGTAGTCATTCCTCTGACTACCCTGTTCCATATGGAAAGCCCTTGGACCATCAACCTTAAAGCCCTCGGGAGTTATAAATCTAATAGATAGATTTTCAGGAATACCCCAGAAACGACCAACAATTCTGATATTCACACCAAGGCTCTCACCCGGCTTAATGCGTGGACATCTGTCGTAAGAAATAACAGCATTGCCATAACCTAAGTCGGCATCAAAAGAATACTCACTTCTCTCAAAAAGATGCTTTCCTTCAAGAGTTCCATAAAGTGGCGGTGTTTCGGTGTCGGTAGGCTCGTCGGTTACGGTAACGCTATAGTTACGGATAGTAGATGCTGTAACCGGTACAAGCTTCAAAACTCGGTCGGTAAGGTCGGTTATTGTAAGTGGATATCTTGGGTCACAGCCCATATTTATAGATATGGTAACAATTTTATCACCAATATACTCCTGCCAATCCTCAGGAATACCACCTTTACCGTTTATAATACCAAGAATAGAACCAACGGTTGCAGCGGTACAGTCGGTATCGTCACCACAGTTAATGGCGGTAATCATCGACTTTTTAAAATCACCCTCGCCATAAAGTATACCTAAAATAGCAAATGCAACATTAGCGGGTGCCTGGAACCAACCAATATCCTCCGACTGCTTAACAAGGTCGTTTCTTGTAGTCACCCAATCAACGCCATTGTCATAATTGTCGAGCAAAAGCTTTATAGCCTTTGCCATACGACAGTCTTCGGGGATTTTTGTAAGACCAATATCAATAAGCTTTCTTATATCGCTTTCAACAAAAGCGGCGCTTTCGAGTGCGGCAACAAACACAGCAGCATATGTACCCTCGCCTATACCGTGGTCAATACACGCATCTTTAAATGCATATTTAATAGCGGCATCAGGATTTCCGGGATTTAAACAAGCCCAAATTTCAGTACGAATCCAAGCACCGTTTGAATTTTTCCAATAATCGTTATTTATAGCACCGCAAAGGGGTGGCTGTATGCCATATCTCATATTAGATTTACCGATACCGTATTCTGCCCAGTGAGGTACTATAAAGCTTATCCAATACTCGCCAAGGTCTAAAGCGGTCATATTAAACGGACCGTTTTCTTCCAAATACCTAAGCCATACAAGCTGCAAATCGAGGTCATCGTTAGGTAATGGCTCACCCTTTGGTGTGGTAAAGCCCGGAATATCTAACAGTTCTCTTTTACCCTCAAAAGGTCCACCCATTGTTCCGCCGATATTTTTACCTATCCAACAGCCATGGATCTTGTCGCGAAGCTCTGCACGATTAAAATTCATATTCATAGCAAATTTCTCCTTGTAATTTATTGCTATTTTTAATATACTAATAATAGCATAATTTTTCAAGTCGTTATCTATCATAAATTTGACCCAATCAATCAAATGCGCAAAGTGGTGATGCAAATGCAATACAACTTAATTTCACAATTGCCTGCCTTTTACAGTCCGGTATACATAGGTAACACCGAGCGATTTGTTTGCTATAACGGCCAAACTCCGCTTTCTACCAACAAGATAACCTCGCTTCATTTTCATAAGTGTCTTGAAATAGGTGTATGCACTGCAGGTAGTGGCAACTGCATAATAGACAACCGCCTTTATAGATATAATAAAGGTGACATACAAATCGTTTTACCCTATCAACCGCACCTTGCGAATGGCGACTATGATAACCGTGGCAGATGGATTTGGTTTTCTTATGACCCGTATAAGCTAACGTCTAACGACGATATAGGCAATCGCATTGCAAAAATAATTGAAAAGCAGGTGAACTTTAGCGGTGTTTTTTCTCCGCAAGAATACCCCGAACTTTCCGCAATCATAAGCAAGTGTATTGACGAAACACAAAACGGCAAAGGTCTTTCACAGCTTTATGCTCTTTTGCTTGTGCAACAGCTGATTCTTGAATTGTCGCGAATTGAATGCGATTTAAAAAACAACATTGCCACTCGCCGCCGCAGTTTCGATAAAATGCTACCGGCACTTACACATATATCCGAAAATCTTAGCAATTCAGCAGAATTAACGCTTGAAACCTTGGCTAACAAATGCTTTATAAGCACAGCCACACTGCGGCGCTATTTTTACGAATTTACCGATATGTCACCGCAACAGTTTATAGCACAAGCGCGCATAAATCACGCGCAATATTTGCTTAACAATACAAATAAAAGCATAACCGAAATATCGGATGCTGTAGGGTTTGAGTCAATATCATGCTTTACCCGCGCATTTAAACGCCACCTTGGCGTAAGCCCGTCGGAATATAGAAAATAGCAAAAGACCTTCGTTTTACCGAAGGTCTTTTATTCTGTGTAAAAGCAATCATCAGCCCATTTTTGTGGGTTAGTATCAATATAATTCCATATTTTTAAATAATCATTTTGGTCACGAATTATATGGTCGTGAAAAGAGCGTTGAAAAATATTATGCCCAATATCTTTATTAACAAATCTTTTAAATGTTGAAATCGAACGTGAAATAATATTATTTGTAGGGGACGGCGCCTTCGACGTCCCGTTTTGGTTTTGTAGCAACAAAATCAAATGAATGTGATTTGGCATAATAACATATTTATCAACTGTTAATTCAGGAATTTTATTTGTTGATAAAATATATTTTTCAACAATTCCGCCCATTGGGGACAAATTAATTTTCGGGACGTCGTGGGCGCCGTCCCCTACAATATCACATAACATTTTTTGTTTGTCTTTGGTACATATTGTTATAAAATACGCACCCTCACTACTGTAATCGTAATCCTTTAATCGCGTAGGTTTGCGTTTAGGTAAGTTCATACTATCACCGGAAATATTTTAACATAAAGCATTTTATATAACGACACAAGGGACTGTCTTATTAATAAAAAGTGAGACAATCCCTTGTATTATTTTTATTCTGCTTTTGCTTCCATTATAGCGCGGAAGTCGTCGCCCGAAATTTTTTCGTTTTCAAAGAGTATTTTTGCAACCTCGTGAAGCTTTGGCATAGCGCCTTTAAGAAGCTCAAGTGCCTTTTCATACTGCTTCATAACAACTGATTCAATCTCGTCATCAATTGTAGCGGCTGTCTTTTCAGAGTAATTAGGCGTTGACGAGAAATCACGGCCTAAGAAGACCTCGTTATTGTCGTCGCCATATACCACAAGACCTAACTTTTCGCTCATACCAAAGCGTGTAACCATTTTGCGTGCAAGCTCTGTAGCGCGCTGAATATCGTTTGAAGCGCCTGTGCAAATGTCATCTTGTGTTAATTGCTCTGCGGCACGACCGCCCAAAAGTGAACAAATTTGCTCTAAAATTTGGTTGCGGCTTGTGTGACCCTTTTCATCGGTAGGTAGATACATTGTGTAGCCCGCCGCCATACCGCGAGGAATAATCGAGATTTGATGAACAGGGTCTTGTGTTGGTAAGAAATATGAAACGATAGCGTGACCTGCCTCGTGATAAGAGGTAATCATTTTGTCTTTATCACGCACTACGTGAGATTTCTTTTCGGTACCCATTACAACCTTAATGGTAGCTTCTTCAATCTCTTCTTGGGTAATTGCCTTTTTACCGTGACGAACAGCAAGAAGAGCCGCCTCGTTAAGCAGGTTTTCAAGGTCGGCGCCCGTAAAGCCCGAGGTTGATTTTGCAATGGTTGCAAGATTTACGTCGGGACCAAGTGGCTTGCCGCGAGAGTGAACCTTTAGTATCTCTTCTCTACCCTTTACATCGGGGTAGTTAACGGTAATTTGACGGTCAAAACGACCGGGACGCAATAGCGCTTTATCGAGTATATCGGGGCGGTTGGTTGCCGCCATAACAATAACGCCCTCGTTAGTGCCAAAGCCGTCCATTCCAACAAGCATTTGGTTGAGTGTTTGCTTCCGTTCGTCGTGACCGCCGCCAAGACCTGCGCCACGTTGACGACCTACAGCGTCGATTTCATCAATAAATATAATTGCGGGGGCATTTTTCTTGGCTTCACCAAACAAATCACGCACACGTGATGCGCCCACACCAACAAACATTTCAACAAAATCAGAACCCGAAATTGAGAAAAACGGTACGCCCGCCTCGCCTGCAACAGCACGAGCAAGCAGGGTTTTACCCGTTCCGGGAGGGCCAACAAGTAACACGCCTTTTGGAATACGGGCGCCAAGGTCGTTAAACTTTTTAGGATCTTTAAGAAAATCTACAATTTCCTTCATTTCTTCCTTTTCTTCGTCAGCGCCTGCTACATCGGCAAAGGTGGTCTTTTTGCGACCGTCATCCTTACGAATCTTGGCTTTGCCAAAGCCCATTGTTTTGTCGGCACCCATAGATGCGTTCATTCGCTTCATAAACAATACGGCAAACACAACCATAATGCCTATAAGCAAGAAATTAGGTATCATAGCCACCAGCCAAGAGCTTTGACCGCCCTTGATATAGTCATATTTTATTGTTTTGTTGGTGCCTGCATTTTCGCGGTTTATGGTGTCGATAGCCTCATCAATATCGTAATAAAAAAGTGATGCATCTGCTACTCTATAACGATAGGTCTTGCCGTCTTCACGAAGTTTATAGGTTAAATCTCCATTATACAAATTCAACTTAAACTCTGACACCTTATTGTTTTCAATAAGCTCTACTATTTCATAATACTTTACAGGCTCTGTTGTGTCGGCAACCTTAGATGCAACAAAAAAGGAACCGATTAACACAGCAACTATTACAAGAATAAGTAGTATGTTTTTTATGTTCTTTTTCAAAATTTTTTACTCACCTTTCGTTTATTCGCCGCCATAAACCGACGGATGTAAAATACCAACATAGGGTAAATTTCTGTATTTTTCATTATAATCAAGACCGTAGCCTATTACAAACTCATCGGGAATAACCTTGCCAATGTAGTCAGCCTTAATGTCGGCTCTGCGGTTAGCGGGTTTATCAAGCAAGGTGCAAATTTTTATACTGTTGGCATTTCTGCCCATAAGCACGCCGCTAAGATAAGACAAGGTAACACCTGAATCTAAAATATCCTCAACTAAAAGTATGTCCATACCGTCGGGATCTATATCAAGATCTTTTTTAAATTTTACTACACCGGTAGTTTTGGTGCCGCTATATGATGAAACGGACAAAAAGTCTATTTCGCAATGGCATTTAATTTCACGCATTAAATCTGCCATAAACATAATGCTACCCTTAAGCACGCTTACTATAAGCAATTTTTTATTGCTGTAATCGCGTGTAATTTGTTCGCCCAAGGACTTACAAATTTGCTTTAACTCTTGCTCAGAAATTAAAATGCTTTTTACATCCTTTTCCACAATATCTCCCCTTAAAGCTTTTCAACTTTTATTTTAAATACTTTTTTCGTTTGTTCATCTGCGGCCACCCTATCTGCAACACCTATTTTGTGCACCCACACAACACCATCACTATCGCTGATAACGGGCAGGTTTTGCCGCTCGTTTAAAGGTATTTTGTATTCACAGAACAGTTTTTTTAAGGTCTTGGTACAGTTTTTGTTTTTTAAACGAATGCTGTCGCCCGACCTACGTGTTCTTAAACTCAAACACCCAACTATTTTATCACAGTCTATTATATTTTTTAATAACAAATTATGAACTTTTTTGCAATTTTTAAATAAATCGTTATCACATTCGGTTATATTAACCTTAAATTCAACGTCTACAGTGTTTTTATTTGCTTCTTCTATAGTTAAAACACCATTTTGGGCTATTGCGTACTTATTGCCCGAAATACTAATTTTGCCATCAGTTTTACAAATATCATACATCTCATTAATATGTAAACTGTCGACCTCGACATTAAACATATTACAATACTTGGCAATCACTCTTTTGGCTATTGCAGGATGAAGCTTGTCAAAATGCGATATATTTAATTTACTGTTTTGCAAAAGATTTTCAAACCGCTCTTGCGCTTGGATATTTATAAAATCTTCATCTTCGCGAACAGATGCTGCCATTCTTGCTACAGCATTTTCTGCCGATTGGTTAACCGTTTTTAAAATTGGTACAACCTGATGCCTTATCTTGTTTCGGGTATAATCGTCAGATAAATTTGTACTGTCGGTTACAAAATCTATTTTATTGTCGTTGCAATAATTTTCTATGTCATCGCGCGTACACAAAATAAGCGGTCTTATATACCTTTCACGTATGGGCGGTATACCACAAAGCCCCGACAGCGCAGTGCCGCGTGTTAGGTTAAAGATTACCGTTTCAATATTGTCGCTGGCTGTATGCGCAGTAGCAATAAAATCGGTATCAATTGTGTTAAAAAAATCATACCTTAATTGTCTTGCGGCAAGCTCTAAGCTTAAGTGATTATCTTTGGCAAACTGCGGCACGTCGGCGTTGCCCAAAATCAAATTGATACCTAAGTTTTGACACTGCTTTTTAACAAAGCTTTCATCGCGCAAGGCTTCGTCTCCACGAATTTTATGATTAAAATGCGCGGCACTTATATTTTTAATTTTTAATTCATCTTTAAGCTCTATAAGCGCATAAAGCAAAGCCATAGAATCGGCGCCGCCCGACAATGCTACTGTAATGTGACAATTGTCTTTTAAAAGCGCAAAGCGTGCGATAGCCTCTTTTACTTTTTTTAACATTATCTAAACACATCCACCGATGTAAATCTTGTGTGGTCGCCATCCCAATGGAGCGGTATAGTACCAACACCGCCGTGACGGTTTTTTGCAACTATACACTCCGCTTTTGTAGTATCGCTACGGTCTTCATCGGAATCTTTTTCACCGTCGTAATAGGCTTCACGATAAAGAAACAGTACTATATCTGCATCCTGCTCAATAGAACCCGAATCACGCAAGTCTGAAAGCGCCGGCCTGTGAGATTTACCCTTTTGCTCGGTACCACGCGATAACTGGGCACAAGTAATAATAGGTACCTTTAATTCTTTTGCCATTATTTTAAGACTTCGTGTAATTTCAGAAATTTCTTGAACGCGGTTATCGGTTTTTCTTGCCGAATGCATAAGGCCTAAATAGTCTATAATAACAAGGTCGCATTTTTTCATACGACGAAGCTTTGCCATCATTTCGGGCACAGTTATGTTTGAGCTTTCATCGAAATATATATTCGCTTTAGAAAGATTATCACCCGCTTGCATAAGGCGTGTCCATTCTTCAGGCTGTAGCTCACCCGTGCGAAGCTTTTCACTGCTTATTGCGGCTTCACTTGAAAGCATACGCTGAGCCAACTGATCACGCGACATTTCGAGCGAGAAAAAGCATACGGTTTTGCCGGCGTTAACTGCAACGTTGCGCGCAATATTAAGCGCAAAAGCAGTTTTACCCATACCCGGACGCGCACCCAAAATAATAAGGTCTGATTTATTAAGGCCCGTGATCATTTTATCAAGCTCGCCAATACCCGACGGTACGCCTATGTAGTCATTACGTGTTTCGGGGTCGTTAATTTTTGTAAGACGGTCATACGTTTCAGCAAGTATAACGTCTTTAATGTGTGTAAGACCGCCTATTTCACGTCCGTCACGTATTTCATAAATACGCTGTTCGGCGCTGTCAAGCATTTTGCCCGAGTCCATAGAATTTTCATTTATGTCCTTTAAAATGCCCTGAGCCGCGCCCATAAGCGCGCGCAAATAATATTGCTCGCGAATTATGTCTACATATGTAAGAACGTTTGCGCTTGACGGTACCTTTTGAACAAGCTGTGTTAGATATTCTTTACCCGAAGCCTCGTCATAAACACCGTCTTTTTTTAGCCTTTCAAGCAAGGAAACCAAATCTATTGCCTGACTAAACTCATACATAGATGAAATTGCGTTATAAATTTGTTTGTGTTGATTTAAATAAAAATAATCAGTACGTACACTTACTGCCACATCATCTATACATTTAGGGTCCATTATCATAGAACCCAAAACGGCTTGCTCGGCGCTTATTGAATACGGTAATCTACCGCCGTCAATATCATAAATAAGGTTGTTTTCATTCATTACAACATTACTCCGTTACTTTTACTGTGATTTTTGCTGTGATGCCTATATATAGCTTAATTTCTGCAGTATATTCACCAAAGTTTTTAATATCGGCAACGCTCATTTTTTTGCGGTCGATCTCTACGCCTAATGACTTTTTAACCTCTTCAGCAATTTCTTTAGACGTTACACTGCCAAAAAGACGTCCGTTTGAGCCGGCTTTTGCCTTAATGGTAACGCTTTTGCCCTCTAATTTTGCGGCAGTTGCTTTAGCCGCATCAATCTCTTCTTGTTTGTGGTGAGCGGCTGCAGCCTCGCGACTTTTAAGCTCGCTCATAGCGGCAGAATCAGCCTCGATTGCCAAATTTTTAGGAAACAAAAAATTGCGTGCATATCCGTCAGATACGTTACAAAGCTCACCCTTTTTCCCTTTGCCTTTTACATCGGCCAATAAAATAACCTTCATATATAACTTCCTTTCAAAGTGTTAATCAATTATGTGTTGCGGAAGGCATAAACGCCTTCCTCACATTATACTTCCATAATAACAGGTAAAACCATTGGACTGCGGTGTGTTTTACTGTATAAAAATTTTGCAACGCTGTCTTTAATGCGTGTTTTTATGGTATTCCAGTCTTTAACGCCTAACACATAACAGTTTTCTAACGCGTTACACACCACGTTTTCAAGACCCGCCATAAGCTCGTCGGACTCTTTTACGTAAACAAATCCACGCGATACAATATCGGGACCTGACACAACCTCACGTGTAAAGCTGTCGATTGCCACCGTTACCACAATTATACCGTCCTCAGACAGATGCTTACGGTCACGAAGCACTATGCTACCTACATCGCCAACGCCCAAGCCGTCAACAAGCACACGACCTGCGGTTACCGTTTCGGTACATTTTATGCCTGAATCAGACAATTCAAACACATTGCCGTTAGCGCCAATCATAACGTTTTTATAATCAACACCCATAGCATATGCTAACTGAGCGTGTTTATAAAGATGCTTTTGCTCGCCGTGAATTGGAATAAAGTATTTTGGTTTAATAATGCTGAGCATTAGCTTTTGCTCTTCTTGACAGGCGTGACCGGATACATGAACATCGTACATTTTTTCATATACTACATTCGCGCCACGCTTCATAAGCTCATTTACTACACGGCTTACAAGCTTTTCGTTACCCGGTATTGGTGTAGCAGAAATAATAATCATATCACCGGGGGCAATTTCTACCTGACGGTGCTCGTTTGTAGCCATACGCGTCAGCGCCGACATAGGCTCACCCTGACTGCCCGTTGTAATTACAACAAGCTCGCGCGGCGAATAATTTTTTATGCTTTCAATTTCTACAAGTATGCCGCTTGGAACCTTTAGATAACCTAACTCGGATGCAACATTTACAACGTTAATCATACTTCTGCCGGATACTGCAACCTTGCGTTTACAGCGTGCGGCTTCATCTATAATTTGCTGTATACGGTGTATATTTGAAGAAAAGGTTGCCACAACAATGCGGTGTCCCTCAGCCTTTTTAAACAGATTAGAAAACGATTCACCAACCAAACGCTCCGACGAGGTAAAGCCCGCTCGCTCGGCATTGGTAGAGTCAGAAAGCATTGCAAGCACACCCGCTTTACCAAGCTCGGCAAATCTGGCAATGTCGATAACCTTATCGTCAATAGGTGTTGTGTCTATTTTAAAGTCACCCATATGCACCACAGTGCCTGCACCACAGGTAATTGCAAAGGCTACGGCATCGGGTATAGAGTGGTTAACGTGAATGAACTCTACATTAAATTTACCTAAATTTACGGTTTTGCCGGCTACCACTTCATTAAGTTTTGCATCTCCTAATAGCTTATGCTCTTTTAGTTTACCGGCAATAAGACCTATTGTAAGTCGGGTAGCATAGATTGGTAAATTTAACTGCTTTAAAAGGTATGGTATTGCACCAATATGGTCTTCGTGACCGTGGGTTACCACAAGACCTTTTATTTTATCTTTATTTTCAAGCACATAAGTAAAATCAGGAATAACGCTGTCAACACCGGGGGTATCTTCATCGGGGAAGGTCATACCGCAGTCAACAAGCAGCATATCGCCGTCATACTCATACAGGGTTATATTTTTACCAACCTCACCCAAGCCGCCAAGCGGAATAATTTTTACAGGAATGCCTGATTTTTTTGGTGCTGTTGTACGCTTTTTAGAAGCGTTATTATACTGCTTTTTTGAAGTTGTTTTCTTTTGCGCAGGTTTATTAGCCGATTTTGAATTTTTAGTAGTATTAGATTTTGTTGACTTCTTTTGCGACGTTTTGCCACCGCTTACAAGATTTTGCACTGCGCGTTTAGCGTTTGATTCATTTGCTTTTTTGTTATTTTTTTTCTTAATATTTTTTTGCTGTGTTTTGTTTTCACTCATTAAAGTAAATTTTCCTCCATTATTCTTTATATATGTATTATATAATCTGCATCCTACCAACACAGAGTAAAAGTCAAAATTAAAAGTCATACTACCCCAAGATAATATCTATATTATTTTACTATTAATGTATATAACTTGTCAAGAATAAATCTCACATATTATATTATTGTTTAGTTTTAAAATTTATAATCATTTTTACTTGTACAGTATTTTATTTTATGATAATATGCTTTAAGGGAGATGTTAATTATGAAAAAGATTTCAATCATAACCATCGTTATTGGCGTTTTGTTAACAGTTTTAGGGATTTTTTCTCCGCTCATTTCCGCTCTTTTAATCCCCGACAATACGGCATATGTGGGTATAATCGGTGGTGCAGATGGTCCGACTGCTATTTTTTTAACTTATTCTCTTTGGGCAGGTTCCATATACGGCAAACTCACATTTTGGGGTATTGTTGCACTAATTGTTGGTGTGGTTTTATTAATTGTTAACAAGTTAAAGAAAAAATAATTGCGGCAAGCCAACGGACCGCCAAGGATGTCGGTCCCTACATTAAAAAACATTTATAAGTAAATAAAACAATCCCGATTGTTCAAAAAACAATCGGGATTTAATTTTACCAGTTAACCTGCCAACGTTTTGAATATTTACCACTTGCGTGTTTTGTGGCTGTGGGGTCATTGGTTTTTGAGTTTTTAACCTTTTCGCTTAAAAGTGTGTCAAATTCTTGTGTATCAAACGGAAGCTTAATGGGAGCGCCGCCTTTCCAGCTTGAAAGATATGCTGCATTTGAAAGAGTAAGTTCGTAAATACCGTCAGTACCGGGTGACAATAATTCTTCACCGTGCAAAATAGCGTTTACATAGTTCTGAATAATTTTCATATGCGCTTCGCCGTCTTTGCTTTGAGTGGTAAATTCCTCATAATCACACTGAATACGTGGGAAAAGTTCGGTTGCGTTAAAGCAAATCTGACGCTCGTCATCGGGTAACTTCCACCACTTGAGCGTACCGTTTTCAACAACGATTTTACCCTTGGTGCCCGAAATTTCAAGACGATTGGTGCCAGGGAATTCACCGGTAGAGGTAACAAACATACCTGTAGCACCATTTTCGTAACGGGTAAGCAAGGTTACGTCGTCTTCAACTTCAATATTATGGTATTTACCTACCTCACAGTTAGCCTGAACTTCTACAGGCATACCACAAATCCACTGCCACAGATCAAGGTTGTGTGGTGCTTGGTTAAGTAGCACGCCACCACCCTCGCCTGCCCAAGTAGCACGCCAACCTGCCGAATCGTAATAACGCTGTGTACGATACCAGTTGGTAATTATCCAGACAGTTCTTTTCAGTTCACCCAAAGCACCGCTTTTTACAATTTCTCTTGCCTTTGCAAAAATATCATTTGTGCGTTGGTTAAACATTATAGCAAATTTTTTATCGGTTTTCTTTACAAGTTCGTTAATCGCAAGCGACTTGCTAATCGTGATGTCAACAGGCTTTTCAACCAATGCGTGAAGCCCTGCCTTTAATGCATCCATAGCAATATCACAATGCAATTTATGTGGTGTAGATACGATAACTGCGTCAATAAGACCACTAGAGAACATCTTTTTATAATCGTCAAAAAAATCGACGCCTGCGTAATTTTCTTGACAAAATTGCTGACGGTCAGGCGAAATATCACACACGGCGCCAAGTACAGCGCCTGCTACCTTGCCGGCAAAAATTGTATTTGCATGAGCCGTACCAATATTGCCAACACCCACAATACCTATTCGAACTTTATCCATAGTAACACCTACTTTAGAAATTATACCTTTGCGCTGCCGTAAGTACCGTTCGTATCAGCAAAAGTAGCTGTTACATTTTCTTTCTTTTTAGAGGTAGCAACACGCTTCATAAGTTCTTCATAGTAAAGGTCTTCGTCAAATGGAATTTCAACCTCACGACCTAAGAAATCAGAAAGGTGCATAGCGTTTGAAAGAATAACGCCCTTAAGACCTTCAGCGCCTTCAGCGATAAGTGGTGTGCCGTGGAGAATCTTACCTGCCCAAGCATTTACAACGCCAATGTGCTGTGGGTTTTTACTTTCAATCTCAATTTCGAGATTGTGGGTTTTAACCATACCAAATACTTCGGTATTTGTCTTGGTAAATTCAGACTCTTTCATCTCAAATTCAGTAACAGTAAGCTTGTCGTCTTCAACAACCAATTTTGCGCCGTCCATTTGAACTTCAAAGCGGTTTGTACCCTTACCGTCGCCTGTTGTGGTAATAAATACGCCTGTTGCACCATTTTCGTATTCAACAAATGTTGTTACGTCATCATCAACCTCAATATCGTGCCACTTGCCATACTTAATCTTTGACTGAACCTTAACGGGCATACCGCAAATCCATTGCCAAAGGTCAAGCTGGTGAGGACACTGGTTAAGCAATACGCCGCCGCCTTCGCCTGCCCAGGTAGCACGCCAGTCGCTTGAATTGTAGTAAGCCTGTGAACGATACCAGTTAGTGATAAGCCAGTTTGTACGGCGGATTTCACCGTATTTGCCCGAGTGAACAAGCTCATGCATCTTGCGATAAACGGGGTTGGTACGTTGATTAAACATCATACCAAAAACAACCTCTGGGTGCTTTTCTGATTCGGCAATCATCTCACGAACCTGACGTGTATAAACACCTGCGGGCTTTTCACACATAACGTGAATGCCGCGTTTCATACATTCCATTGAGTATTTAGCGTGGTCATAGTGAGGAACAAGTCGGAGGCCAAGCGGTCTTA
>JAZSKN010000016.1:0-4353 GCA_045534895.1 Acutalibacteraceae bacterium
TGTTCAGCCACTCTGCTCGGGAATGAGGCTTTCTTTTAATGTTCTTATCGTCTTACACCAACCGACGACTCTCTGAAAAGAAGGGAAGAAAAGAAATAATTCCTTCAAAGCATTTAAAAAATATTTGCTCGTATTATATCATAATGAAAAACGCTTGTCAAGGGTTAAAAACAAAAAAATGCCTTGAAAATTCAAGGCAATTTTAGCTTATTTTTCGTTTGTATGATTTGCGGTTTTGTTAAGCTCAAGCAGCATATCAAGATGCGCTTCGCAGTCGATATAATGGCCAAATACCTTGTTGTCACGTTCGGTGCCATCCTTTGAATATGCGCGTCCAATCCAACCGTGGTAAACTTCTCTTTGGCTTTCGCAATAGTCGGCATAACCCTGTTTATAGCTGCCGTCAATTATACTTTGGTCAAGTTCTTTCATAAGGTTTATAATATTTTCTTTTGTTTCGCCCTTTGAAAGTTCAATACCGTTAATTTCAGCATTTATATTAACCGGAATACGTTCAATTTCGCCAGTTATTGTGTCGTAACGAATTACTATTTCAAGCGGCCAATGTGGGTATTCCGCTCTCCAAGGGTTTACAAAGTGAAAGTTGCCCTGTCCATAGCAGATGAATTTACCCTTGTAATATTCACTGCAACCAATGCAGTGGCAGTGCTGACAGGTAACAAGGTCGGCACCTGCGTCAACGAGCGCGTGGGTAAGCTTGCGCATACGCGGGGAGGGGTAGCGGCAGTTTTCTTTGCCACCGTGGTAAATAACGATTACCTTATCGGCATTAGCTTTAGCTTCACGCACGTCAGCAATAGTATCATAGCAATCGTACAAGCGTGAACCCATACGGTCCTCGAGCGCATAGCTATATTCACTTTCACATACGCAAACAAAGGCTATTTTTTCACCATTTTTTTCGAAGTAATAGTTTTTGCGAGCGTCTTCGTAATTATCACCAAAACCGGTGTACGCAATACCTTGTTCGTCTAAAGCGGCAACTGTATCTTTATAACCTTGGATTCCATAGTCAAAAATATGGTTGTTTGAAAGACCCACAAGGTTGATGCCTACCTCTTTCATAACCTCGGCGGCAATGGGTGTGCCTTTAAGACAGGGGCCAAATTTTTCAATGCCTGCATCACTTTCGGTAAGCGCGCCTTCCATATTTACAAAATTTATATCATTGCCTTCAAACAGTGACAAAGTATCACCAAAAAGGGTTTGGGTATCTTTGATTTTAAAAAGTTCGTTTGTTGTTTTTGTAGGACTAAAGTCACCTGCAAGTAATATTTTCATAAATTTTCACCTCTTAGGTGTAGTATAGCACAACATTTTAATCTTTTCAACAAAAAAGCAGATGATTATTAGTCATCTGCTTTTTGGTTTTTATGCATTGTTTTTTTGCGAACCGGTAGGGTTAACAATACTGTAACCCACGTTTACAAGGTGGTCAGCCACACGCTCAAGGCCAACTACAACCGATGAATAATACGGGCTAACGTCTACGCTGCAATTACCTTCTGCAAGTCTGTTAAAGTGGTTTGCGATCAGGTCTTTTTTCATATTATCAACGTTTTGTTCAAGCTCGGTAAGACTAGCAAGTCTTTCTTTGTGTAAATTTCCAAAAGCATCTTTAGAAATATCAAACATCATAATTACCGCGTCACGCATATTGTTTATGTCTGCTTGTGCCAAGTCGCTGAAAGATATGCTTTTATTTGACATTTCTACACCAATTTCGTAGAAGTTTTCGGCATGGTCGCCAATACGCTCAAGGTCGTTTAACACGTGAAAATAAGAACCTATTTGTTTTTCGTCACTTGCCTCAACGTTAGCAGACAACTTAATAAGGTATTTGGTAAGCTCACTATTTGTAAAATCGATTATTGCCTCGTTTTTAGCTATTTTTTCGCCATATTCGTCAGAACCATCATCCATTGAAATAAAGGAAAGTTTAATGTTTTCTTCTACCAAAGATACCATATAATCAATTTCTTTTTTAACCTGCATAAGCGCAACGGGCGGAGTGGAGAGAAGTCTGTCATCGACATATTTAAAACTAAAGCCCTCAGCCGAATCTGTTTTATCTTTAATAACCGTGCAAGAGTATTTAACAAGCTGTTTAACAAACGGTAACAGTAAAACGGTGGTTGTTACGTTAAATATAACGTGGAACAAGGACACTCTCATCTGTAGCGACATTTTGTCGGTTGCGGGGAATGCAGAGGTCAATATATCTACGACTTGTTCCTTAAAAATCCAGATAATTGCCGCGAATACAACAGTGCCAATAAGATTAAACGTAAAGTGAATTAGTGCTACGCGCTTTGAATTTGCGTTTGCACCCATAGCGGCAAGAAGTGCGGTAACGCACGTACCAATATTAGCGCCCAAAACAATGAATAACGCAAGGTCCAACGGAAGCACACCTGTACCCACCATTGTTATAACAACACCCGTAGCCGCAGACGAGCTTTGAATAAGGGCTGTAAATATAACACCTATAAAGATAAGCAGTAAAGGGAAATTAACTCTTTCAAATATACCGATAAACATTTCCTCAACAAGCGGATTACCAAATGCTTGTTCGCTGCTCATAACCTCAAGACCGACGAATATTAAACCAAGACCGCAACAAAGACTGCCCGCAAGCTTGATTTTTTCTTTTTTTGCAAATCCCATCATAACACCGGCAAAAGCTAAAATATACATTGCCATATCGAAAAAGTCATTCTTTAATGCCACAAGCACACCGGTAATGGTGGTACCAATATTTGCGCCCATAATAATGGGGGTTGCTTGCATTAGCGTCATAACACCTGCGTTTACAAGACCGATAACCATTACCGAAGTTGCAGACGAGCTTTGAACAATAGCGGTTACACCGGCGCCAATACCAACACCCGAAAAACGATTATTGCTGATTTTTTCAAGTAATCGTTTCATACCGTTGCCGGCGCTTTTTTCTAATGCTTCGCTTAAAAAGTTCATTCCAACAATGAACACACCTACGCCGGCAAGTAGCCAAATAAGGCTTTGAATCAACGGCATAATATTTTCTGAAGATATCATATGTTTTTCTCCTTTTCTTTGTTTGTCTTTTTTACTTACAATGGTCATTATAACAGTTGACTTTAAATAAGTAAAATAGTATAATTTTATAAAAGTTATATAAATTTGGTTATGTTTATCGGAGGGAAAACGGTATGACAATACGACATTTAAAAGTATTTTTATGCGTGTGCAAGCACCAAAGTATGACAAAAGCCGCGGAAGAACTGTTTATAGCACAACCTGCTGTTAGTAATACTATTGCCGAAATAGAGAAAAATTATAAAGTAAAGTTATTTGATAGAATAAATAAAAAGTTGCTTTTAACCGATGAGGGTAAGGTTTTACTTATAAAGGCACAAGAGGTTTTGACTGCGTTTAACGAGTTTGAGGAGATTGCGTTAAATTCTTCCAAAAAGCCGCTTTTAAAAATTGGTTCATCCCTTACCATAGGTAAGCAAAAACTGCCTTGGCTTTTGCGTAATCTTAAAGAGAATTTTAAAGAGATAGATTTTCAGGTTTCGATTAACCAAACGTCTATAATAGAAAGCAAAATTTTAAACGGCACACTTGACTTTGCCTTTATTCAAGGAAAGCCCTCAAGCCCAAGTATAAAGTCACGCCTTGTTGACAGTAATACCCTTATAGCAGTTTGCGGCAAAAAATACGATATGCCCGATACGGTAACCCTTAAAGAATTGTGCCGTTACGACCTGTTGCTACGCGAGGATGAAAGTGTGTCGCGTGACTTTTTAGATAATATTTTTGCTCTTGAAAATATTGTTGTAACACCCGTTATGGAATCTATAAGTAACCAAGCGCTTATCTCTGCCGCGGTGCAAAATCTTGGCGTTACCATTATGCCGGAAGCATTGCTTACACGACAGCTTAACAATGGAGGACTTCGCAAAATTACGGTTTTAGATTACGAATTTACAAGAAACTCTTATCTTGTATATCATAAAGATAAGAGCTTTGGAGCAGTCAAAAAAGAAATTTTTGATTTTTGCTATAAGAATTATAAGTATATGCATAAATAGGATGATATAAAAAAGCAGCCGACAAGCGGAGCGTTCACATAGGGATAATTTGCCCGAAAAAGCGAATTTTTGCGGTCTAATGTGTTAAAAAGGCACGGTATGCGTCAGCATTACCGTACCTTTTCGTCTGTTATACCACTAAAAATTCATCTTTTTCGGGTGCGTGCAGTTTTGTGATTTTAAAAATTGTTCTATATTGAAGCCGCAAAACCGCAGATATACTGGCGTATTTCAAGGTTTAAGGTGAAGATATAGG
>JAZSKN010000046.1:0-20657 GCA_045534895.1 Acutalibacteraceae bacterium
ACAATCCGAAGACCTTCTTCCTTCACGCGGCGTTGCTGCATCAGGGTTTCCCCCATTGTGCAATATCCCCCACTGCTGCCTCCCGTAGGAGTCTGGGCCGTGTCTCAGTCCCAATGTGGCCGTTCAACCTCTCAGTCCGGCTACCGATCGTCGACTTGGTGGGCCGTTACCCCACCAACTATCTAATCGGACGCGAGGCCATCCTTCAGCGGATTGCTCCTTTGGTATTTAAGGGATGTCCCAAAAATACATCATGCGGTATTAGCAGTCGTTTCCAACTGTTGTCCCCCTCTGAAGGGCAGGTTCCTCACGCGTTACTCACCCGTCCGCCACTAAGATAAACAAGAAAATTCCTTTAGTAAACTAATCTCATTTTCAGCGTTTATCTCCGTTCGACTTGCATGTGTTAGGCACGCCGCCAGCGTTCGTCCTGAGCCAGGATCAAACTCTCTATAAATTGTA
This sequence comes from Acutalibacteraceae bacterium, assembly GCA_045534895.1. Taxonomy (GTDB): domain Bacteria; phylum Bacillota; class Clostridia; order Oscillospirales; family Acutalibacteraceae; genus UBA737. The sequence goes on from JAZSKN010000046.1 coordinate 463, forward strand.
TCTCAACACTCTCGTGTTAAAACCTTTTAAAAAGTTCTTTTGACTCATTTACTTAATGCTGACGCATTAATAATTGTCCTTGATTTCTTTCAGATTTCTCTTAAGAATTGTCGGGTCCTTATTATCTTGTCGTTGTTTAATTTTCAAGGTTCGTTTGGCACCCTTTTGGGCACCTCAAGCGCACCCTTTCTCAAAGGTGCCCGATTATATTACCACAACCTTCCGCGTTTGTCAACACTTTTTTTAATTTTTTTAAACTTTTTTAAAACTTTTTTTCTTGTCGAAAAATTGCACAATATATTGGGGGTTATAATGGCTTTTAAGCACAATTTTATTAAAAAAATCGAGCAAACCTTTTATTGTTTGCCCGATTTTTTAATTATTTACCTAAAAAATTAAATACGCCTATAGATTGCAATAGCAGTAACGCCATTAATACGGGAGCTATGTATTTTATCATAACAGTATAAAGCGTTTTTCTTTTAAACTTATCACAGCTGCTTTCAATTTCGTCTATTATCCATTTTGGTTTTACAACCCATCCTATAAGAATGCAGGTTAATAGTGAGATTACCGGCATAAACAAGCTGTTGCTTATATAATCAAGTACATCAAGCATATTTTGACCTGTAGCGCCTGTTGGTAAAGATACGCCAAAGCTTAACACATTGTAGCCTAAACAAACCACAATAGCAGCAGCTGCTGCAATAACCGATATAACAATGCTTACCTTTTTTCGACTCGCCTTGAAGCTTTCCATACAAGCTCCGACAATCGCCTCCATAATAGATACGCTTGACGTAAGAGCCGCAAAAGCAACCATTATAAAGAATGCAGGTCCAACAATGCGACCGGCAAAGCCCATAGCATTAAACACCTGTGGCAACGATTGGAATATAAGCCCCGGCCCCGCCTTCATACCCTCGGTGCCCATAAACACATAAACCGCAGGAACAACCATAAGACCGGCAAGGAAGGCTACCATAGTGTCAAAAATTTCTATTTGCGCTACTGATTTATTAAGATCAACGTCCTTCTTAACATAAGATCCGTAGGTAATCATTATGCCCATAGCAACCGAAAGTGAGAAAAACAGCTGACTCATTGCATCAAGCAAAACGCTCATAAATTCCTTAAAGGTAAGTCCTGTAAAGTCGGGCTTTACATAAACCATAAATCCCTGCAAACCCGTGCGAACCTCTCCGTTTGCATCGGGCTCGCTTTTAATTGTGAGTGAAAATACGCTTATACCAACAATTAAAACAAACAGCGCCGGCATTATTATTTTAGAAAAACGCTCTATTCCTTTTTCGACACCACAAAAAACCACAAATGCAGTTATTGCTAAAAACACAAGCATCCAAACAATTGGCGGCGTTTTAGAAGTAATGAAATTTACAAAATAATCGTTTCCCGCCGTTGCCTTAAACTCTGCTACCGAAGACACCATATATTTAAGTATCCATCCGCCAATAACTACATAATATGTTATTATGATTGACGGTACGGCAAATGTAAGCTTGCCAAGGAAAGACCATTTTGGATTTATGGTTTTAAATGCATCAAGCGAGCTTTTGCCCGTTTTTCTACCGATAGCAATATCGGTCATCAAAAGTGAAAAACCAAAGGTTAAAACCAAAATCAAATATACTATTAAAAATAGTCCGCCACCGTGCTTTGCCGCAAGGGTTGGAAAACGCCAGATATTACCAACGCCAACAGCGCTACCTGCCGCGGCAAGAACAAATCCGAGGCTGCCGCTAAAACTGCTTTTTTTACTTTGAGTTGCCATATATATATTCTCCTAAAAATAAAATAACCATTGTAAAGACAATGGTTATTTTACCACTTTAATGCGCTGAATGCAATAGTTTTTTATTCGCCCTCAATAATCGCCAGCATAAGTATACCAACAATAATAATCGAAATAAACAAATACTGTTTTGCCGACAATTTTTCTTTTAAGAAAATTCTCGATAAAAGCAATGACACAACGCAAACAGAAGAAATAATCGGAGCAGCTATTGCGCCGTTACCGCTCATTGCATATACATATGTAAGTTGTCCTGCCGTCTCACAAACTGCAGCGATGGCCTTATCCTTTTGTTTAGCAATTTCAAATTTTACTTTCTTTATTTTCATAAAGACAAACAACGCGATCGCAACCAACGCAAAGGTAAGCTCGTAAGATGTATTTGCGACCAATTCAATATTGTCGGCTGTAACATTTCTGAGTGGTGTTATGTCCGGCTCCAGATAATATACATCCAAAAAACTGCCCAAGGCATCAATCAAAGCATAACCAAACGGCATTATGAAAGCAATAGTCGCAAGCTTTTTGCCGTATTTTCTTGATCTGACGCCATCTTTTTTCTCCAAAAAGCCTACGCCTAAAATACCAACCAATATCACCGCAATAGCAATCCAGGCCCACAATGATATTTTATCGCCTAAAAACAACATACACATAAGCGAGCACATCGCGCCCGAAGTGTTTTCAACAGGATCTGATATAGATTCCTCTAAAAATCTGATTCCAAAGAACGAAAGCGCCATTGAAACGATATAGCAAAGCGATACCGGTAGATAGTCCACTATGTGCATTAGTTCAAAATTCACATCTTCGGTAAGTAAAGTAAACACCGCGTGAATACCCATAACCGCGCCAACCAAAATACAAACCTTTAAATGACCATACTTTTCGTTGTCGTGCGAACCTTTTTTATAAAATAATTCTGCAGCGCCCCATATTAACGTGGTAGCCAAAGTAAAAAATAACCACATAAATTCTCATCTCCATAAATAATAAATTTTTATTTTTTAATTTACTTATGGATTTGGGGGCGGTCTGCGTCGAAAGTGCCTATTAGCGACACGGTTTCTAAACCTTTTTGTCATATGTTTTAACCTTTTATTTTATCTTGTATTTGTTTGTGCCGATTTTCGAAACGAGCAGTATTCGCAAATCAGTAAGCGAACCGCCCGTGACAGTAGATTTGTCTACAATGTGCGCTTGTTGCGGCGATATGTATATATAAATATACTCTTTCGTTTCGTATATCCTTTGCACCGCGCTATAATTAATAGCCGCCGTGCCCTTTGCATTGTCTCCGTCCTGCTTTATTTCAAAATCCTGTTCATTAAATGTTATTATGTTTTCAACACCGTGTATCAGTTTGTTTTTGTTATAAAGTATTCTTGGCAATATAAAGCGAACAAAGCCCATAAACAAATACACAAATATAAACATTATCATACTCGGAAGCAAATCCATACTAAAAGTTCCGTTAACGGCTTCAAGAGTATACATCGCAAATAAAAGCAAAAACAAAACAACTAAAACAATGTTAGGCCAACGTTGCTTTTTTGAAAACGAAAAAGCGTAAAACTTTTTAATCGTTTCCCAATCGTATTTAGAAGAAGCTTTTATTTTCACATTATTCCCCCACTAATTTTTTGGCAAAATCAGCGAGCTCTTCATCACTGTAGAACTCTAAAGTGATTGTGCCCTTGCCCTTACCTTTAGATTTAATATCTACTTTTCTTCCAAGCTCGTTTTTAAGCGAAAGCTCTACCTCGCTATAAAAATTATTTTTAACGGTAGGCGGTGTAGCTTTTTGCATTTTGGTTTTTACCTTTGCCATAGCCTCAAGTTCACGGACCGAGGCGCCCAATTTTGCCGCCTTTAACATTGTGTCTGCCAATTCATCGGTTTCTGCTGCAAGTATTGCACGCGCGTGGCCCGCAGTGATTTCTCCGTTTTTGAGCGCTTCAAGCGCGTTATCATCAAGGTTTAAAAGTCTTAACGCATTTGTAATAGCGCTTCGTGATTTGCCAACGCTTTCGGCAACCTGTTCTTGCGTAAGGCCATAATTGTTGATAAGCGTGCGATAACCTTGCGCTTCTTCAACAGCGTTAAGGTCTTCACGTTGCAGGTTCTCTATAAGTGCAATCTCGAAATAATTTTGGTCGTCGAGTTCTTTTATTACAACAGGAACTTCTTGAAGCCCTGCCATGCGGCACGCGCGCCAACGGCGTTCGCCTGCCACAATTTGATATGCGCCGCTTGAAGTGGGACGCACAACGATAGGTTGAATAAGTCCGTGCTTTTCTATACTATCAGCAAGCTCTGCAAGAGCGTTTTCATCAAAATTTGTTCTTGGTTGGTCACGGTTTGGCTCTATCTCTGTAAGGCGTAACGTTACAACCGCCTTTTCTTCGGTTGCGTTTTCGTTAAACAGCGCCTCAAGTCCGCGGCCAAGCCCACCTTTTTTTGCTGCCATTGTTTAGCCCCTCCTATTTCTTTTTAAAAATTCTTTTGCAAGGTCGTTATAAGCGATACAACCCTTTGAGCGCTTGTCATAATATTGTATGGGGCAACCGTAGCTTGGCGCCTCCGAAAGTCTTACTCCGCGCGGAATAACCGTTTTATAAAGCTTGTTTGCAAAAAACTTTTTAATCTCGCCCACAACCTGCTGTGTAAGATTAAGACGACCGTCAAACATTGTAAGCACAATACCCTCAATTTCAAGGGTAGGATTGTAAAGTCTTTTTACTTGTCGCACCGACGCCATAAGCTGTGAAAGGCCTTCAAGCGCAAAATATTCGCATTGAATGGGCACAAGCACCGTATCGCCGGCATTTAAAGCATTGATTGTAATAAGTCCCAATGATGGTGGACAGTCAATAAATATGTAGTCGTATTGTTCTCTTATAGGCGCCAAAGCATTTTTAAGAGAAGACTCGCGGTGCTGTATCTCGATTAAATCAACCTCGGCAGCGGCAAGATCCATAGAAGCGGGAATAACGTCAACATTTTTAAACTGTGTTTTAATAATTGCGTTTTCTGCCTTTGCGGTACCTATAAGAAGTTCATATGCGGTAGCACCACCGGCTTTTTTGCTAATGCCGTATCCGCTGGTAGAATTTCCCTGAGGGTCGGCATCTACAAGCAACACTTTTTTACCTGCAAGACCAATGCCTGCAACTAAATTTACCGCGGTGGTTGTTTTACCAACACCGCCTTTTTGATTAACAATAGATATAATTTTCCCCAAAACAATATCCTCCGTATTACGTTTTATATATAGGAAATATATTATATATATTTATATATAAATATTATAAAGTCGGCTATGTTTCACGTGAAACATCACCGACTTTTATTATACATATAAATTCGTCACTTGTAAATAAAAAAATTAATTATTTGTCACCCGATCTAAAAATCAGCGACATTATGAAACCAAAAAATATTGCCGCACTGACCCCAGCCGCCGTGGCTGTAAGTCCACCACAAAAGGCACCAATAAAACCATATTGGTCAACAGCCTCTACTGCTCCGTTTGCAAGCGAATATCCAAATCCGGTAAGAGGAACGGTAGCCCCTGCCCCCGCAAAACTTACAATCGGGGCATATATTCCAATTGCGGTTAACACAACACCGCTTATGACGTACGTTACAAGGATTCGTGCGGGCGTTAGTTTTGTGTAGTCGATAAGCGCTTGTCCTATCATACATATAAATCCACCAACAAAAAACGCCTTTAGACAGTCAATAACTAAATTCATAACAGCTCTCCTATGTTTCACGTGAAACATTATTTGTATTTAGCATTTACCGTCCAAGGCGGTTTATTCATCTATATTAAATTTAAACACGCGATTAATGGTTTCTTTTACTTGTTTTAAATTGATATTTTTTACACGTACACTGTCAGCGTTTTCGCTGCGTACCGTAAATTTAACCTTGCAGGTTTTAAATTTTTGGTCGGCCGGAGTTTGTGTTATTTTTATTACGCCAATTTTATCGCTCTTGCAATACAACTCGCGCACCTTAAGCCCCTCCGAGCCCGATGCCAACAAATACTCGTCCAAGCATATTTTGCCGCACTTGTAATTACGGTAACACACACTTGCATAATAAGCGTCAATACCAAGCAAAACAAGGCTTAAAAACAAAACAAGTTTATCAAAATAAGGAAAAAACGTTATACCTATTATACATAACCCAGCAATAACGACTGCAAGCATTATGGGAATGTACAAAAACCGACTAAGGCTTTGCGCGCACTTTAAAGGTGCAATAGATTTTGCTTGAGGTTGCAGATTAGGAAAATGTTCTTTTAGTCGTCGCTCAAGCTCTTTGTGTGCCGCAACAGGCACAATGACCGCCTTTTCCCCCTTAGAATCACCGTAACCGCCAATTGATGCGCGCATAGAATACTTTTTAAAAAATCTCATAAGCGGGGTTTGTTCAAAACAAATGTTATTTACCATTGATTTTTTAAAAGCAATAACCTTGCGCACAATTAAACCTGATCTTACCTCTATCAAGTGTTTTGAGCTTTTAAGACTAAAGTTTACGTTTTTTAAAAAAGAAACAACAAAAGAAAAACCGTAAGCCAAAAGCAACGCAATCGTTACCGTGTTTACTATTGGCGGAAAAACGTTGTTAAAACGCGACGAAACATTATTTATCTCGTTAATAAGCATATCCGATATTGCAATACCTACAAGATCGCTCGCCTTGTTTATAATCGGCACACCCACAATTATGCCTGTCGCCGCAGAAGATGTCGTTGCTGCAAGCAAAGCTATACGATATGCCGAAAACTTAATTGTTTTTTGTTTTTCTTCGCCGTATACAAGTTTATAAAGCATTTTTGCATCGGTTTTGCTCATTTTTAGGTTAAAATCGCTTTTTTGCGGCCGCCCTGCCTCGGTATTTATAGAGCAGTCAACACTACGGAATATAAAGTCAATAACATTTTGTTTTAATGAAATACTCGAAATTCTCGAAATTTCTATTACCGCACACGTTTTAACTAAAACTCCCCGCTTTAACGTTATATGGTCGCCGTCTACTGTAACCAAAATTGCATTGCGCCCAAGTATTGCCATAACAAGCACAAATGCAAACGCAATAAGCTCTAATGAAAGCAAACCGTCTATTTCGCCCTTTGTAATATACTGAATCAGCGCACGTATGAGCGGAAGTATTAAAACAAAGATGTATGGCTTTATAAGCCGCACAATCATTATTGGGTGCGCCTTAAAGGTTGTTTTTATCATAAGGCTTAATCCTCAGGTTACTTAGCAAATATTCGGCATCGGCGTTTTCAATTTCAGGTATTAATATCCAACCGCGAGCCGCCTTAAGCATTACGCATTTCATTTTCATAAGTTCAGATAGCGGTGTTGTAAAGCTTTGAGCAAACACAAGGCGCGGAAAAGGCATAATATTGGTTGTTTTAAAAATAACGCCCTTTGTAATAATTATAGAATTATCATCTACGGTGATTTTGTAACTTTTAAAATAGAAGGGCGTATAAATAAAGGCGAACAACAAACCAATAGTAGCAATTATTGCCGCAGGCAATAAAAACCAAAGCGTAAAACGGCTAAAAAAAGCCACCGCCGCGCACAAAAGCGCAAAGGCAAGTACAATACGTATTTGCCATAATGCCATTGTCTTTTTGGGCAAAGAAAAGGTCATATAAACACCTCTTTAGTTACTTTTTAATTTTATCCCAATATTCTTTAAAGCTTTGCTCGTTTTTATTATCACCAAACGTGTAGTATTTTTTATTTTTAATATTATCCGGTAAATATTGTTGGTTTACATAATGCATAGGATATGAATGTGGATAGAGATAGTGCTGACCCTTTATCTCGGCGTCCTCACCGTCAAAGTGCTTGTTTTGCAAATGACGTGGTATGTCGCCACCAATCCCCTTTTCTACGTCAGCCATAGCGGCGTTAACGGCATCGTGCGCCGACACCGATTTTGGACTTGTTGCCACAAGTATAACTGCGTTTGCAAGCGGCAGTCTTGCCTCTGGCAGACCCACCATCATGGCTGTATCAACTGCAGCCTTAACTATAGGAATTATCTGCGGATAGGCAAGTCCTACATCCTCGTTTGCACACACCAAAAGACGTCGGCACGCGCTTGGCAAATCGCCTGCGGCAAGTAGCCTTGCAAGATAGTAAATCGCGGCGTCAGGGTCAGATCCACGCATAGATTTTTGATAAGCCGAAACAATGTCATAATGCTCGTCTCCCTCGCGGTCATAGCGTACCGAATTGCCGGCAAGTATTTGCTCTACAACGGTGTCGCTAATTTCTGACTCGCCTTCATTTATGGTTAACATAACGCATAATTCTAACATATTAAGCGATCGTCGCACATCGCCTGCGGCGGCGCGCGCAATTTTGCTTATACTATCCGTGTTAATTATTATTTGTTTATCGTTTTCTTTGCTTAATATTTTTATCGCCCTATTTAAAAGCAACTCTATATCCTCGCTCGATAAGGTTTTAAACTCAAACACGGTAGAGCGACTTAGAATAGCGTTGTAGACGTAAAAATACGGATTTTCAGTTGTAGAGGCAATAAGTGTTATGTCGCCGTTTTCGATATAAGACAACAATATTTGCTGTTGTTTTTTATTAAAATACTGAATCTCATCAAGATAAAGCAAAATTCCGCTTGCGGCTTCCATAGTGCCTATCTCGCCTATTATTTCTTTAATGTCGGCTGTCGAAGAAGTAGTAGCGTTAAGATAGCAAAGCTTTTTACCAGTTTGTGATGCTATTATTTTAGCAATTGTTGTTTTGCCAACTCCTGACGGGCCATAAAAAATAAGGTTTGGTATATCGCCCGATTCAATTATTTTTCGCAATATTTTGCCTTCGCCTATAAGATGACGTTGACCCGCAACCTCATCTATAGTGGTAGGTCTTATTCTATCTGCAAGTGGTGTCTGCACGGCATAACACTCCTTAAACTTTATTATTAGTATTATTTTACATTAAAATTTATTCTTTTTCAACCAAAAAAGACATATTAATGTTTTGGGTGAACACAAACTTATGAAAAAAACACTCTTTATAAAAAACGCGGCTATACTTACCGTATCTTCCTTGTTTTTAAAATTTGCCGGTATATTCTTTAGGGTCTGGCTTGCCGCAAAAATAGGTGCCGAAGGCATAGGGCTTTATCAACTTGTTTTTTCGGTATATATGTTTGCCGCTACCTTTGCAACAAGCGGTATTTGCACTGCTGTAACACGCCTTGTAAGCGAGGAGCTGGTTGTTGGCAGTAAAGCAGGAATAAAAAGAATAGTTAGCGTTTGTATTAAATTATCGGTTATAATAGCAGTGTTTTCTATTTTTATTTTGTTTTTTGGCGCAAAATTTATCTCGTTAAACATTTTGCACGATGCTCGAGCAACCCTTTCGCTTAAGATACTTGCGTTTTCACTTCCGTTTATGGGAATATGCAGTTGCATTAAGGGTTATTTTATGGCACGGCGAAAAGCCACCGCGCAGTCGGGCTCGCAACTGCTTGAACAGCTGGTGCGCATCGTTGTTATTGTGCTTATAATCAGCAAATATAACAAATTAAGCCTTGAATATGCCAGCGCCGCAGTTTTTGTAGGCGATACTGTGGCCGAAGCGGTTTCGTGCCTGTACGTGTTTGTTCGCTATAAGTCAGATTTTAAAAAGCTAAAATTAGCCGTGCCCACCACACAAAAGCCATATAAACTGTTGCCCAAAATAGCGCATATTGCGCTACCAATAAGTACGGGCAGATATTTAAATTCTTTACTGCGTATGATAGAAAACATATTAGTGCCGGTTTGCCTTGCGGGCTCGGCGGTTGGCGGCGGTGGCATAGCGCTTTTCGGTATGATAAAGGGTATGGCGCTACCTATACTGTTTTTTCCGTCAACGCTGCTAAGTTCTTTGTCTACCCTGCTGCTACCCGAAATGTCCGAAGCGGCAATCAAGGGCAGAAAAGCAGTGGTGCAAAGCATTTCTTATAGAATAATTAAAATCACAAGCCTAATTTCTATAGTTTTCTCAAGTATATTTTATGTAGGCGGTCATAGCATAGGTGTTTTAATATACAACAGCGAAGAGGTCGGTTTTTTGCTGCGCGCACTCTCCCCCATTGTTCCGTTTATGTATTTAGATGCCATTTGCGACGGTATGCTAAAGGGGCTTGATCAGCAAAAATTCACCTTTAGAACAAGCGTTGGCGATTCGGCAATAAGAATTATATTAATTTTATTACTTTTAAAAAGATATGGCATATATGGCTTTATAGGCATTATGTATTTTTCAAACTTTTTAACAGGAATATTAAACGTAAAACGTCTTATAAAAGTTAGTGAACTAAAAATCAATTACTTAAAGACCTTTATAATTCCTGCTGTTAGCGCTTTTACAGTTTCCCTTTGCTTTAACTCGATATTAATAAGGGCTTTTGAATTTTCAAATCTGCTATATGTAATATCGCTTTGTGTTATTTGTGTTACTTTTTATTTTGTGTGTTTACTGTTGGTTAAAATTATAGATTATGACGATATAAGTTTTATATTGCAAAAATAAAAAAGGAGGTATACCCCTCCTTAAATTTTAATTTTAGTTGCAATAAACCTTGCCAAAAACGCCAGAATTAAATCCTTTGCCAAAAACGGCAATGATGCAGTTAAAAAACCTACTAATATTTTATTGCCCGATACTGCGCAAAACTGTATAACCCCTATTAAGTGACAGGCCAAAACCGCCAGTATAACAACAAAAAGCTTTATCGCTCGTTTTTTTATGTTTTTTGAAATTCCGCATAAAAGCGCGGTAATTATAAATCCCCATAAAAATCCGCCCGACGTGCCAAAAAGCACGCCAAATCCGCCTGTAAAGGACGAAAAAACGGGCATTCCTGTAGAGCCTATTGCAATATATGTAATTACAGCGGCTACACCCCACTTGGCACCTAAACAAAACGCGGCAAGACTTACAGCAAAGGTCTGAAGGGTTAAATTTACTAAAAACGGGGTCGGAATAGATATCCAAGAAGACGCCGCAATAAGTGCCGTAAAAATTGCGCATAAAGATATTTGTTTTATTTTTACGCTTTTCATATCAATAACTGCTCCATACCCACGATTTGTATTTCGCCCTGCGCTAAGGTCTCGATTGTGTCACCGGTTTTTACTACCAGTCGTGCGTCATTATCTATACCAATAACTGTGCCGGTGCCGGTCTTTCCCTGCTTTTCAAACGTAATTTCTTTATCGGTAAGAAACGAACGACGGCTATATTCTTTTATAAACTCTTTTTTATCTAAATTCTTATAAATTGGGAAGAAATTATTTGCAAATTCTGCTATAATCTGCTCTTTTTTGCGTTTTTTTAACATTTTTTTATTATTCGCGTTAAAAACACTGCCTGCAAGCGGCAAATTTTTAGGAAAACCGTTTTTGGGCTCAAACAAATTTATTCCCACGCCAAGAATAGCATATTTTAACGTGCCGTCAGAATTGAAGCCGCCCTCGGTAAGTATACCACAAACCTTTTTGTTGTTTAAATAAATATCGTTAACCCATTTAATAAAACACTCTTTGTCTGATACCGCCTCGATGGCGCGTGCGGCGGCGACTGCAGCGGCAACGGTTATAAAAGTGACGTCTTTGGCATTTAAATTTGGTCTTAAAACAATTGAAAAGTAAACTCCACCCTTTTGTGACAAAAAGCTTCTGCCAAGGCGCCCCCTACCCGCCGTTTGACACAATGATACAACGGCTGTACCCTCTTTTGCGCCGTCTTCGGCAAAGGATTTTGTAAGAGTATTGGTAGAATCAACACAATTATAACTGTTAACCTTTAAAAAAGGGGAGTTTTTCTCTATCTTTTTAGAACTTAACTTCACGCGTCTTCTCTTTTCAAATTTATTTGTGTTAATAATACCATTTTTGCCGTGATGTTTCAATGTTAAATTTAAATATTGACTTTTTAATTAGGTTTATATATAATAAATAGGCTAATTTGAGTATTAACTATCGAGATGTGGCTCAGTTTGGTAGTTTTAAATGCGACCGCTGCCTGTGGCAGATGCAGGGAGCGTTTAAAGACGCCGCGGTCGACTGGCATGATGTGGCCGCATCATGCGTCGGGCACCGCAAGTGTAGCGGAGTAGCAGCGCGGTAACATAAACTTATGTTTATTTAATTTATTACAAAAAATTCAATAGCGAGATGTGGCTCAGTTTGGTAGAGCGCTGCGTTCGGGACGCAGAGGCCGCAGGTTCGAATCCTGTCATCTCGACCAAAATCAAAGAGACTCCTTTTAAGGGGTCTCTTTGATTTTAGTAAAGCGGAGAGGTTTTAATTTGCATCTGCGTGTCGAACGCAGTGAGGGACGCAGGGCAACAACCTCGACCGCCGCCGGTGGCGGAAAAAGGAAGAGGTTGTTGGCGCAGCGGTCGAAATTCATCGGCGCTCCAAGCCGAAAATGAATTTCGGGCACCGCAAGAGGGCCGCGCAGAAAAAAATAAAATATATTTATCCTGTCATCTCGACCAAAACCAAAGAGACTCCTTTTAAGGGGTCTCTTTGATTTTAGTAAAGCGGAGAGGCTTTAATTTGCATCTGCGTATCGAACGCAGTGAGGGACGCACAGTCACAAATAAATATATTATTTAATTTAAAGGCCACGAGAACCCGCGCAGCTTGGTCGAAGCGGCCTGAAACGCGCAAAAACAAAACCATTGCTTTTTAAAAGCATATGTTATATAATAACTTTAACAATCAAAACACCGACAGTTCGTTTGTACCATCCTGTCGTTAAACAAAACCAGGACTGCTTTTTGTAATATTGTTACAACAGCTCTGCGTTTTGCAGAGCTATTTTATTTTTTTGAAGGGTAAAAATATGTTCTTATGGTTTAAAAAAGAAAAAGAAGAAACCGCTATTCTGCTTCGCTGTATTCCTGCAACGGTTGTATCACTATTTGTTGTAAGTGTTATATGTATGAACTTACTTGCAAATAAAACGTTGATTCAAAACTATTATATTGCACTTGACGGCGGTATTTTAATATCTTGGCTGTCGTTTATGTGTATGGACATAATAACAAAATATTTTGGTCCAAAGGCGTCAAACAAAATTGCGATTTTGGCATCGGTTATCAATTTGCTTACCTGCGCCATATTTTATATTGCAAGCATTATTCCATCTAACGCTAACGATTATACGGCGCTAAACGGCATTTTAGGCGGCACATGGTTTATATTACTCGGTAGTACAATTGCGTTTATTGCATCGGCGGTTATAAACAATCTTATTAACTGGGCAATTGGCAAGGCTTTTAGCAAAAACCCTGACGGCAAGCTTGCCTATGCAACACAAACATATATCTCTACATTCATCGGGCAGTTTTTAGATAATCTTATTTTTTCGATTATCGTTTTTACTTTTTTTGCACCACTTTTTTGGAACGGCTTTCATTGGAGCCTTTTGCAGTGCACAACCTGTGCGTTAACAGGCGCTACAGCCGAGCTTATTATGCAAATTGTGTTTTCGCCAATTGGCTACCGCATTGTAACTAAGTGGAAAAAGCAAAACATTGGCACACAGTATCTCGAATATATTAAGGAGAATAAATAAAATGAAAATTTTAGTTACCGGCACTTCACAGGGCATAGGTCTTGCTATTGCCGAGCGGTTTTTAAAAGAAGGTCATACAGTTTTTGGTATAGATCGTCAACCGTCTGCAATAAACCACAACAACTACACTCATTATACCGTTGATGTGCGCAATTACGATAAACTGCCCGATATTTGCGACGTGAATGTTTTAATAAACAACGCAGGCACACAAAACGATGATGATATTAACATTAATTTAAAAGCGCTTATACATTTAACCGAAAAATACGGTATTCAGCAAAACATTCGCTCTATACTAAATATTGGATCGGCAAGCGGTCATACCGGATCAGAATTTCCCGAATATGCCGCGAGCAAGGGAGGGGTAATAGCCTACACAAAAAACGTGGCTATGCGCGTTGCCGTGTTTGGCGCAACCTGTAACAGTTTGGATCCCGGCGGGGTAATTACTCCGCTTAATGAGTGTGTAATAAATGACAAATCACTTTGGAATCAAATTATGGATGAAACACCTCTTAAAAAGTGGGCAACTTGTGACGAAATTGCCGAGTGGGCATACTTTTTAACCGTAACGAACGCCTTTTGCACAGGGCAAAGCATAGTTGTTGACGGCGGAGAATCAATCAACCGAAAATTTATTTGGAAAGACTAATTAAGCTTTATTTTACAGCAAAAATCCAACCTTTAAATTGGGTTGGATTTTTGCTTTTAATATTTTATTTAAATATTAAGGTTTTATTAATTTTGATATTTGGTATTATTATTCACTTGTTTATGCCAAAAACTTATGTTATACTTTTTAAAAATTTTTATTCAGAGGTGATTTTTTGAGTAAAAAAATATTGTCTTTTGCGCTTTGTGCGGTTTTTATTGCCTGCTTTTTGCTAAACCATGTTGTTTTTGCAAAAATTGATTATCCAAAATCAGGCGAAATTAACAGCAGTAGCGGAAGCGCAAAAATATATTCTCTTGCAGGCACTACAGGTCACGAGGCATTACCTGAAAACAAAAACAAATCTACCCTTTTGTGCACGCTTAACACAGGCACAAAAATACAAATTTTAGGTGAAGAAGCCGACGGCGACGGCGACCTTTGGTATAAAATAGGTTATGGTGAAAATTTTGCAAGCGTGGGCTATGCATTTTCTTCAAGAGTACGTGTTATATACGATTATACTTTTGATGCCGATTTTGAAAAAAATCTTTTAAACTTCCCCGAAAGCTATCACGATTTGTTACGCTCACTTCACGCAAAATATCCTAATTGGCAGTTTTTGGCTCATAATTTAGATCTTTCTTTTAAAGATGCTGTTGAGGCGCAATACGACGTATCCGACGTAACAAACACACGCAAATGGGTCGAATTTATATACGGCGGTACCGAATGGCGCGATATACGCGCATATAATGCCGCAAGCGACACCTGGCTTGTAAAGGAATCTCGCTGGACATATGCTTCACGCGCCGCGATAGAGTACTTTATGGATCCTCGAAACTCACTTGACGAGAGCAAAATTTTTGTTTTTATGCAACAGTCATATAACAAAGATTACTTTAGCGTTGACGCATTGCGCTCGGTTGTTAAAAACACGTTTTTAGAAAACGGATACGACCAAAACGGCGACGGCACAGTCGATAAAGACGCATATATTAACGATATTATTTTGGCCGCACAGCAAAGCAACGTTAGCCCATATGTAATTGCCGCAACCATAATAATAGAGCAGGGCACAAAGGGCACCACCGATATGATTTCGGGCAAATATAAGGGCTTTGAGGGGTATTACAACTTTTTTAACTTTTCGGCTTCGGGCTCAACACCCGATAAAATTACAACCGCAGGTCTTACCTATGCAAAACAAAACGGTTGGAACAGCCGCACCGCCGCAATAACAGGCGGCGCAAAGCTGTATGCCGACGGATATATAAGCGTGGGGCAAGATACGTATTATTATAAAGATTTTAACGTTGTAAACAAAATTTGGTGGCATCAATATGCAGCCGCACTGTACGACGCTTGGACAAACGCAAGCTACCTTAAAAAAGGCTGTTTATTAAACACCGAGGCATCGCTTACCTTTACTATTCCTGTTTATAGCGATATGCCTTCTATTGCGTGCCCTCTACCAACAAACACACCGCAAACCCCTCCATCTGAGCCCGACGAGCCGCCAAAAGAGCCTGATGTGCCAACCGAACCCAGCGATATTATAGGTGATATAAATTCAGACTATATTATAAATAACAAAGACTATGGTATTTTGGCTCAATATATCAATAAGTGGCCGGTAGAAATTAATACAACCAACGCCGACACTAACGCCGACGGTAAAGTAAATAATAAAGACTTAGGTCTTTTAATGCAGTACATTAACAAATGGGATGTAACCCTTGGCAAGCAAAGCGCAAGCACCACTCAACCCACATAAAATAAAAAATCAGGGTCTAAAACCCTGTTTTAAGCAAAATTACAACAAAAAGCAAAACAACCCTTGACCGACCGTTTCTTTACACGGTTTTTATCGGTCAAGGGTTATTTTTGTTCACTCTTGATATCTAACATCTTTTTGTTGTACCTCTCTTTACTTAAATTTGTCCCATTAAATTTACACTTTAATTTCTCTGCCTTGCAATATATTTATTATTGCTTTTCCCGTAAAGCGGGCTACTTTTGAGAAACGGTTTATACGGGACATTTGCTATATAAAACTCTTATTACTTAAATTTTAAAGGCGTTTGCTTTAATTTGATTATTTTCTAAATTCATTTTGGAGTTTTCTTTTTAAAATTGTTATTTTGTATTTTGTTTTTGCGCCTTTTTAAATTTAAGGTTAAGAGCATTTTACAAGAACATCGGGTATCACCCTTTCTTTTCTGTGTCTTTAATATACCACATTAAAGACACATTTTCAATTCGCACAATTTATAAAATTAAAACTTACAAATTATTAAAAAGGTAGATTTTTTTATATCTTTCAAGAAAATTGTTGACTAATATATATTTTTTATGATAAAATATTTTTGTTGGTTGTTTTAAAAGCAGGGTGCGACACCCTGCTTTTTGCTTTTCTTGACAATATTGTATTTATATAATAAAATTACATTATAAAATTTAAGGGGTTTATATTATGAAAAAACTTTTATGTATAATACTTTCTTTACTTTTAATTTTTAGCCTTACATCCTGCGGCAGCGAGGCAAACACGCCACAAACCAACGCTCAAAGCAGTTCGGCGCCAGTTTTTAACGGATGGTACACCGAGGGTGAAGGCGCTGTTACAAAATCTGAAATTCAAAAAATTATAAACGGTGAATTTACCACACCAAAAAACGTTATTTTTATAATTGGTGACGGTATGGGGCCAAATGACATTACCTTGGCGCAAGAAAACGTAAAGGGTGTTTATGATTTTGGTCTTGTGCTTAACCAAATCAAAAACCACGGACTTGCCACAACGCACTCAGCCGATGCCGATATTACCGATTCTGCCGCATCGGGCACCGCGCTTGCAACCGGTGTAAAAACCAATAACGGCTACGTTGGCAAAGACCCTGCGGGCAACGACCTTAAAAACGTGGCAGAAATTGCGCGAGAACAGGGCAAAAAAATAGGCATTATTACCGACGAAGACCTTTCGGGCGCTACACCCAGCGCTTTTGTTGTGCACAACATTACGCGCGATAATTCAAAAGAGCTTGCCAACGCTATTGTAAATTTTAAACCCGACGTGGTTATGTGTAAAGACTACACCAGCACCTCGGCCTTGCTTGAGGGCGATGCGCGCACAGCCTTTGATAACGAATATCTTGTTGCTAAAGATTTTAGACGCTTTAAAGAAACTCTTGATACCGACAAAAATTGTGAAAAGTCATTTTTTGGCTTTTTAGACGGATTTTCTACCGTGGCTTCATATAATTTGGCGCAATGCGCCGAAGTAGCGTTTAACCGACTTAAAAACGATAACGGTTTTTTTGTTATGATAGAAAGCTCCGGTACCGATAAATACGGACACAAAAATAATATAAACGGTAAATTAAACAGCGTGGTAACCCTTGATCGCACGGTTGCGGCGGCGCTTAAATTTATGAAAGATAACCCGGACACTCTGCTTATAATTACGTCTGACCACGAAACAGGCGGCGTAAAGCTACCCGAAACCGAAGACCAAAAATTAACCGAGTTACTAACCGTTACCGAGCATACCGCAACACCTGTACGCGTTTTTGCGGTAGGCAAAGGAACAGAATATTTTAAAGACAAAACAGTAGATAATACCGACATTGCAAAATTTGTAATTAAAGCAATCCAGGGTAAATAAAAAGCAAAGGAATTAAATTGTTATGTTTAAAAAAGTTTTAGGCGGATTATTTTTTGTGGGCGCAGTTTTAATATTGGTTGGTTCTATCGCAAACGGCAGTTTGTTTAAAGATACGGGATCTGCTGCGGCAAACCTTGGCGCGCTTTTTGGTAAAGCAATGGTAATTATTGCGTATATTTTAAGCGGTATTTTTATGTTTACGTTCGATAGCCCCCAAAAATTAAACTACATAGACGGCTTTAAAAGAAGAAGCTCTCAGGTATCTAAAATTACCGTGTTTATTATTGTTTATATAATTTTAATGGTTTTCGCAGGTTTTGGCGTGGCAACGTCGGGCACCGACAATTTTATATTAAGTTATATTATTGCGGTTATTCCTTACTTAATACCTATGCTAATTTTTGTTGCTTTCTCGCAAATGTATGCAACACCACACAATAAAAGTAAAAAGTTTTTTGTTACAAACGATGCCGCTTTAAGTGAATATCTTTCACTAAATGAAACTTACTATTCTTATTCTGAAGATAATTCTGTGCTTGCAAACAGTAAAGCATTATATTTTTCGGATTTATTTTGCGTTATTCCATTTGACCAAATTCAAAATATTACACTTACAAAACAACTGTGGGAGCAAGACGTATACTTTAACCTGTGTAACGGCAAAAAGTTTTATATTGTTTCTAAACACTTTGAAAATATACAGGCGGCAATTAACGCATATAATCAAGCACAGCAATAAATAACATAAAAGCGCAATAAACACTGGTTTTGAGGCGTTTTTTAAAGAAAAATTTTTGACAAAAAACAGCATATTTTGACCTATACATAACAAAAGCGAGGTGAAATCACCTCGCTTAATTTATTATATCATAATCAACCCAAAAAGTAAATTCTCACAGTATAAATTCCCACAAATCACAAATAACAACATCGCGATTAAAAATTTGTGATGTAGGGGACGGCGCCCTCGACGTCCCGTCAGGCTTTGCGCAAACTTACGGGCGGTCGTGGGCGCCCGCCCCTACAAAAAGTCAATAAGGAGAGATTTATATATGAAAGCAACAGGGGCGCAAGGCGGAGCCTTGCGAATTAATAATGAACAGTGAATAATGAATAATTTCGGTGTCGGCTTTGCCGACGAATATAAATCGTGCCAAAGGCACACCTTAATTATTCCATATTCATCATTCATTTTTCATTATTCATTAATTTTTAGACAAGAGGAGTTAATTATATTATGAAGGCTACTGGTATTGTACGTCGCATAGAGGCTTGTGTTATAATAGGGCAAACCGCCTGAAAGGTGCATAAACACTATGGTTTTCACTGATTTTTGTCCAACTCAATTTGCACAAAATCCGGTCAAAATCGGTTTTTCGGCGGTTTTAGAAAGGAGCGGAACACATTCTAATATGCGTCAGAAATACATACTCTGTTGCAGTCAAAACTAAATATTCAAACTGTCACAAGTAAAAGCCGAATGGGTATTAAAACTCGTTCGGTTTTCTTTTCTTTATTAAATCTTAATGCGAGAAAAAATCCTCTAACACTGCCTTAAATTGAAAAAATGTATAATTAAGGCAACAAAATGGAGATAAGGAGAAGCATTATGGCGGATCTGATACATAAAAAGAGGGGTCTAACCTCGTTTCAAATCATCATACTCGGCTTTGCCGGAGTTATACTTGTGGGCGCGTTATTGCTGATGCTCCCCATATCAACTAAAAGCGGTACCGTAACACCGTTTAACGAAGCGTTATTTACCTCAACCTCGGCAGTATGCGTAACGGGACTGGTCGTTCAAGATACCGCAACCTATTGGTCGGCTTTTGGGCAGAGCATAATTTTGGTGCTGATTCAGATCGGTGGTCTTGGTGTCATCACGGTTGCAGCATCCTTTGCCTTGCTTTCGGGAAGAAAGATATCTTTGATGCAACGAAGCACGATGCAAGAAGCTATTGCCGCACCAAAGGTTGGCGGCATTGTAAGACTGACGTTCTTTGTGTTGAAGGTCACTTTCCTGATTGAGCTGCTCGGTGCCTTAGTGATGATGCCGACGTTTATCGATGACTTTGGTGCAAAGGGTATTTGGATGTCCTTCTTCCATTCCATATCGGCTTTTTGTAATGCCGGCTTTGATATTATGGGAACGGAAGGTGCAAAGTTTGCTTCGATCACCTCATATCTTGGAAATTCGGTTATTAACGTTACCATTATGCTTCTTATTGTGATCGGCGGCATAGGCTTTCTCACGTGGGAAGATATCTGCACCAACAAACTTCACTTTAAGAGGTATCGTATGCAGAGCAAGGTTATCCTTGTTACGTCTGCATTGCTGATTCTGCTTCCCGCCGTATTCTTTTTCTTTGTGGATTTTGCAGATATGCCGATGAAGGAACGAGTGCTTGGTTCTCT
>JAZSKN010000008.1:0-7218 GCA_045534895.1 Acutalibacteraceae bacterium
AAAAGCTCTACACTATCGCCGCTTCGACTAACGATCGGCAAAACATATTCGCTGTCTTTACTCGATAAAACGCTTATGTTAACTGCGTCGTCGCAAAAATCGTACTTTATTTCAAATCCGCTTTTTTCACTTGTAGCGGTAATTGAGAAATCGTCTTGATAAAGTTCTACCGTTTTATCGGTATCAGATAGCCCTATTCGCGCGGTATTGCAAATCTCATTATCAACGTGACGCTGGATTTGCATATTCATAGCCTCGGTAGCAACAAATCGATACATAGTTGCCGCCATAACTGCGCCGTATTCTTTATTGTAAAGCATACTTATTGCGCCGCCGCCCGTTTCACAAGCGGGATAAATGTGCGTATCACAAGCGTTAATGGTAGCCGTAAAATCGCCCTTGGTAACGGTGTAGAGATAACCGTTTTGATACGCCTTTACGCCATCACGCTCGCGCGGCAATTTAGCGTCAAGACAGGTTTCGTATTCGTCGCCCATTTCAAGATATAAAATAGCAAGCGATTTAACCTTGTCGAACGCGTGGTGAATACACGCAGGCTCGTTTGCGCTGTGGTACATAAGACCGCCGTAAAGACGACCATCTACCGTGCAGCGCTCTAAAAGTTCAACGTTGCGGCGAACCGCCTTTGCAATAACGGAGTTTTCTTTTGCCAAATATACAAAGCCCTCGTGCATACCGTCGCTAGTGCGGCTGCCCCAATAGGTCCATTTGTTTTGACGAGTGCCCCAGCTGTTGTCAACAGCACCATCGGGCAGTAAAAATCCTAAATGATCTATTGCGCGGTCGGTATAAAACTTAATCTTTTCATTATCTTTAAGCCATATAGAATGAAGCACAAGTAGCGGAATAGACTCTTCAAGATTGTAGCCCATATCAATAAAGTGACAGCCCTTTGCCGTTGTACCGTCAAGTGGCTTGCCCTCGCCAAAGAAAAGACCCTCGTTGTCAAAATGCTCACGGCAAAACGCTTCTTGCTTTAAGGCGTTGTCTAAAAACCTTTGCTCGCCGGTGTAGTTATAAGCAAAGGCAAACATAGCCGCCGCACCTGCGTTATAGTTTATGTGCGGGCCTGCTACTTCACACCAACCAATTGCCGCCGCAGCGCGCTCACGGAAGATTTTATCCCATTTAGTGAAGGTTTCATTATCTAAAATGTCGCCAAATCTATGTAGCGTTTCGCCAAGCATAAGGCAGGTAAAAATATTAGTACCCTTCCAACGATTCGCAAGGTCATTGCGGTAATCTTTGTTTTCAGACAGTAGATTATACTCGGTCCAATCAATAAGCTTTTTAGCCGCTGTAAGATAGTGTTCATCTCCTGTTTCTTTATACAAAAGAACAAGCGGCAAAACCATATCGGCGCAACGACCGTGCACCACCGCGCAACCGGGGCATAAAATAGCGCCGTCAAGTAGCGGGTCGGGCATATCGAGCTGAGTTTTTAAAAGCTCATCACACCAATCTTTCATTAAATTATAAACTTGATTTTTGAAACTCATAACCTTCTCCTTTTACATTTTGGTGCTTGACGGACAAAATTCGCTCATTGGGCAGCGCTCGCAATATGCTTTGCGTGCGGTGCAAATATCGCGGCCAAAAAGCACGCTACGGTGGCAAAAATCATTCGATTTATCGGGTGGCAAAAGCTTACGCATAGCATTTTCAACCTGTAAGGGATTGGTTGTTTTTACAAAACCCAAGCGGTTACAAAGCCTTATAAAATGCGTATCGGTAACAACTGCAGGCTTGCCGTAAACGTCGCCGCAAACCAAATTTGCGGTTTTGCGTCCAACACCGGGCAGTCGTGTTAGTTGCTCAATAGTGTCGGGCACAATGCCTGCAAAATCGGTCATTATCATTTGACCAATGCCAACTAAATCTTTAGCCTTGGTTTTATAAAGGCCACAGGTTTTGATAAGATTTTCAACATCCCCTATTGGTGCTTTGGACATAGAATCCGCATCGGGATACTTTGCAAAAAGGTCGGGTGTTACCATATTAACACGCGCGTCGGTGCATTGCGCTGACAGACGTGTCGCTATAAGCAGTTGAAAAGCATCGCTGTAATTAAGAGAGCAAATAGCATCCGGGTACAGTTTTTCGAGCGCTTCTACCGCTTTTATAACTCTTTCTTTTTTTGTCATTATGTATCAAGCCTCATATCGCCTTGCTTTATCCACTTTAGCTTGCGCATAGTCTCACTCACACCAAGGGCAATAATAGCAGGTAATACAAAATGCATAACCGCAATCTCAAGTACGACAACCACTGGTTCAACACCTGCGCTAGCCATTGCGGTATATGTTTCAAACGGACCCACAAGTCCTGCTGTTCCCATACCTGAGCCTGTAGGTGTGCTTACCATTTTAAGCAGTGCTGTAGAAACGGGGCCTAAAATCGCGCTTGATATTATTGCAGGCAACCATATTATAGGCTTGCGGACAATATTTGGCATTTGAAGCATTGATGTACCAATGCCTTGTGAAATAAGACCTGATACCTTGTTCTCGCGGTAAGACGCCACCGCAAAACCTATCATATTGCAGCAGCAACCCACAACTGCAGCTCCTGCCGCAAGGCCCGATAACTTTAGCGATACGCCAATTGCGGCTGAAGAAATTGGCAATGTTAAGCATATACCCATAACAACCGATACAATAATTCCGCAAATAATTGGCTGCTGCTCTACGCCAAAGTTTATAATGGAACCAATCCAAGACATAAATCTTGACACAGGTGGTCCTATAACAAAGCCCGCAACACTACCTGTAAGGATAGAAACTAACGGTGTAACAATAATATCAACCTTTGTTTTTCCCGATACGAGTCCACCGAGTTCTATTGCAACATATGCCGCCACAAAAGCGCCCAATGGTTCACCGGGGCGACCCATAATAAAGCTTTCGGTAGCAATGTTTGGAAATGCACCCACAAGACCTGCCACCGCCGCCGACACAGTAACAAGCGGTGAAGATTTTAACTTACATGCCACGCCTATACCAATGCCTGCACCTGTGATGGTCTTTGCAAAGCCGCCAACGGCAACCAAATAGCCTCCCGCTGCACCACCGATTATAGCGCCGACCTGAGAAATAATTGTGCCTATAATCAGCGTAGCAAAAAGGCCTGAGGCCATACCGGACAGTCCGTCGATAAATAAACGGTTTAAGTACTTTTTAATCATTTTTCATCCTCCTATTCGATGAATTTTTACTTAATTTAACTAAATTATAGTACAATCTTTTTTTACAGTCAAGTAAACGCAAAGAAAAAATCCCCGAAAATTTCGGGGATTTTAAATTAATACTTCTTGCGTAAAAGCATATAGCTTATCCAATAAAGACATATTACAAGGCATATACTGCCACTTGCCAGCATCATTAATTCTTCTTTATTTAAAAACTTAAAAACTATAGTTCCGACAGCCGCAATAATAACAAACAAATACCCTGCCCAGCTCCACGCTTTTGTAGATATAAATTTGTTGCGTTCATCGCTATTTTGAACATCTATTTCTTCACGATAGCGTTTATTGGTATGATATTTAACGCTTCGTAAAAGAAAAATTGAGCCAACAACCACAAGCGCCGCACCCATTCCGCTCCAAAATTCATCTACCAAATTAAAAAAACTGCTCACCACAAGCGTAATGCCTATTACAATTTCAAGCACGCTTGCTAACATTCTTACTTTTTTCATTTCTTTTACACCTCATCAAAAATAAATATTTCTTCAATTGTCATCTCAAAACATTTTGCTATTTTGTATGCCAAAAATATAGACGGATTATATCTGCCAGTTTCGAGCGAGCTGATAGTTTGCCTTGACACACCTAAAGTTTTAGCAAAATCCTCTTGGGTAATGCCCTTTTGTTTTCTTATTTCTTCTATTTTATTTTTCATTTGCCCACCTCTTTAAATGTAAAGTTTGCTTTACATTAGTATAATATCACAACGCCCGCAAAATGTCAAGTAAACTTTACATAGTTTTCAAAAAAACAAATTTCACTGATATATGGTAAGAGAAATAAAAAAACAAATAGCACCTGTGTTGAGTGCTACTTGTTGTGCTATTGATTAATTAATTAAAAATTTCGGTTTTGTTAACACAAGAAAACCGTCCCTTTGTGTTCTAAATTATTTTTTAAAACTATTTTGTATAGGTTCCGAAAACTCCCAAGATATAATTTCTATACCATATGTTTCCCTTATCTCTTCAACTGATCTATAAATGTAGTCATTCACTTTTTTTTCTTCATATAAATGAGGTGGATTTAAAGCATTAGTTTCCCAAGACAGTTTTTTGTTATCTCCCATATAATATTCAGGATTTCCAACACGACAAAATATTTTTCCTTTCGAATCCTCAAAAATCAAAACATTTTCTAAACCCGTTTCCTTTACATATCCATTCCATTTCCTATAAAAACCACGACCTGTATCCCATCCTATACCATCATACGCGCAAACATATGTGCCGTCAGCAATTATAGTCTCACCATTAATTTTATATGTCAATGAAAATGGAAATTCTCCTTGTTTTATCTTAGGTTCAAAACTCTTTTTGGTTAAAAACAGCATAGTAATACCTCCAAATACAACAACAAATGACAAAACTATAGCAATACATAAAACCAATTTTTTCATCATACTCATTCGCCTCCAAGGGCAGAAATAACTGCCTTCATATAATGATTTTTTATACTATTTATTGTTCTTTCTATTATGGAATAATACCATTTTGAAACGTATTGTGTAAGACAGGAGACGGTTCTCTGTCTTTTGGGTTTGATAGAATATTTTTAAGTTTTATAAACACAAGAGAATCGTCCCTTTGTGTTCTAATCATCGACACAGGAGAACCGTCCCTTTGTGTTCCTTTGTTCAATCTTTTAGTTTGGATACAAGCACGTTTGAATATATATTATCGATTATAATTTTTTAATATCTATTAAAATTTGTCAAATTTTTTACCTATTTTTTTTGTGTTGTATTTTTCAATTTCATAAAGGCGAGAGTTTCCGCCTATTGCCAAACAACCGACAATTGCAGTAATCAATAAAAACTTTTTGTCATAATAATTTATAATGCTAAATCCAAAAAGCAAAATAGAAGAGAGTGTTCCTATACCGGCAAATAGAACGGTATTAAAATCAATAAATCGTGGATTTTCTAGCAATTTTATTCGGCTTAATCCTAATATCCCTACGCGTCCAAACCCAATAAGCAAACACCACGGAAGAATATAGGCAAGTAATTCTATGGAAAAATCGTACAACAATATAGAAATGTATGCCCAAAAACTAATGCCTGTAGATATGAGCAGTAGTAAATATCGTGCTTTGGAAAGGAAATTAACTAAATTTTTCATAAATATATCACACCCGTATTTTTTCATCTAATAATCCATCATAACACAAGAGAACCGTCCCTTTGTGTTCCTTTGTGTTACCCAGGAGAACCGTCCCTTTGTGTTGTAAACTTTCCTTTCAGTATTAAAACACATTTGCAATTATTAATTTTGTTAGTTAAAAGTCTTGCGCTTTCTTTGCGGCATAAGTCAACATTGCCTAAAAGACATCTTTAAATATTTTTAGAAATATATTTTTTCACTTTTAAGCACTTTGCAAAAACAATACCATCAAAGTCTTATACAAACTTTATTCTCCCATTTTTTTAATTTCCAGTAGTTTCAAATACAAATCCGGATTATTAAAAACTATTATTTTCAACTCATCTACAACTCTTGTCACTATTTGATACATCATACCATGTGCGTTGTAATAACTGTTTCTTACTAGCAGTTTATTATCTTTATACATGAAGTTTTCATCCATAACAAATACGACTTTGGGGAATTCTTGTCCAATCACATCGTGTGCATTTTTATCACTTATAGCACTTAATTTAGAATATGGATCTGGATTTATACTCGATGTAGTATATGTTATAGGCATCCATCCATCATTTTTTAGAAACTTAATATATTTTTCCAACGATGAAAAATCATCAAAATAATCAATTGAAACACATTCATAATTTAAATTATCTTGACTTTTGCCTATTTCTTTAAGGTTAGTAATAAATGATGCCATTGCTTTGTTTGTTCTTATTTTAGTTGTTAGTTTTTTTAATGAAGTTTGTACATTGGGATGATTTTTCACCAAGAATTCATTAATATCGGTATTTTCTCCAGTTTTTAAATACTGTTTCACATCATAAGAAAAAATTATAGGAGTAGTGTCTTCAATACTTTTTTCCACCAATCTTTCAAGTTGACTTGTACTAATTCTTTGAGATTCGTCGACTAAAATATAATCGTATTTTTTTGAGGTATTAAATTTTGTGCGTTTAGGAATTGAACGTATAGATAATATATCCCACCCATATATTTTCTCCAAGCGATTATGTCCGGCATTTAACTTTCCACAATGTATAATTAAGACGTTTTTACCACTACTGATCTTATCTTTTGCAATGTCGTACAATAATAGTGTTTTCCCAGTTCCTGCATTAGCGGAAATGCACGCAAACATATGTGGCGATTCTGCTATTTCTAAATCTATTTCTTCTTTAACCTTCCTCTGCGCACTTGTTAAAAAATAGCCACCTTCCATAAACTTATCGGTAGAATTAAAAGGTGATATTAAATAGTTTGATGGCAAAAATATTTTCTCCGGATTGCACGAATAATCAACTACTTGTGTTTTAAGCATTTCGGCAACACGCAATTGAGTTGAAGCAAGAATACCATCATTTTCAAAATCATATTCATAAAAGCCATCATTTTCTACATATGTAAAAATAAATACAGGTTTATCAAGAAATTTTAAATAATAATAATTTTCTCGCATCTGCTTTAATATTTTTTCATTTTTTTGAACTATTTTTAACTCACTTTTAATTTCTATGTTAATTATATTATCTGAACCGAACCTTAATAAATCAAATTCCTTTCCTATTTGGGCAATAGAATAAGAAACAAAAAAACCATCAAAATCCGATATTGAACAACCCTCTTGAACCATACAATTACAAAAAGAATTCAAATTTCGAACCTCATGAGACTTTAAAACACGATATTTTTTACTTAATTCTTTATCTAAAGAATTAAGAATTTTTTCACCTTGTACAACCGAAACTAAATTTTTTGTATTCAAAGATTTCACCTCAAAGCATATATTTGTATTATATCACA
>JAZSKN010000059.1:0-24648 GCA_045534895.1 Acutalibacteraceae bacterium
AGATCAATAATAGCGGCAATTATTTTGCCCTCTTTGGTTTCACCGTCAAGTGCAAGACCCTCGGCAAGACCTTTTATATAAGCAATTTTTTCACAAATATCCATTTTTGTTCTCCTTAAATAATTATGCGCAATTATGCACGTTCCATATACTCGCCTGTACGAGTATCAATACGAACAACCTCGCCCTCGTTAATAAAGAGAGGCACACGGATTTCGCAACCTGTTTCAAGTGTAGCAGGCTTTGTAGCGTTGGTAGCTGTGTTACCTGCAAAACCAGGCTCGGTAGCAGTAACTGTAAGCTCAACAAATGTTGGTGGCTCTACACCAAAAACCTTACCCTTGTAAGAAAGAACCTTACATACCATATTTTCTTTAACAAACTTAAAGTTGTCAGAAAGCTCTGCAGCATTAATAGGCTCAAGCTCGTAGGTTTCTTGATCCATAAAGTAGTAAAGATCGCCATCCTGATATGAATATTCCATATCCTTACGCTCGATGTAAGCGGTTGGGAACTTTGCTGTTGGGTTGTAAGATTTTTCAATAACTGCGCCTGTAATAACATTCTTGGTTTTTGTTCTTACAAAAGCGGCACCCTTACCCGGTTTTACGTGTTGGAATTCAACGACCTGTAAAACCTGTCCATCCTCTTCAAAAGTAACGCCATTTCTAAAATCGCCGGCACTAATCATTTTAAATTCCTCCATAAAAAACATTTTTGTTAAAACATATTAACATACACACAATATTTTATAACCTTTTAGTCGTTTTGTCAAGCAAATCTATTATAATTTAAAGCACTTTTGCACATCTTTATAATTTCCAAGCACTAAAATTGGGTGCTCGGCCGTAAAAACAGTATCCGGCGTAATTGTAACCGACAATTTCCCATTTGCAAACATACCCAAAACATTTATATTATATTTTTTGCGCACATCTATCTGTGCTACGGTTTTACCTATCCAATTTTGCGGTACCTCTAACTCAAATATAGAAACATTCTCATCAATTTCTACATAATCAAGCATATGATTTGAACCATAGCGAACAGCCGCCCATTTTGCCATCTGTTTTTCGGGAAAAACAACCTTGTCTGCGCCATTGCGTAACAAAAATCTTGCATGAAAATCACTTGCCGCACGTGATACAACAAACTTTGCACCCAAATCCTTCAAGAGCGTTGTAGTTTCGAGTGAGCTTTGAAAATCTTTTTTGATAGTGACAATACAAACGTCGTAATTATCAATTCCTAAGCCTTTAAGAAACTCGGGGTTGGTACTGTCACCAATCTGCGCACTGGTTACAAAATCAATGCATTCGTTTATACATTTTTCGCGGTTATCAACCGCCATTATCTGATGCCCTAATTTATCAAGCTCGGCCGCCATTGTTTTACCGAATCTACCCATACCTATTAATAATATATTTTTCATAAAATCACCTTTCTAACCAACTGTTATTGTTGCCTGCGGATATTTAACAAGATTTTTTTGCGTGCCGCCTAACGTTGCAAAAACTATAGTTAGACCACCAACTCTACCCATATACATTAAAAAAATCAATATTATGCGTGAAATGGCGCTAAGACTTGGCGTAATGCCCGTTGTAAGACCTACTGTTCCTATTGCAGAGGCCGTTTCATAAAGGCAGTCTGTAAGCGGCAAGTTTTCGACACTGCTTAATACCATTGCCCCAAAAACAAACAACACAATATACATAACCAAAACTGTGGCGGCAATTTTTACCGTTTCATCACTGATCCTTCGGTGCCAAATGTGCGCGCTTTCGCGCTTGCGGAACACCGATACAGTCGCCGCTATCAATACAGCAACGGTTGTAATTTTCATACCGCCCGCCGTAGAGCCCGGTGCGCCGCCTATAAGCATAAGCACCGTAACAACTGCATTGCCTGTCTCAGATAGCTGTGATGCATCAACAGTATTAAAACCTGCCGTTCGCGGTGTAACCGCCTGAAAGAACGACACTAAAACTCTTTTACCAAAACTTAAATTGTTAAATTCAAAAAAGAAGAAGTATAACGTAGGCACTAAAACAAGTATTGCAGTTACCAAAAATATTATCTTACTTTGTACTCGATAATGTCTGATGTGCCACTTGTTAGTTTTTATATCATCCCAAGTAAGAAAACCTATACCACCTATAATTATAAGCAGCATAACTGTTATATTTATAACAGGGTTATACACATAGCTTGTGAGTGAAGAGAACTTTGCGGTTTCACCCATTAAATCAAAACCTGCGTTACAAAAAGCAGATATTGAATGAAACACCGACATCCAAACGCCTTTTAAAAAACCGTAATCACGACAAAATACAAACGAAAAAGCCACCGCGCCTAATATCTCAACCGTAAGAGTCGTAATAATTATAAATCTTGAAAGCTGTATTATTCCGCCTACTTTATGAGCAGAAATAGATTCCTGCATAGTGCTTCGTTGCATAAGATTCACGCTTTTACCTGATAGCATAACAGCAAGTATCGACATAGTTACTATACCCATACCGCCTATTTGTATCATAATCAAAATTACTATTTGTCCAAAAAGTGACCAGTGTGTAGCCGTGTCGTGAACAATAAGTCCTGTAACACAGCTGCTTGAGGTGGCAGTAAACAAGCAATCTAAAAAAGGTGTTACCGTGCCGCTTTTTGAAGAAAACGGCAACATTAGCAGCAGTGTGCCTGCAATTATCATAGTGGCAAAGCCAAATATAATAGTTCTTGAAGATGAAAAAATTTTCTGTTTGGGCATAAATACCACCCTTATTATTTTTTGTTTATCCAAGCGCGTGGCGAAAGAAATACCACTATTGGAAAGATTTCAAGACGACCAAGCAACATAGCGAACGACAAAATTATTTTTGAAAAATCGGTATAGCCCGCATAGCTAGCAGTAGGCCCCACAGCCGAAAAACCGGGACCGATATTATTAAAACAAGCAGCCACCGCTGAAAAATTGCTCTCTAATCCAAAAGGTTCAAATGAAACAAGTAAAAAAATCATAAAAAAGCATATCATATATATAACAAAATATGTGCTTACACTACTAAGTGTTGAGTCCTCTACCGACTTGCCCTCAAAGTGAACCTTGCCAATTGAACGAGGATGCAACATTCTTCTTATTTCTTTGGTTACCGATTTAAATAGCATTACAACACGCGAAACCTTTAGTCCACCCGCAGTTGAACCCGCGCACGCGCCACAAAACATAAGCAATAAAAGTATCGCTTTCGAAAGGCCGGGCCATAAATCAAAATCTGCCGTGGCAAAGCCGGTTGTTGAAATAATTGATGCCACTTGAAAGGTCGAATTTCTTAGAGCTGTAGAAAAATTCTTATAAATTGGTGCAATATTTGCAGTAATTGCCGCTACACTAACCAAAACAATCGATAAATAGCACCACAGTTCACCGCTTTTAAGTGCTGTTCGTATACGGCGTAATAAAAGCAGATAATATAGGTTAAAGTTTACGCCAAATATCAACATAAATATGGCGATAACCCATTGACAATACGGGCTATATGAGGCTATGCTATCGGCCTTAACGCCAAAACCGCCCGTACCTGCCGTGCCAAATGTATGAACAAGGCTATCAAATAACGGCATACCGCCTGCAAGTAACAAAACAGCCTCTAAAACGGTAAGGAAAATATAAATGAGATACAGTATTTTTGCGGTATCCTTTACTCGCGGAACCAATTTACCGATTATTGGCCCCGGCATTTCGGCACGCATAATGTGAATTGAACGATCGGTAAAGTTGGGTATAATTGCCATAACAAACACAAGCACACCCATACCGCCTATCCAGTGGGTAAAACTTCGCCAAAAAAGCATACTGTGGCTCATTGCCTCTACATTTGTAAGTATAGACGCGCCGGTGGTCGTAAAGCCGCTAACCGTTTCAAATACGGCATCCACATAAGACTTAATGTCCCCCGATATTACAAAAGGAACCGCCCCTACAAGCGCCATAATAATCCACGCGAGCGCAGTAATTGCAAAGCCGTCTTTTGCATATATAACGCGATTTTTGGTTCTGGTTAATTTAACAATTACAAGTCCTGCCAAAAAAGCGCACAAGGCAGTAATGCAAAACGCAAACAATTGCTTTGTTTCGGCATAAATTATTGCTACTACAGCAGGAATTAAAAGCAGCAGTGAAACAATCTGCATTATTCTGCCCGCTGTTTTAAGCACCATTCTTTTATTCATTATATTACCTCAAAATATCAGCCAGGTCGTTCATTTTTTGATCACTTGATTTTGCAATTATAACAATCTTATCTCCGGCAACTATTTCATCATTACCGGTAGGAACAAAGGCTTTTCTTTTTCTTATTATACCTGCTATAAGAACATCTTTTTTTAGTTTCATTTCTTTAAGGGGTATGTGCTGAGCTTTAAAATCGGTTTGAACGTTAAATTCAAGTGCCTCAACACTTCCGTCCATAAGCTTATACATTGTTTCAACATTACTGCCAAGCGAATTTTGAAGCGCACGCGCATAGCTTGTAACAACGTTTGATGCAGCTTTTTTAGGCGACACAATGCAATCAAGACCCAGCTTTTCGGCCATAGCCGCCAATTCATTACGGTTAACCTTTGCAACCACTCGTGGTACATTTTGCGATTGCGCAAAGAATGATATAAGTATGTTTTCTTCATCCATACCGGTAAGTGCGGCAAATGCATCAACCGATGTTATGCCCTCTTCCATTAAAACCTCCTGCTCAGCGCCATCGCCATTTATAATTACAGCGTCGGGAAGTTTTTCAGCAAATTGATTACATCTGTTTATATCTTTATCAATAATAGTTACGTTTGTGCCTGTTCGCAAAAGCATTTTCGCCAAATAATAGCTTGTAGTTGTTGCACCTAAAATCATAACAGATTTAGACTGCTTTTTAGCAAGACCCAACACTTTTAAAAGCTTTTGAATTTCGGTATAATTGGCTGTCAAACATATATGGTCGCCGCATTTAAGCACAAAATTACCGTCAGGAATATAAATTTCTTCACCGCGTTTTACAACCGAAATCAAAAAATTAAGATTGTATTTTTTTCGCAAGTCAATAAGGCTCATACCGTCTAGATGCGAACCATCCTTAAGCAAAAGCTCTATCATCGAAAAATTTCGTCTTGAAAAAGTTTCAATATTTATAGCCGCAGGTAATTTTAATATGTTAAATATTTCTTGAGCAGCCAAAAATTCAGGATTAATGGTAAGCGACATATCAAGATATTGCTTAACTTGTACCATACGCTTATCGTTATATTCGGGATTACGCATACGCGCCACGGTATGAGCCGCGCCCATTTTTTTGGCTATAAAACATATAAGCATATTAATTTCATCCGAATCGGTTACAGATATCAATAATTCTGCATTTGATACCTCTGCTTCGTTTAAGGTATCATTATCTACCGCATTACCGCAAACACACATAACGTCATATATATTGCTTATCTCATCAATAATCTTTTGGTCTTGGTCAATAACAGTAATATCGTGACCCTCAGCCTCAAGATTACCTACCAATGTGGAGCCTATTTTTCCACCACCAACGATAATTATTTTCATATAATTACCTCGCAAAAATATTTTTAGAATTATATTATACAACATACCATTATTTTTTTCCACTATTTTTTTACATTGACTTATTTTTAATTGCGATTTATAATTACAATGTAAAAATTACATTATTTGGTGATAAAATGCGTAAGTTTAAGAAAACTTTATTAATTATTTTATTGGTACTGCTTGTACTTATTTTAACTGCTGTTGGTTGCTTTTATATTTTAACCGATCTTGGCAAAAAACAGTTTCACAAAGAAGATACACATGTTTCTAATGTAAATGTTACTGTTGAAGATGAACACACCATAACGTATAACGGTAAAAAATATACTTTAAATAAAAACATTGTTAGCATTTTGGTTTTAGGTATTGACCGTGAAAACGTTTCGCAAAACCTTGGCGCAGGTCAAAACGGTCAAGCAGACGTTATTTTCGTGGCAACAATCGATACCAAAACCAATAAAGCCTGCATTATACCAATATCGCGTGAAACAATGACCGAAGTAGATTTATATACCATTGAAGGAAAATTTGCCGAGACAAAAACCGAACAATTGTGTTTGGCCTATGCATACGGCACAACACCACAGCAATGTAGCGAAAATGTTATGAAATCGGTAAAAAAGCTTCTTGGCGGAATAAATATAAACTCCTATGTTACAATAGAAATGGAAGGTATTAGAAAACTAACCGAATTAATTGGCGGCGTAGAATTAACCTGTTTAGAAGATTTTGTAAACAGTAAATATTCTTTTAAAAAAGGACAAAAGCTACAACTTAAAAACGAAACCGCTACCGCATATATAAAATATAGAGGTGACGATACCGAAAGCAACGCACGACGTATGCTACGCCAAAAACAATTTTTATCGGCTCTTATGAATAAGGTTGGCAACACGGTATTAAAAGATTTTACTAAGCTTTCAAGATTTTATAACACGCTGTCACCCTACTATAAAACAAACGTATCTTTTGCACAAATAACCTACTTAGCACAGAATTGTCTTACACTGAATTTTGGTGACGGACTAAACTATAAAACCATTGACGGAACTCTTGAACAGGGCGAAAAATGGGTAGAATTTTACCCCGAAGAAGAAACAATTATACAAACTGTAATAGATGTTTTTTATAACCCTGTGAAATAGAAAAACGCACGGCAAACGGCGCACCGCCATAGTGATAATTTACCCCAATAAGCAAATTTTTTTCGGTATAATATGTTAAAAAGGCACGGTATGCATCAGCATTACCGTGCCTTTTATCGCGTTATTTGAGTTCAATTTCCCATCCGTTTAGGTAGCGCATTAATACACCGTAATCACGATTATTTACAAATCCATCACGGTCTACGTCGGCGGCAAGTGGGTTTAATTCTATATCCCATCCGTTGAGCCAACGCATTAAAACGCCAAGATCACGATTATTTACAGCCTCATCGTCGTTCATATCACCCGATATATAAGTAAGCGCATCGATAAAATCAAATCTTTCTTCATATCCGCAAACGGTACACGTATGGGTCGAATAACCTTCGGTTTTATATGCCGGTTTAATAAATGTAACTTCACCAAACGAGTGTTCACGCATAGGTATTATTGTAGTCTCTCTCGATATTTCTTCATCGCAAACCGTGCAATATATTACACTATCATACGAACCGCCTTTGGTACAGGTCGGTTCTATGCGGTTTTCTATTACAGTTGTACTCGCATCATGACCATATGCGCTAATTAAAGGAATTTCTTTTATTTTATTCTTGTCACAGTCATAAATATTGTTTATCACAGAACCTTCAAAAGAATAATATGCTTCATTGCCGTTTTTAGTACACGTAGGTTCGGTTTTTTCGTGATATACCAAATAATTAACAGTTCGATTATCAGAATAGCTGTACACCAAATTATTGTTCGTAATCTTTTTAAAATCTTCTTTGGTTCCAACGTAATATATATCTGTAAAAGAACCACATCTATTAAAAGAAGTATTACTATCGATATTAGTTAACGTTGACGGAATAATTAAATTATTTAAATTTTCGCAGTCATTAAAGGCATTTAGTGCAAGCATTTTAAGAGTATTGGGAAGCCGTACTGTTTTAACATTGGTTTGATATTCAAAAACATAACTTGGTATATAGGTTATACCGTCGGGAATAACAATGGTTTCAATATCCTTGGCATATACATACCAAGGGGTTTGTGAACCACTATTATATTCTGAAAAATTACCCGTTCCCGAAATGGTTAAGGTTTTTGTCGCTTCATCAAATTGCCAAAACAAATTACTACCACATACACCGTTGTCTATAACCTTAAAAGTAAACAATTTACCAAGCGAATTTTTGATATCGTAATCAACAGTAGTGTTTTTAAGATAATAAACAGTTGCATTAACATTAGTAAAAGCGCTGTTATCTATACTACCGTCAAAAGACAGTGTGCCTTGTCCAAGGTAAATGCTGTTTAAATTTGTACAGTTGTAAAAAGCATTTGCTCCAACCGTAACCCCATTTTCTAAAAATATCCAACTTAGCTTTTTACAGCCGCTAAAAGCACCTTGACCAATCTTAACAGCATAATAAGGCATCTGCGCCTGAGTATAAAAGCTTACAAGACCCGAATTTGAAAAGGCATAACTACCAATTTCTTTTACACTTCTTGGTATTTCTACGTTGGTTAGTTTAGTGCAATCAGCAAAGGCGCTGTCACCTACCTTTTCAACAGGCTTATCATCAATTTTTGACGGTAATACATATTTACCTGATATGCTTGTATCACAATCAGTAATTGTTACAGTGTAATCAGAATATGAAATTTTATATGTTATGTATTCAAAAATTTTATTATAATTACATACAGTGCATACGTTAAAATCACTGTATTTGTGTTCAGACAAACCTATGCAACTGTTATAATGCCATGTGGCGTTTATTAACTCTTCGTTACAATTGCCAATACTAATTAAGTTTTTATCTTTCTCTATACCCGTATAACAAACGTAATTAAGGTTGGTACACCTGTAAAACGCATAATTGCCTATACCAGTTACGCTGTCAGGTATTGTAACGCTTGTAAGGCCGGTGCAACCACAAAACGCATTATCACCTATAGTTGTCACACTGTCTGGTATGGTGATATTTGCAAGGCTTTCACAATCATAAAACGCTTCATTACCTATACTTGTAACGCAATCGCCAATGCTTACTCCAGTAAGAGTACGGCAACCATAAAACGCACGATAACCTATACTCTTTACACTATCACCTATCGTTGCATTTGTAAGGCTATAGCAACCGAAAAACACTCTTTCACCCATATTTATAACGCTATTTGGTATTGTAATGTCAGTAATACCGCTATAATAAAACGCATTATCGCCTATAGTTGTCACACTGTCTGGTATAGTGATATTTGCAAGATTTTCGCAACCGTAAAACGCATAGTCTCCAATGCTTGTAACGCTGTCAGGGATGATAATATCTTTTAAATTTGTACAGTCCCGAAATGTCCTAACGCCTATGCCTGTTACACCACTTTCGATAATAACTTTGGTTATTTCAGCTTTATTTTTACCAAATGGCGTTAAATTATATTGATTATCATAATCCCCTGTTTTACCATTACCGCTAATGGTAAGCACAGTGCCGTCAAGTACCCAGGTACAATCTCCCGTAGTGCCCGTTGTAGCCGCGTCAACTGTAAGCGTAAATGCGCCCATAGGCACTGCGCAGATTATAATAGCAAGCGTTAAACAAAATGATAACAACTTTTTCATATAAATTCTCCTTATAAAAGAATAATACATGTTAATTATATACCCTACTTTAATTTTTTACAAGAAAAAGTAATTCTCGTTTCGTAGGGACTAACCTTATGGACAATCCGCACAACCATTAACGGACCGTCAAGGATGCCGGTTACTACGTTGTAAAAAATAATTTTCACAATTAAATCACCTATGTCATTGCAAGCCGACGAATAGGCTTCTCCCTTGGGAGAGGCTCCGTCGCAGACGGTGGTGAGGGGTACTAATGCGTACCCGTAGTATCATTCACAAAAGCTTCTTCGCAACTAGCGTTGCTCTGAATGACACGCGTGTAGCACCATCTAAAAAAACCGTCATTGCGAGTGACGGTAGTCACGTGGCAATCCGTTCAAGTATTTACAAAAATATACATATAATACTATAAAAATCGGCACTCGTTATTAAACGAACGCCGATTATTTTTTATAAATTATTCAGTATATCAATAACTGTTTCAAGCTCGTGGGGTTGTACCTTCACGGGCACTTTATTATTAATTACGCAATCTGCAAAATATGCAATCTCTTCGGCGTAGGCGCCGCTTTTTGGCAAATTAATCTCACCTGTGTCGCCTGTTGCAGCCTCTTCAAGACTAACAACGTTTCCACCGCGCTCATAAATTTTAAGACCCTGACCTTCGTTAGATATAATTGCATCTTCAAACTGAAAACGGAACTGCGCTGTAAACGGATACGCGCCTGCAAACCAAGATGATTCGGCATTAATGGCAAAATCACCAAAATCGTATGTAACGTTAATATAATCTTGATCAGGCAGCTTTGTACGATATGATTTAATGTCTTTGGGCGCACCAAAAGCATAAACCATAAAGTCAAGATCATGGATATGAAGGTCATACGGTACAAAGCCGCTACGCTTTTCATCTTTCATCCAATTATCCCAGCTCCAAGCCGGAAACGCACTAAGTCGCTTCATATTACCGAAAAGCAGTTTACCGTATTTACCGTTTTCATAAATGCTTTTAACAAATTCGTATTCACGCCAAAAACGTATAACGTGTGCCACCATAAACTTAACGTTATTTTTTTGAGCAGCATCATAAACACGCTTAACGTCATCTTTATTTAACGAAATCGGCTTTTCGCACAATACGTTAATTCCGTTGTTCATAGCCTTAATAGCATAATCGGCGTGTATATTAGTAGGAAGACAAATATCAAGAATATCCAATTCTTCGTGCGCGAGCATATCATCAAAATCAGTATAGTGTCTTACATTGGGATATTTTTCCATCTGCTCAGGGCGCACATCGCAAAGCGCTACAAGCTGTACGCCGTCAAGAGCGAGCCAACCGGGAATATGCGCGCCGCTAATACCGCCAACACCTATTAAACCAACCTTCAACATAATCTTATCCTCCGTAAACCTCGTTAATAATTTCTGTAAGATAATCTCTTGCGTGAATTATATCTGGCTGCTGTTGCTCATTCCAAATTTCGCGTTCAATGGTAACGTATCCGTCATATTCGAGTTCTTTGAGCTTTTTAAAGAGCGCCATAAAATCAACCTTACCGTCACCCAAACGAACTTCACGACCCAGTGAATGACCGTTTGTTGGGTAAAAACCGTCTTTAGCGTGAATATTGCGAACATATTTACCAAATACATCAAGCGCATCAACAGGGTTTGCTCTACCGTAAAGAATAAGGTTTGCTGTATCAAGATTGATGCCAAGGTTATCCATATTAACCTTTTCGAAGCAACGTAGCATTGTAACGGGTGTTTCCTGACCCGTTTCAAACAATAGCCACTGACCATTTTTCTTTAAGTAACCGGCAACTGTTCTTACCGCAATACAAAATGGCGCAAATTGTGGGTCATTTGGATTTTCGGGAATAAAGCCCATATGTGTAATAACGTCGGTAACACCAAGCTTTTTAGCCCAGTCAGCACCTGCGCAAAGCTGCTCTACACGCATTTGGCGATACTCGGGCGGAACAAGTCCCAAGGTTAACTGACCGTCATAAAAGTCCCATACAACAGGTCCCGACCAACCACACCAAAAAGCAGAAATGGTAATACCGTATTTTTCGGTAAGTTCTTTTACCATAGCGGCGTTTTCATCGGTCCAATCTTTTGGATTCCAAGAGCCTAACTGGCAGTTATCAAAACCAAAAAATACAAGCTGCTCAAAATATTTTTCAAGCTTTTCACGCTCTGCAAAGTGAATAACATTACCTATTTTCATAAAAACTCTCCTTAAAAGATTGATTTTTTATTGATTATATGATAACATATACGCAAATTTACAATTTGTATTTTTTTGACATTGAATTATAGAATTTTGACTTACACTAAAAGGTGAAAATTATGCAGCTAAATTCAAAAAAAGAATTAACTCCCGTTGTGTTTGGTGAAACGTCGGTGAAAATATTAAAAACCCGCCTTGGCTCTAACATACCGGCTTTTACTCAACACTGGCACGACCGACTTGAACTGCATCTTGTGACCGCAGGTTGCCTTAAGCTATGCTGTGACGAACATAATATTTCGGTAAATGCAGGCGAGCTATCTATTGTATCACCTACAATGCTACACAGCGGTATAGCAGGAGAAAACGGATATGAATGCTATGTAATAATGTTTGAGGTTGCCGACCTTTACAACGGTACCGTATCTGCTAAACAGTATATTGAGCCTATAATAAATGGAAAGATACGTTTTAAACATAAGACCGATAATAAACAAATTATCACACTTGCACATCAGATTGTCGAAATGCAACAAAACAGCAAAAACTATCATCCGCTCGAAACCGTAGGACGCCTTTACCGACTTTTAGGCTTACTATGTGAGCACTGTATCGACGATAACAATTCTTCACTTCAAGTATTTGAAAGCTTTAATGACGTAATAAATTACATAAATCTTAATTTCACCAAAGACATATCTTCCTCAACCATAAGCCGACATTTTGGTTATGATGAATCGTATTTTTGCAGAAAATTTAAAAAAGCAACCGGCATTACAGTTACAAACTACATAAAAACACAACGTCTTGAGCACGCGCGTCGTTTGCTTGAAAAAACTGAAGAATCTGTACGTCATATTGCAATTTCTTGTGGTTTTATAGATGCAGCATATTTTACAAACTGTTTTAAGTCGATGTACAATATAACACCAACCGTATACCGCAGCAATTATATACAACAAAAAAAATAAAGAACCTTATTGTAAAAATAAGGTTCTTTTACTTTTATAAATTATTTCAAATTATTTATTAAGTGAAATAATACCGGCAACAAGCGCAAGTACAAAGAAAACTATTACGCCATACTTGGTAAAGCGTGCAAGCTTGGCATTAACAGTACGTGCCTTGTTTTTAGAAAGGAATGTATCTGCCGCACCCGAGATTGCGCCGTTAACACCTGCTCTATGGCCCTGTTGTAACAAGATAACACCAATTATAGCGATTGATACTAAAATCATAGCTATGCCTAAAATAATTTCCCAAACGTTCATTTTTAAACCTCCCAAATATATAATTCGGCTAACCGATAAAATTCGCAAAAACTATCATATCACAAAGTTTATAAATTTGCAAGCATTTTTTTAATTTTTATTACTACAATTACATCCACCAAAAAGTTTATCAATATTAAGGCGCCTTTCTTGGTGATTTTTTATAAATCCAAGCATCTCAAATAAGTCTATCGGTGCGCTGTCACTGTAAAAGGCATCAAGCACAAAATTTTCGGCCGCTACGTGTAGCGCGCTTCTAAGTATGCCATCTGCTAATGGTATATCATCTTGAGGTTCTACTGCTAAAACTGTCATATCTTTTTTAGTTAGATTATAAATGCAATAGCCTAATGTTTCATCCTTTTGAGTCGCAATTACACAGCCTGCAAACTCACCCGCTGTAAGATTGTGCTTTTTAAATAATTCTTCAATTTGTGACCTGTTATGACAGGGCAAAACACTTATCATTGCTCTTCTTGCCTTTCTTTAGAAATGTTTTCAAGACGTGTTAGCTCGCGCTCGTTAAGATCACGCCATGCGCCTGTTTTAAGCCCACCAAGCTTAACACCTGCAATCTCTATACGCTTAAGTCTTAACACATCAAGACCGACCGCAGCGCACATTTTTCTTATTTGGCGATTTCTTCCCTCTTGAATAATAAAGTTTAGAATGGTGCGGTCTGTGCGGCGTTCAACAACAAAAACGTCACAAGGCAATGTTTTTTTACCGTCAATAACAACGCCCTCGCACATTTTTTTAATTTGATCGTCATCTACACTGCCGCCAACAGTTACACGATATGTCTTGTTAACATGGCTACTTGGATGTGTAATAATATTTGCAAGCTCACCGTCATTTGTCATTATTAAAAGACCTTCAGAATCGCGATCAAGTCGCCCTACGGGAAAAACCTTAACCCCCACGTCTTTTACTAAATCAGCAACGTTTTTTCGGTCAAACTCATCACTTAAAGTAGTAACGTAACCGCGCGGCTTGTGAAGCATTATGTAAACCTTTTGTGTAACAGGCACAACCGTTTTGCCCCTTACCGATACCTTATCGCGTTTAGGGTCAACCTTATCGCCCAGTGTGGCAATTCGCCCATTAACGCGAACCTTACCCTGTTCGATTAACTCTTCTGCCTTTCTGCGCGATGCTATACCACAGGCCGACAAATGCTTTTGTAATCTTATTTTATTATCCTTCATTTTAAGCTCCTAAAAGTTTATAAGCATATATTTAAAAATTTCAAATATTAATTTAAATTTACTGCCTTGTTCATAAATTTCTACCGATGCATTAATCGGTAATTCACATATTAAAGCCCCATTACAATAATAATTTATATCGCCAATTTGTTGACCCCTTTTTACAGGTGCATAAATAAATGCAGGCATATTAATTATGTAATTAACTTCGCTGTTTTTTGTAACGTTTATTTTTGCCGACGGCACTGATACATTGGTTTTGCCGCCATTCGCGAGACTGATTGGAATAATATTTTTCACGGGTGAAAAAATTTGAGTATCAACAAGTGACAACCCTATGTCAAGCAAGGCGCGGTGATCGCACCAATCGTTACTGTCATTAAGGGTGACCGCAATAATAAGCTTGCCGTCCTTTTGCGCCGCCGACACAAGACATCTACCCGATTTTTTGGTAAAGCCTGTTTTTACACCCACAATGTCATCATACTTTTTTAATAATTTATTGTGATTGGTAAGCGTTCGATTATATGGCGGATTACCGTAGCACAGTCGCGCCGATTGTGATGCCGCCGCCTTTGCAAAAATTGGGTTTGCAAGCGCCTCTTTTGCAATTAATGCAAGCTCATACGCGGTTGTATAGTGGTCATCAGCATCAAGACCCGAGGGCGTTACAAAATTTGTATCTTTAAGCCCCATTTGCTTAGCTCGCTTGTTCATTAGCTCAACAAAATTATGCACACTGCCCGCAATAGCAATAGCAACCGTGTTTGCCGCATCATTGCCCGAAGCCAGCATAAGACCGTAAAGCAAATCGTGGTACGAAACGGTATCACCTATTTGTAGACCCATTGACGAGCCTTCAACCGTTACCATTTCACGAGTTGTAACAATGGTTTTGGTAAGGTCGCCGCCAAGCTCGCACAACAACAATGCCGTCATTATTTTTGTAGTGCTTGCCATTGGCAATCTTGCGCTGCTGTTTTGCGAATACAAAACCTCGCCCGTAAAGCCATTTATCACTACCGCGGCTTTTGCCGAAGTATTATACGCAGACACCTTAAATGTGTTTATAAAAATTAAAAAGCAAATTAAAAATATAACAATCTTTTTCAAAAACTTCACCCATAAATTTTATGAATGAAGTCTTACAATTTATGTGATTAATTTTCAAGCGGTATTTCGGTCTTCTTTTCAAAAAGACTTTTAATTTTGTCAATAAGCTCGGGTGCCATATTTATTGCCTTGTCAATAGTATTCATATCACTGTAAATCGGCATCATATGAACGTTATCACCGTTAATGCAAATAAACGCAACGGGATTTACGGTAACACCTGCGCCACCGCCGCCGCCAAAAAGCTCTTGTCCGCTTTTGCTTGGAAAATCACTGCCACCCGTAGCAAGACCAAAAGAAACACGTGATACGGGCACAAGAGTAACATTGCCCACAACAACAGGAGTGCCTATAATGGTATCAGCATCCACCATTGTGCGAAGCTTGTCCATTGTTGTGTCCATTACTGTTTTCAAATTGTTTTCGCTCATATTTTTCACGTTCCTTACGTTGAAGTTTTAAAAATTGCCCAAATATTGATAATGCCGCTATAACAAGCCATAAACCGCGGGCTTTAAGCTGTATAGACGCGTTAAAATCAGGTTTTGTTTTATCAAAATCGGCACTAATGTTAAACTGCTTTGTCTTTAGTTTAGTATTGCTTTGTATAAAAGCAAAAACGGGATACACCGCACTGCAAACCCTACCGTAATTAATTGCCGTTTCAGCGGCATTAGATGTGGCAACGGTTAAATTTAATACACATTTATGAAATTTAATATGCGGCAGTAACCATTTAATTTTAAGTAAAACCAATTTTACAATTTCACTTAAATAAACAACTGTACCCGTAAAACCCTTTTGCTTGTAGGTTGTTTTTAAAAATCCATCATCTTTTGTAGTGTTTTGGTCCTCTTTTTTGCTTGTTTCATTTGCTTTTTTAACCTTTTTAGAAGATTTGCTATCATAAATCTTTATCATAAAGCACTTAAATTTAAAAGCAAATTCATCGTCATAAATTATCTCGGCCGTAAAGGGCGCAAGTAAAACAAGCAAAATTAATGCCAACACGAACAAAACAATTACCAATGCAATCACGCTTGTGCTTCACCCACTGCTATTTCTTCGGTAATTTCGAGCTGTTCGCCAACGTCGTTAACCTCTGGATTATCCTTTGGTAGCGGTGGCAAGTCGCCCAAATCATTCAAGCTAAAGCTACGCAAAAACACCTTGGTTGTGCCGTAAAGCAAGGGTCTGCCCGGCAGTTCAAGACGTCCACGCTCTTCAATAAGGCCT
The DNA here is from genome assembly GCA_045534895.1 of Acutalibacteraceae bacterium. Lineage (GTDB taxonomy): Bacteria > Bacillota > Clostridia > Oscillospirales > Acutalibacteraceae > UBA737. The sequence continues at coordinate 16,450 of JAZSKN010000059.1, forward strand.
TTTTCTACAAGGGTAGATACTACGCCCGAACAGTCAACGCCACGCACCTGCTCTATAAAAGCGCGTGTAACAGGCTGATTATATGCAATAACAGCCAAAACCTCAAGTGCCGCCGGTGACAGCGGTGTGCGTCGCTTAATATCGAAAGCTTTTTTAATATACGGCGCAAATTCTTCTCGGGTTACAAGCTGATAGGTATTTTCGAGCCTTACTACGTAAACGCCACCGTTGTTGGTTTCATATTTCTTTTCAAGCTCTTTAATATATTTTTCAACCTCTTCGGGTTTAATTTCAAAAGTCTGTGAAAGACGGTCAATGCTTATGGGGTCACCCGAAGCAAATAAAACTGCCTCAAGCGCTGCTATTGTTTGCTGTTTATTCATCTTTTATGCCCCTTAATAATTTTAATTTCTGCGTCATCGGCATTATCACCGCTTATTTCTACGCGGTTTGCCTTGCAAAGCTCAAGCACAGCCAAAAAGGTTGCTACAAGCTCAGAACGGCTGTGAGCCGTTTTATAAAGCGCGCTTAGCTTGCTTTTACCACCCTTAACAAGATTGCGTATTACAAAAACGATTTTGGTCGAAACCGAAACTATTTTTTTAGCGACAATTTTTGTAAACGGCGTAACATTGGGCGGCAATTTACGCTGTCCACGACCTACTGCGGCAAGATAATACTGATACATAACATCGCTATCGTGTACAAGCTCGTAGGTTTTGTCAAAATCGTATTCGGTTGGCACTCGTACAAACCTATCAAAGCCTGCAGTCATATTGCCAAGCTTGGCCGCCATTTCACGACAAAGCTGATACTCAAGCAGTTCGCCCGTAAGCTCTTCTTTAAGCTTTACAATTTCATCGTGCTTGGGCAAAAGACTAACAGTTTTTATATAAATAAGGCGTGATGCCATTTCTAAAAACTCGCTTGATATTTCCATCTCCTGTGCGCGAAAAACCTCCATCTGATTGAGGTATTGCTCAATAAGCACAGACAGTTGTATATCATAAATATTAAGCTTGTTGCGCGCTATAAGCTGTAAAAGCAAATCAAGCGGGCCTTCAAAATTTTCAATTTTGTAAGACAGCGTTACCGTCTGTTCCATTTTTCACACTCCAAGTAAAGTAAAGGGCAACGAAGCCAACGTTTCGACTGCGTTTAGCACCTTTCCTGTTAAAAGGTCTATCGGCGCGTCTAAAGCACCGGTATAAAGCAAGGCAAGCACACCTATAAAAATAAATCTTTCATACTGCATTATTTTAAAATAATATCTTTGCGGTAAAAAGGTAAAAAGTATTCTTGAGCCGTCAAACGGCGGTATTGGTATAAGATTAAACACAGCAAGATGCACGTTTATTTGCGCGATTACTACAAAAAATAAAGTAATTACAAAATAAAGTGAATAGCTTGTTGCAATAAAGCCTGTAGTGTAAAACAAAAAGCCAACCGTGTTTGAAAGCAGTAACGCTATAAATGCAACAACCACGTTTGAAAGCGGACCTGCAAGCGCCACTAACGCCATACCCCATTTAGGATTTTTATAGTAACGGGCGTTAACCTGTACCGGCTTTGCCCATCCTATGCCAAAAAGCAATATGCCTGCGGCACCAAGCCAATCGATATGTGCCATAGGGTTTAGTGTAAGTCTGCCCTGGTACCTTGGCGTAGGGTCGCCAAGCTTTGTAGAAACAAAGCCGTGCGCAAATTCGTGAATAGGCAAGGTTAAAAATATTACCACAAAAGAAGATATGGCATAAATAATAATTTCGGACAAGGATAGTCCGCCACGTATAGCGCTAAATAACAAGTACTAACACCCCAATCTAACTATAGTTAATTTATTATATAACATTATTGACAAAATTACAAGCAAAATATACCCTTAATATTTTCTTAAAATTCGACACTATTGATTTTTTAAAAGTTTGGTGTTATAATGTGCAGGCTATGAAGATTTTACTACTTATTATCAAGGTAATTGATACGGTATCAAACTTTATTGGCAAGCTACTTAAATACAAAATCATTTACAAGTTAACCGGTGTTTTTTTTACAAGAAAATTTAAGGAGGCTAAACGTAATCACAAGTATGCAATACTTGTTGCCGCCCGCAATGAAGAAACGGTTATTGGTAATCTGGTTGACAGTATTAATCAGCAAGATTACCCGCGAGAGCTTGTAACGGTTTTTGTAGTGGCCGATAACTGTACCGACAATACCGCAAAAATTGCGCGAGAGCTTGGCGCCGTTTGTTATGAGCGCTTTGACCCCGAACATCGTACCAAGGGTTATGCGTTGCAATTTTTGGTAGAAAACATTAAGCGTGACTACGGTGTTGAAAGCTTTGAGGGCTATTTTATTTTTGACGCGGATAATCTTTTAAAAGAAGATTACATAACCCGTATGAACGAGTCGTTTGACGCAGGTCAAAAAATTGTAACCTCTTACCGCAACACCAAAAACTTTGGCGATAACTGGATTTCGGCATCCTATGGCGTGCATTGGTTGCGTACCATACGTAACGAGCATCGCGCGCGTTCGCTGTTTCATTTGGCAACACGTATTCAAGGTACGGGATTTTTGTTTTCGCACGAGCTTATTAAAAACGGTTGGAACTACGTCTCCCTTACCGAAGACCGTGCCTTTTGCGCCGATGCGGTGGCGCAGGGCTATCAGATTTCATATAACAACGATGCCGAATTTTATGACGAACAGCCCGTCGATATTAAAATTGCAATGCGCCAGCGTATACGTTGGGCAAAGGGTCATTTGCAAGCGTTGGTAGAAACGGGACCCAAACTGCTTAAACACATTTTTGTGACGGGTGGCGCGGCAAACCGCGAATGCCCCGATGCGCCGTGGTACAAAAAGCTGTTTAACAATTTAAGACTTCGTTTTATGAGTCTTGATATGCTTTCGGTTGTGTACCCACGCTCGCTTATGATATTGTTTAAGCGTATTGTAAAGTATTATCTTATTTTCTCTTTAATTCTTATTGGCTGGCAGTGCTATGATTTTGATTTCTTTAAAATTAAGGCCTTGGGCGCTACCCTGTTTAACGGCCTGCATTTTACAAGCTCACAGCACGGTGAGTGGTCGGTCATTGGCATAATGACGCTTTCGGCATTTTATGCATCGTTTGTAAGCTATTTTAAAAACATATTTACGGCGGTGTATATCTATTTTATAGAGCGCAAGCACATTGAGCATATACCATTTTTTAAAAAAGTATGGTTCTGCCTTACCTTCCCTATTTTTGATATTATAGGTAAGTTTTCACTACTTATTGCGTTGTTTAAAAAGGTTGAGTGGAAGGCAATTCCCCATACCTCAAGCGTAAAGATTCAAGATATACGCAAGGGCGGACCACTTAAAGACAATTACACAACTAAAACGTAATGCACGTAAAGGCGAGATAATTTTTTCTCGCCTTTTTGTTTTATGCCTATTGTTATAACCAAAGCAGTCATCATTTTTGATGACTGCTTTTATATTTTAGCTATTTACTTTTACATCAAATACAAATTCTTCATTAACGTAATCACAAGTTACGTGGTTGCCGTTTTTAATGCTACCGTCAAGAATTTTTTCACTTAAGGCGTCTTCAATACGGTTTTGTATTTCACGGCGCAAGGGTCGCGCACCGTAAACGGGGTCAAAGCCCTTGTTGGCAAGCGTTGTAAGCACAGCGTCGCTAAAGTTTATTGTTATGTTAAGATTTGTAAGACGTTTTTTAAGGCTTTCAAGCATTTTGCCCGCAATTTGCTTAATTTCATCCTGTGTTAGCTTGCTAAATACTATAATATCATCCACACGGTTTAAAAATTCGGGTCTGAATGCCGATTTTAGCTCTTCTAAAACACGTGACTTAACATCTTTTTCATTATCTGCATCGCTTGTTGTAAATCCAAAAGATACCTTTTTGTCGGTTATAAGTCGCGCGCCTATGTTAGAGGTCATAATAATAACCGTGTTTTTAAAATCTACCCTTCTGCCCTGCGAATCGGTAAGTATGCCGTCTTCGAGTATTTGAAGTAAAATGTTAAACACGTCGGGGTGTGCTTTTTCGATTTCATCAAACAGTATAACCGAATACGGATTACGGCGTACCTTTTCGGTAAGCTGACCGCCCTCTTCAAAGCCGACGTACCCCGGTGGCGAGCCCACAAGGCGCGATACGGTATGCTTTTCCATATACTCGGACATATCAAGGCGAATCATCATATTTTCACTGCCAAACATTGCTTCGGCAAGCGCTTTGCAAAGCTCGGTTTTGCCAACACCCGTAGGACCTAAAAATATAAATGAGCCAATAGGTCGATTTGGGTCTTTAAGGCCAACACGACCGCGGCGAATTGCCTTTGACACGGCGGTTACAGCCTGCTGTTGACCTACAAGACGGTTGTGCAACACATCTTCAAGCTTTAACAGCCTTTCCGATTCCTCCTCGGTAAGCTGTACTATAGGAACCCCTGTCCAAAGTGAGACGATCTCGGCTATATTATGCTCGGTCACCTTGCCTGATGCGTGGGCGTGTTTACTGTTTTTTTGCTCTTTTAAGGCGGCAATTTCATCCTCTATTTGCTTTTCTTTATCGCGCAGTGTTGCGGCGCGTTCAAACTCTTGCAGATTAATGGCGTCATCCTTTTCGGCCTTAATTTCAGAAAGCTTTTGCTCTATTTGCTTTATCTCGTCAGAAGGCTGACTTGAAGCAAGACGCACGCGTGAAGCCGCCTCGTCAATAAGGTCGATTGCCTTGTCGGGCAAAAAGCGATCGTTTATATATCTTGCTGAAAGCTTTACCGCCGCGGTGATGGCATCATCGGTGATTACAACCTTGTGATGCGCCTCGTATTTGTCTTTTAAGCCTTTAAGAATAAGGATTGCGTCATCTTGATTAGGTTCGGCAACGGTAACGGTTTGAAAACGACGCTCAAGCGCCGAGTCTTTTTCAATATTTTTGCGGTACTCGCTAATAGTGGTAGCACCTATAAGCTGAAAATCACCACGCGCCAACGAAGGTTTTAATATATTTGCCGCGTCGGTAGAGCCCTCTGCCGAGCCTGCACCGATGATGGTATGAATTTCATCAATAAACAGTATTATATCGTCAGCATCTTTAACCTCGTCTACCACAGCCTTGATTCTTTCTTCAAAATCGCCGCGGTATTTGGTGCCTGCTACCATACCGGTTAAGTCAAGCGTAAACACACGTTTATCAAACAAAATTTCGGGCACATTGCCGTCTACAATGCGTTGCGCAAGACCCTCTACAATTGCAGTTTTGCCGACACCCGGCTCGCCAATAAGACAAGGGTTATTTTTGGTGCGGCGGCACAGTATTTGTATAATGCGTTCAACCTCGGTTTCACGGCCTATAACGGGGTCAATTTTTCCAAGCTTTGCCTCGGCAGTTAAGTCACGACCAAATTTTTGAAGCGTTTCAATTTTTCGCGATTTATTTTTAGGCGACGGTGAAGCCTTGCTGCCGTTAAAGGAATCTTGACCGCTTACGTTAGCGTTTTCATATATACTTGAAGACAATGCGGCAACATCACACCCAAGCTCTTTTAAAAAGCGTATGGCAAAATTGTCGCTTTCGCTTAAAATGCCCATTAAGATATGCTCGGTGCCTACGTATTTTTTGCTCATATTAGTTGCTGTTTGCATAGCAACCTCAAGCACACGCTTGGCGCGCGGCGTAAAGTAATCGGGCGAAAGCTTTGTAGGATTACCTGTGCCAATACCCATACGTATAAGCTCATCAAATTTGTCGGCAGTAACGCCAAATTTTAAAAGTGCGCTTGCCGCAACACCGCTACCTATACGCAAAAGACCTAAAAGTAAATGCTCGCTACCTACGTAGGTGTGGCCCATTTGCGATGCGGCATTTATTGCCTGATTTAAGGCTTCGTTTGCTTTTTCGGTAAAACCGTTAAAGTTATATTTCAATTTTATAATTCTCCTTTAAAGTAGATTTCTGACCATATTTGCGCGTTCTATATCTCGTGAATCGGGTGACATTTCGCCCACCTTTTTCATAAGCATATTGGGTTGAGTATTTACCAATAATTCAATTGGCCATATTTTGGATTCCACAACACCCATACCAACACCCAAAATTACATCGCTTATTCTTGACAAAAGTTCTTCACTGGTTAATAATCTGGCATTTTTCAAAACACCATATGAGCGCATAACCTTATCTTCTAACCATAATTTGTTTATACCTCTTCTTGCTGTATTTTCCTTTTCAAGAGCTTTTTGGGTAATTATTTTCAAGTTTTTGATTGCATCATTTTCGCTCATACCAAGTGTTTTTTGATTTGAAATTTGGTAAAGCGAAGCTAGCGCCTTAGTACCTTCACCGTACATACCGCGTATAGTAAATCCATTTTGGTTTATGATATTTGAAAAATTTTTCATATTATCGCCAATCATTGGCAGATGTAACATTACCGAAGCTCGCAAGCCTGTTCCGACATTTGTAGGACACGCAGTTAAAAATCCGATACGCGAATCAAATGCAATATTTAGTCTATTACATAAAATTTTATCAATACTATTTGCAATATTATAAGCTCTTTCTATCTGCATACCATCAAACAAAACTTGAATTCTTATGTGATCCTCTTCGCCAAGCATTACGCAAATGCTTTCATCTTCTGAAATAATTATTGCCCTATTTTGATAATTTGAAGCAAAATTTTTGCTTATAATATGTCGTTCTACCATTGCAAAACGCTCAATTTGGGGAATATCATTCATAGAAATATACTTTAAATTTTTAGCAATAGGTTCTTCACAATCACAAATCGCACTTCTCACTAAATCATTAACAGTTTTAAATTGTTCAGGTGACATTTGTGACGGAAAAGGAATACCCATAATATTTCGAGCTAGTCGTATGCGCGTACTTATAGCAATTGTGCTTTGAGGTTTGTATGGATTAAACCAACAACTCATAGCGCACCTTCTTTCAATTTTTTAATTTCATCTCGAACAATTGCTGCTTGTTCATATTTTTCTTCATCGATAAGTTTTTTTAAAGTAACATCAAGTTCGCTAATTGATTCAAGAGTCTTTTTTTCAGTAACATTAATTTTTTTACCAGTATAATCTGTACTGCCATGTATTCTTTTTAGTTGCGGCAAAAGCTGATTGTAAAAGGTCGTGTAGCACTCGGGGCAGCCGCATCTGCCATTTTCGGCTATGTCTTCGTAAGTGGAGCCGCAACAATCGCATCGCGTAACATCGCTTTGACTGTTTTGTGATGCATTACCAAACATATTACCTAATATCTGGGCTAAATTATTATCTTTCGTTTCATATTTTGACTCAGTTGCCGCACAGTGACTGCAAAGATGCTTTTCGTGCACGACTCCGTTTATAATGGTACGGATATGTGTTGTGGCATTGTTGACACCGCATTTTTCACATAACATAAAATCATCCCTCTCAAATTTGAACAAGTAACATTTCTTTAAGAATTGCGGCACGCAAATTATCTTGCAGCATAACGGGTACACTGCGCATAACGTTGTTTGACAACGCGGCATACATTACCCTTGCAGTCTCTTTGCTGATAAGTTCAGACTGCAGACAGTTTTCGATAACAATGCGCGCGCTCATCATATCAATTCGATCACCTATCGAATTAATTATATGCATAAAGGCTGTAGATTTACGCATAACGACACGGCTTATTCTTATATAACCGCCGCCACCGCGACGGCTTTCTATAATATAACCGTGCTCGGGTGTAAAGCGTGATGACAATACATAGTTAATCTGACTTGGCGCACAACCAATAAGGCTTGCAAAATCGTTACGCTGTATCTCGGCGGTGTTCTCTTCAGATTCGTTAAGCATTCGCAGTATTTCGTTTGTGATTAAGTCACTTATTTTCATATTCCTTTTCCCCTTTTATACAAAAGTTTGACCTTCATTGACTTTATTATAAAACAAAGGTCAGTAAAAGTCAATAATTATTTTTTGAATAATTTGTAACACATATTTTACCGTTGGCATAGTATGTGATGAAAGACAAAAAAGGAGGTCTTTAATATGTGTAATAATGGCTTTGGTGGTTGCGGCTGTACTTGGATTATCATTCTTATCCTCTTATTCTGCTGCTGCGGTAACAACACAAACGACAACGGCTGTGGTTGCGGTTGCAACAACAACGGTTGCGGTTGC
>JAZSKN010000018.1:0-33267 GCA_045534895.1 Acutalibacteraceae bacterium
AATCAATGTAGGCAGGAACTTAAATGATAAGTAGATATAAAATTAGTGATATGGCAAAAGATTTTAATATGCCATCAAAAGAACTTATAGCCTTTGTAAGCGAATTAATAGGAGAAGAAAAAAAGTCTTCGACAGTGCTTATTGAAGATGAAATTGCAATGGTTTTTGACGCAATTACAAAGAAAAATTCTGTAAAAAGCTTTGACAATTACTTTGCAATGGGTGCCGATGCGCGCGCCGCTGCCGCAAAGAAAAGACAAGACGAAAAAGACAAAAAGCTTGCCGAGCAAATGGCAATTTTAGAACAGCTAAAGGCGGCCGCCGCTGCGGCTGAAGGCAAAGCCCCCGAAAAGAAGTCTGAACCTAAAAAAGAAGCCAAAAAGCAAGAAGAACCAAAGATAGAAAAGCCTGCGGCACCTGAAAAGAAAGCCGAGCCTAAAAAGGCTGAACCTAAAAAGGAAGAGCCACAAAAGGCTGAACCTAAAAAAGACGCTAAGCCTGAAAAGAAGGCTGAGCCCCAAAAAGAGCAAGCTAAGCCAGAGGCTACTAAAAAGGCAGAACCAAAGAAAGAAGAGCCCAAAAAGGCTGAAAAGAAAGAAACCAAGCCTTATGACGGTCCCCTTGTTGCGCCACCTAAAAAAGAAAAGAAGCCGGGCGAGGCGCCAAACCGTGGACCTGCACAGCTTCGCAACGTTGATATGCGTACTTCTAACGTTAACATTGAAAAGTATAACGAAAAGTACGAAAACATTGCTCCTGCAAACTCTATGCGCGATAATTATTCACGCAAGCAGAAAATTAAACAAAAATCTCAAGATTACAAACGTCCACAGGGTGCAAAACGTGAGACCGAGGCAGACAAACTGCGTCGTATGCAGCTTGAGCGTATAAAGAAAACCCCAATTACTGTAACTGTCGGCGATGAAATTACGGTAGGCGAGCTTGCCGCCGCAATGAAAAAGACCGCCGCAGAGGTTATAAAAGAGCTTCTTAAGCTTGGAATGATGGCTACCGTTAATCAGGTTATCGACTACGATACCGCTGAAATAGTAGTTACCGAAATGGGCGCAAAAATAGAGCGTCAGGTTGTAGTTACAATCGAAGAAAAGATTATGGACGTAACCGAAGACGCCGCTGAAGACTTAAAGCCACGTAGCCCTGTTGTAGTTGTTATGGGTCACGTTGACCACGGTAAAACTTCGCTTCTTGACGCTATACGTGATACTGCTGTTACCAACACCGAGGCCGGTGGTATTACACAGCACATAGGTGCGTATCGTGTTAAATGCAAGGGTCAAGACATCACCTTCCTTGACACACCGGGACACGCCGCCTTTACCGCAATGCGTCAGCGCGGCGCAATGGCTACTGATATTGCAATTCTTGTTGTTGCCGCCGATGACGGTATTATGCCACAAACAATAGAGGCTATAAACCACGCAAAAGCGGCTGAGGTGCAAATTATTGTTGCCATTAACAAAATGGATAAGCCAACTGCAAACCCTGACAGAATTATGCAACAGCTTACCGAGCACTCACTTGTTCCTGAAGAGTGGGGTGGCGACATCATATGTGTTCCTGTATCTGCAAAGACACATGACGGTATTGACAATTTGCTCGAAAATGTACTGCTTGTAGCAGAAATGCTTGAGCTTAAGGCTAACCCCGACCGTCGCGCCAAGGGTGTTGTTATTGAGGCGCGTCTTGATAAGGGTCGCGGTCCGGTTGCTACCTTGCTTGTGCAAAACGGTACACTTAATGCCGGTGATATTATAGTTGCGGGTACTGCGGTTGGCCGTGTGCGCCAAATGACTGATGAAAACGGCAAAGTAGTAAAGAGCGCAGGTCCATCTGTACCTGTCGAGATTACCGGTCTTGCTGAAACTCCCGATGCGGGTGACGGCTTTGACGCTGTATCAGATGAACGTCTTGCACGTGAGCTTGTTGAACAGCGTAAAGAAAAGATTAAAAATGAAATATTTAACGCTAAAGAAAAGGTTACGCTTGATAACCTGTTTAGTCAGCTTAGCGACGGCGACCTTAAAGAGCTTAACATTATTGTTAAGGCCGACGTTCAGGGTAGTGTAGAGGCAGTAAAAGACAGTCTTCAAAAGCTTTCTAACGAAGAGGTTAAGGTTAGCGTTATTCACGGTGGCGTTGGCGCTATTAACGAATCCGACGTAATGCTGGCTCAAGCTTCAGGCGCTATTATTGTTGGATTTAATGTTCGTCCTGATGCGGTTGCAAAGACTACTGCTGAACGAGACGGCGTAGATGTTCGCACATACCGTGTAATTTACGAAGCAATCGAAGAGATCGAGGCCGCTATGAAGGGTATGCTTGCTCCTAAATTCCGCGAGGTTATACTTGGTACGGTTGAGGTGCGCGATACCTATAAGATTTCAAATGTTGGTACAATTGCAGGTTGCCACGTTACTAACGGTAAGGTAACCCGTGCGTGCCAGATTCGTGTAGTTCGTGACGGTATTGTTATAAGTGAAGATGCAATCCGTTCACTTCGCCGTTTTAAAGACGACGTAAAAGAAGTGGCACAGGGCTATGAATGTGGTATAGGTCTTGAAAAATTTGCCGATATTAAAGAAGGCGACGTATTTGAAGCCTTTATTATGGAGGAGTATAAGGATTAATGGCAGGATTTAAAATTAATCGTGTAACAAGCGATATACGACTCTGCCTTTCTGAACTTTTGCGCGAAGTAAAGGACCCGAGAGTAAGTAAAATGCTTAGCATTGTAAAGCTTGATGTATCGGGTGATATGTCTTACGCTACAGTTTACGTAAGCGCAATAGAGGGCAAAGAAAAAACCGAAGAATCGGTTAAAGCACTTAACAAGTCCGCGGCGGGATATATTCGCCGCGAGCTTGGTAGCCGACTTAAGCTTCGCAAAGTGCCCGAGCTTCGTTTTATAGTTGATAATTCAATCGAAAACAGCGCTCATATTTCTAAAATAATAGAATCCTTTGACAAATAGACTGCAAAGGATGTCACGAAAGGAAGTGACACATTTGAATAATTGTATAGATTTTACCTTAAAAGATACAGTAAAATTTCTTAAAAAGAATGATAATTATATAATTTTAACCCACACTTCACCCGATGGTGATACATTGGGCGCGGGTTATGCATTGTATTACGGATTAAAGCAATTGGGTAAGCGTGCAGAGGTGGTTTGCCCCGACATTATACCGCAAGAGTATGCCTTCTTTTTGTGCGAAACAGATCACATAAGTCGCGAAAACTCTACTACAATTGCTGTCGATATTGCCGACAAACGCCTGCTTGGTGCGCTTGCAGAAGATTTTGGTGAATCTATAGACCTTAATATTGACCATCACGTATCAAATACACGTTATGCCAAAGCACTTTATCTTGATTCTGATGCATCTGCTACTTGTGAGATAATATATGAATTGTTAACGGGCCTTAAAGTGAAATTAGACGATACAATTGCTAAAGCGCTTTATACCGGTATTTCAACCGACACAGGTTGTTTTAAATATTCGTGTGTTACGGCAAGAACGCACAAAATAGCGGCATCGCTATATGAGTATAATATCGAGGCTGATGTTATAAATAAAGTAATGTTTGACACCAAAAGTAAAAATTTATTGGCACTTGAAAGAATGGTTTTAGATACTGCCGAATACACTTGCGACGATAAGTGTATGATGGTTACAGTTACGTCTGATATGCTTAAAAAGACGGGCTGTACGGGTACACAGCTTGAGGGTATAACCAATATTTCACGCAGTGTTGACGGTGTGTTGGCGGGTGTAACCATAAAGCAAACCGATAATGACACATACAAGGTATCGGTTAGAACCTATGCGCCGCTTAATGCTTCGCAAATATGCATAAATCTTGGCGGTGGCGGTCATAAAAATGCCGCTGCGGCAATACTTAAAGGCTCTTTAGATGACGTTAAATCAAGGGTACTAACGGTTATAAAACAGCAAATGGAGGAAAACAATGCTTGGACTTCTACTGCTAAATAAACCGCAGGGTATAACGTCTTTTGGCGCGGTAGCCGCTGTTAAGCGCTTAAGTGGCGAAAAGCGTGTTGGTCACACCGGCACGCTTGACCCTATGGCTACGGGGGTGTTGCCAATACTTATTGGTAGAGCGACCGTTTTGTCACAGCATCTTATTGATGCTGATAAGGCCTACAGTGCTACCGTAAAATTAGGTATTGCTACCGATAGCTGTGATATTACGGGCAATGTTATTTCTAATTGCACCGTAAATGTAACGGAAGATGATATAACAAACGTTTTAAAAACCTTTAAGGGCAAGCAAATGCAAATACCGCCAATGCACAGCGCTATTAAGCAAAACGGTGTTCGTATGTACGAGCTTGCAAGAAAGGGCGAAACGGTAGATATACCGCCGCGAGAAATAGAAGTTTTTAATATTGACAAGACATCTCAACTAAACTCTCAATTCGAGTTTGACATAGATACCACGGTATCGAAGGGTACGTATATTCGTTCACTTTGCCGTGATATTGGTGAAAAATTAGGCTGTGGCGCCACACTTACAAGGCTTTGCCGCACAAAAACCGCGGGTTTTTCGCTTGAGCAATGTGTAAGCTTGGATAAACTTACGGTTCAAAATATAGCGGACTATATTTTGCCGTGCGACTTAGCGGTAGAATATATGCCACAAATATTTGTAAGCGACAAACAGGCTATCCGTTTTAAAAACGGCGGACAGCTTAGCCTTGATAGAATAAAGGATATAGCGTTTACCAATAATACGCTTTATCGTGTTTATAACAATAAAACTTTCTTAGGTCTTGGCTGTGCCGATACCGAAAGTAACTCTTTAAAAATAGAATGCTTAATAGATAGGTAGGTGTAAAAAAATGAAAACTGCAATAGTGCTGGGTACATTTGACGGGTTGCATGCCGGTCATCGTGCTGTAATAGAAAAGGCCAACGGCTTTTTTGGTATTGCAGTTACATTTAATATACCGCCTAAAAATATTAATGAACCGCAATTGCTTATGCAACCGCAAGAGCGTGCGATTCGCATTAAAGGTCTTGGTATTAATAAGATTGAAATGCAGTCTTTTAACGATGTAAAAGACATAAAGGCTATAGACTATCTTAAACTTTTAAAGCAAAAATATAACCCTCACAGAATAGTATGTGGCTTTAACTATAGGTTTGGCAAGGATGCCAAGGGCGATATTAATTTACTTGAAGATTTTTGCAAGGATAACGATATAGAGTTTATAGTTGTGCCACCTGTGAAGCATAATGGCGAGGCGCTTTCATCTACACGTATACGTGCTCTTGCACAAAGCGGCGATATTAAAGCGGCATCTGAGCAAATTTACGGTGGTTTTAGTTTTACAGCTAACGTTGTTCACGGCGACGCCCGTGGCAGACAATTAGGTTTTCCTACCGCTAATCAAGAATATCCGGATTGTATGGTAAGGGTAAAATTTGGTGTGTATTTATCACGCGTTACAATAGACGGCAAGCAATACAAGGCAATCACCAATGTTGGTATAAGACCTACCTTTAAAACCGATACAATTGGCTGTGAAACCTTTATAAAAGACTTTTCAGCAGATATTTACGGTAAAGAAATGACAACCGAACTACTTGAATTTGTAAGAGAAGAAGAAAAATTTTTCGGCGTAGAAGAATTAAAAAATGCAATTTTAAATGATATAAAATTATTAAACTAAAAGTGGGAGGTATAGCTATGAAAAGGATAATTAGTATAATTATATGTATAGCTCTTTTGTTTTGCCTGTCGGCGTGTGAAAAATTTGATGATAATTACGGTAAGTCGTCGGTAGCGCAAACAAACAATAACAAGACATCAAAGCCTGTGAAAGAAGATATAAAAATTCCTGAAATTAAGTCTGATGACAGCGTTATGCCCACCTATATTGATATAAGTCTTTACGACGAGGAAAACTATGCTGATATATATCTTGGTAAAGATTTTAAATACAATGTTACCTATGTTGGCAGTATGTTAAGCGTGCCATCATCCTATAAAACCTTAACAAAATCAGGTTGGAAAATACTTGAATCCGAGGTTTATAATGAGGATTCACAAATTTTAGCCGGTAAATCATTGACGGTAGAATTTATTAATGACTACAATAAAAAGCTTACTGCAGTTTTTTATAACAACAAAAAGTCATCAACCACTTTAAAAAAATCTTCGATTGTTAAGTTTATTATAAAAGAAAACGGATTGTTAATGCCGGAGTCACAATACGGTCAGTTTTGGATTAACGGTGTGAGCAACGTATCCGCAATAACCGATATTATACAGCTTTTAGGCTCACCGTCGCATTTTTACAAGGTTAGCGAAAGCAAATACTATCTTGATTGGTTTATAAGCGAAAAAGATAGACGAAGCGGAATTACCGTTTATGTTGATACCGCTGAAGACCATATTGATTCAATAGAATTTTCGTACTATTAATGGAGATCGTAAAATGAAATATAATCATTCTTTTTCATCGGCAGAAATACTTTTACCAAAACAAAATTTCGAAAATTGGGCAACAATTGCCTGTGATCAATACACCTCTGAACCTGAGTATTGGGAAAGGGCAAAAACAGCGGCCGGTGATAAGCCTTCGGCTCTTAACATAGTTTTGCCCGAGGTGTATTTATCAAAGGATAACAGTGAAAGCATTGAGAAAATTAATAAAAATATGCAAGCATATTTAGAAAGCGATGTTTTTAACACCATTCCTGATGCGCTTATATATGTAGAGCGCATACAATCCGACGGCAGATGCCGTCGCGGTATTGTTGGAAAAATAGATCTTGAATGTTATGACTACCGTTCGGGCGTGAATGCCGAAATACGCGCTACCGAGCAAACCGTGCTTTCGCGAATACCACCCCGTGTAGAGATTCGCAAAAATGCTCCGCTTGAATTGCCGCACGTTATGTTGCTTTTTGATGATATAAATGATACGGTGTTTACCTATCTTGAATCACAAAAGGATAACTTTGAACTGTTGTATGACTTTACACTTATGTGTAATGCCGGTAGCATAAAGGGTTATCTTTTAAATGATAATGCCAAGCAGTTCGTTTTAAAGCAGTTTGAAGTTTTAAAACAGCAAAACAACGGATTTTTATTCTGCGTAGGCGACGGTAACCATTCACTTGCAACTGCCAAAGAATGCTATAATTTAAACAAAACCGAAGCCTCGCGCTATGCACTTACCGAGGTTGTTAACATTCACGATAAGGCGTTAGAATTTGAGCCAATATACCGCGTGGTGTTTGGTGTAGAACCCCAAGCACTTATTGATGAGTTTGTAAAAACCGTTGGTGAGGGAACACAAAAATTTGTTTGCGTATACGGCAATAAAGAAAAAGAGATTTTTGTTAATCCAACTGCTAAATTAGCGGTAGGCACGTTACAAACCTTTCTTGACGATTATGTAAAATCACACGCAGATGCAGAGATTGACTATATTCACGGTGAAGATTCGCTAAAAAAATTAGCTTCGCGTGAAAATGCTGTCGGTTTTTTGTTTGAAGGTATGCAAAAAAGCGAGCTATTCTTGGCGGTAAATGCTGACGGTTCATTGCCAAGAAAAACGTTTTCTATGGGTCACGCCGATGATAAGCGTTTTTATATTGAGGCTCGAAAAATTAAATAAATTACAGTTTTGTTACAATACCCCTTTGCTCTTGACTTATATAAGAACAAAGGGGTATTATATTGTTATATTGACAAACGCTAATTTGTATGATAGACTACAGTAAATAGACTAAATAAAAGTGGGGGGTATATAATGGTTTTTTCATCACTTGAATTTCTATTCTTTTATTTACCCGTTACTTTTTTAATTTATTTTTTAATTCCTTCAAGATTTTTGGCTGCGCGCAACCTTGCTTTGCTTGTTGTAAGCCTTTTGTTTTACGCTTGGGGTGAACCGTCGTATATTTGGATTATGCTGTTGTCTATAGCTGTTGATTACACTTGCGGCAGATTGATAGGTAAATATAAGCAATCACATCCTAAAAGGGCAAAGGGCGCGCTTGTTACAAGCATAGTTTTAAACTTAAGTATATTAGGATTTTTTAAATACGCTGATTTTATAATTGTTAATTTATCTGCAATACCAATTTTTTCCGGTTTAAAACCGTTAGGTATTGCATTGCCTGTCGGTATTTCATTTTACACATTCCAAACAATGTCTTATACTTTAGACGTTTATTTAGGTGAGGCAAAACTTCAAAAAAACATTGCAACATTTGGCTCTTACGTTACTATGTTTCCACAGCTTATCGCAGGTCCAATAGTACGATATCGTGATGTGGATAACGCGTTAAGGCGGCGTGCGCACACAGTACAAAATGCAACAGTCGGCATAAAACGATTTGTGTGCGGACTTGCAAAAAAGGTATTACTTGCAAACACCGCGGGAGCCTTTTATGAAAGCTTTGTCGGTGGTGTTACCGAAACCCCAAGCATTTTAGGCGCGTGGCTGGGTATAGTGTTTTTTGCTTTTCAAATATACTTTGATTTTTCAGGATATTCGGATATGGCGATAGGCTTGGGACTTGTAATGGGATTTAATTTTCCCGAAAACTTTAACTATCCGTATATTTCAAAAAGCATAACAGAATTTTGGCGCAGATGGCATATAACCTTATCTACGTGGTTTCGCGAGTACGTTTACATACCCCTTGGCGGCAACAGAAAGGGAAGGTCGCGCACCTTTGTAAATTTAATTATTGTATGGTTTTTAACAGGGCTTTGGCACGGTGCCAGTTGGAACTTTGTTGTCTGGGGACTTTATTTTGCGGTACTTCTTATAATCGAAAAAGCATTTTTGGGTAATATTCTTAAAAAAGCCCCAAAAATAATTTGCCATATTTACGCTATAGTGTTTATTGTATTTGGTTGGTTTATATTTATATGGTGTGATCTTAAAAATCCAATCCAATATTTAAGCGCAATGTTTTGCGGTAATTTTATTTCACCAATTGCATATTATGATCTTTTAAGATCGGTGTTGTTTTTAATTGTGCTGATTATTGGTTCTACCAAATTACCGCACAATATTTACACAAGATTTAAAGATAAAACGGTATTCAAAATAATTTTATGCTTTGTATTACCTGTTTTAGTTCTTATATGCACAGCCTATCTTGTAGATTCGTCATACAATCCGTTTTTATATTTCAGATTTTAGGAGAATGAAAAATGAAAAAAATCATTTCATTAATACTTGTTGTTGTCTTGATAGCATCCTTGTGCGGATGTCGTACTAATAGCGACAATAATTCAAGCGGTGGTAACATAACCGTATCAACCGAGGAAATTGTTGATATACAAACCGGTCAATCTGATAACACA
Source organism: Acutalibacteraceae bacterium (assembly GCA_045534895.1). GTDB lineage: Bacteria > Bacillota > Clostridia > Oscillospirales > Acutalibacteraceae > UBA737. Next base: position 9,382 of record JAZSKN010000018.1, read on the forward strand.
AGTGAAAATTCAAGCACTCAGCAAACCACGAGCAATAATACAAGCGTAAACAATTCTTCAGATAATGCTACAAGCAGTGAAAACACATCGCAGACATCAAGCAATGCTTCGGTCCAAGAGCAAGAAAAACCGGACCCAAACGCAAGCAACGCCCCTAATGTTACGCTTTGCGCGCAGGTTGCGAGCAACATTTACATAGTGGGCGGTGTTTGCTCTACTGCCACCGAATATATAACCATAGGCGGTGCAAGTGTAAACAATGTTAAAGTAACACCCGTAAAGGGCAAGGATAACAACTACTTTATAACTCAGGTAACAATAAATTTTAGTACAATTATCGAGGTTCAAGGAAAAGAAAAGGGTAAAAATTTGTCTGATAAGGTAAAAAAATATGTTGCAACAGATTTTTCTATGCCAAACCTTATGACTCAAGGCGACTATAAACCTGTTTTTGGTTTAGATAACCGTATGCACTATTACAGTTCTATTTTAAGCTACACGTTATCTAACAAGGTTAATAGTGACATAAAGCAAATAGGTAACCACAACATCAGCGATACTGTTAAAGCCGCGCAGCAAGTAGGTGCCGAGGTTGTATTTCTTGTAGTTCCGTCCTCGGCGGCAGTCTACCCCGAAACCGTACCTACTGAGTATAAGGCGGCATCGGGCGAGACACTTTACAAGGCGTTTGCAAGCATTGCTGCAAATAGCGGCGCCAAGGTTATTTATCCGCTTGACACAATGAAAGCTCACAAAAACGACGGCGACGGTTATAAAATTTACAGCCATACCGATTCTCATTGGACAACGTATGGCGCATATTGGGGCGTAAACGCACTTATGAGTCATATTGCCGTTAAGTATCCGTCGGCTGCTCCGCGCACAGTGAACGAAATGGGCTTTTACACCACCGAGCTTTATGCGGGTGATGCGCTGTTTTCTTTTGATGATAATCGCGGCTTTGAAAATTATTCTCAAGCGGCATATACAAACGGAGAAACAAAATTAACCGGTATTAAAGAGCTTACAACCCTTTATAATCTTAAAATGCCCACCGATACTTTAAGTAAAATAACACGTGGCAAAAGAAGCGTTTATCTTACCAAGGATAACGAAGGTGCCAAAACCGAAATTAATCCAAACGGCGCAGGCTTGCCAAGCGCTGTTATAGTACGCGATTCGTTTGGCAGAACCGCTTATGATATGATAAACGACCGTTTTTCAAAGGTAAGTTGGCTTGCCGAAGGCGATTACGTTAACGTAGTAAGCGAAATTTACAACAATTCGCCAAATTACGTAATTTATATAGTATCCGAAAGAAATCTTCTTAAGGTAATGCTTAATAACAAGGACATAACCTTAACATCAAGGCAGTAATATGAAAAATAAAATTAATGTAATAACCATAATTGCCGTATGCTTAACGGTATTAGTTTTATCGGTTGGTTTTTGTGTTTTGCCGGATGCCGAGCTTTCGGAAAAAGAAAATCGAACTTTAACGCAATTTCCACAGTTTAGTGCAAAACAGCTATTTTCGGGGCAATATACTGCTAATTTGGTAAATTATATAAGCGACCAATTTCCTGCAAGGGATGCCTTTGTCGCAACAAAGGCGTATTGTGAACTGTTGCAGGGTAAAAAAGAGAATAATAGCGTTATTTTAGCAAAGCAAAACACACTTATCCCATATAAAAATAACACTACAAACCAACTGCAAGAAAATCTCGAAAGCGTAAAGGCATTTCAAACGGATACAAACACTTCTGTTTGCTTGGCGCTGTTGCCGCGTACAATAGATGTATATAGCGAAAGATTACCCAAAAGTTACCCCATAGATAAAGAAAACCTGTTGTGGAATCGGTTTTTTGAAGGCGCTAACGGCGCAAAGCTTAACACGCCCGATTTGTACAAACCTTTATGCGAGCAAAACAATTATTATCGCACAGATCACCATTATAATACCTATGGCGCATATCAGACGTACAGTCTTTTGGGCGAAGAATTAGGTTACACTCCTAAAGGTGAAGACTTTTTTGATATACAAAAAGTGACGGATGATTTTTGTGGTACTGCTATGCGCAGTTCGGGATTATATCTTACACCAAAAGATACAATTACGCTTTTTAGGTATGATACGGATAATAATTACACCATTACAGCCGACGGTAAAGAAATAAGCTTATATGATTTTTCCGCTTTAGAGAAAACCGATAAATACGCTGTTTTTTTGGGCGGTAATCACGCTCGCGTAGATATAATAAAAGCGGACGAGCCAAGAGAAAAGCTTTTAATAATCCGCGACAGCTTTGCCGACAGCATAGCGCCGTTTTTGGCATTGCATTACGACCTTACGCTTATAGATTTAAGATATTATAACAATAGTGTGCAGCAACTTGTAAGCGAAGAAAAAATTAAAAACGTTTTAATTTTACAAAGCATCGAGGAATTTTCGCAGGCAAAAAATATATCTTATTTAAGGATGGGTATTAAATGAAAAAGATAGTAAGTATAGCACTTTGTATGATATGTGTTTTAATGTTGGTTGCTTGCGGTAATAATAAGACTTTGCCGCAAAACACAACCGCCGAAACGCTTGCAAGTGCTATAATAGATGCTGTAGGAGATGAACCCGAAAGCAACACAACATATGTATCAAAAATGCAATCACTTGATACACATACTATGTCGCTTTGGGCAGATGGCGCATATAAAGAATGTAGCGAATTTGCTTTGCTTGATGATTACCACATTTTTTACAGCGCCGACAACTCTACCTATGAGATTTCGGTGCTTAAGGCCAAAACGCAGGATGATGTTTCTAAGCTTGCGTCAGTGCTTGAGCGTCGCAAGCAAACCTTATCAATGGGCGATAAAGCAGAATACGATCCAAACTTTAAAATGCTTATGGATGACTCCTTAATTTTAACCGAGGGAAGATTTGTAATGCTCATAATAACCCCAAATAACTCGGCGGCAACCAAAGCAATAGAAAATTTAAAACAATAATTTTACGGATAGAGGTTATAAATCTCTATCCGTTTTTTTAGTTGACATAATACGACAAAAAATATATAATATATGATGTATTAAAATGGGATATTATAAGTTTGGGGTGAACCTAAAAGGTGCAAAAAGCAAAAAGAATATTATGCGTAATACTTTGCATATCGCTTATCGTCACCTGCTTTATAGAAATAACGGTAAAGGCTGTTACGTATCCCGCCGCGGGAGAAATTAAAAGCAGTAACGGTGTGGCAAAAATATATTCGTTACCGGGCACTACCGGTCACGAGGCAAGACCTGAAGACAAAAATAAATCGCAGTTTTTGTGCGAGTTAAAAAACGGCACACCCGTTAATGTTTTAGGTATCGAGACCGACGGTGACGGGGACAAGTGGTATAAAATCAGCTATGGTGATAAATTTGATAGCATTGGCTATGCCGTTGTTGGCAAGGTTGCTATAAAATATAATTATGAATTTGACCCCGATTTTGAAAAAAATCTCGAAAATTTTCCTGAAAGCTATCGCAATGCATTACGCGAGCTACACGCCCAATATCCAAACTGGCAGTTTGTTGCAAACAAGTTTGACTTAACCTTTAAAGCGGCGGTAGAGGCACAGTATGGTGTAAACGATGTAAGCAAAACACTAAAGTGGGTAGAGTTTACATATGGCGGTAATGAATGGCGCGATATGCGCGGCTACAATGCCGAAACAGGCAAGTGGACTACACTTGAATCACGTTGGACCTATGCTTCGCGCGCAGCAATAGAATATTTTATGGATCCGCGAAATTCTCTTAACGAGGATATGATTTTTGCCTTTATGCAGCAGTCGTACAAGCAAGAAGAAAATATGCAAGAAAATTTGCGCACCATAATAAAAGGTACTTTTTTAGAAAATGGTTATGATAAAGACGGTGACGGCAAAATAGAGGGCGATACCGACAAAAACGCCTACATTACCGATTTAATTGACGCCGCAAAGACAAGCGGTGTAAGCGCATACGTGCTTGCGGCTACAATAATTGTAGAGCAAGGCGCCAAAGGCGAATCAGGTCTTATATCGGGTAAATATCCCGGCTTTGAAGAATACTACAATTTCTTTAATTTTGCGGCAAGTGGCTCCAATACTGCAGAAATTGTTAAGTCGGGTCTTGAATATGCAAAAAAAGAAGGCTGGAAGGGCCGCAGCGCCGCAATTATAGGTGGCGCATCCAAATATGCCGACGGTTATATCTCTATAGGACAAGACACGTATTATTATAAAGACTTTAATGTTGTAAAAGAGGATTGGAAGCATCAATACGCTTCGGCACTTTACGATGCGTGGACAAATGCACAATACCTTAAAAAAGGCTGTACAACCAGTACAGATGCCGCAATTGTGTTTTCAATTCCCGTTTTTGCAGACATGCCTGAAAAGGCATGTCCTGCACCAAGTGTGGTAGTGATTCCCGAACCGACACCTACCCCCACCCCCACCCCAACACCAACACCACCGGAACCGGTGATAAAGAAAGGCGATATAAATGGTGATGGTGTAATAAATGCTATAGACGCTGCGGCAATTAAAATGGATATTTTAGATTTAAAAAAACTTGATGGCAACAAATTTAAGGCTGCAGATATAAACAACGATGGCGTTATTAATGCCATAGATGCTGCTGCAGTGAAAATGGATATACTTGATCTTAAAAAAATTAGTTGGTAGAGGTGCAAAATGAAAAAGTTTTTCGCAAAAATTGTATCATTTGTTATTACGATAACAGTAGTTTTATCTTTGTTTACTTTTAATGTATCTGCTGCAAGTGCTACCATAGGCGGCACCGGCGAATTTGAGGTTGGTAAAACTTTTAATATCACGGTGCGTTTTAATGCAGATGCTACATTATATGTTGTTGATGCTAAAGTTAGCTATAATAAAAGTGTGTTAAGACTTAATAAGGTTTCTGGTGCGGACTATACAGAAAACAATGGAACCATTAAAATTTATGATGAGGCTTTTACACCTGAAAATCCATCTAAAACTAGTTCGTATACATTGAATTTTACCGCAATTGCCGCAGGCAATTCTAATATTTCGGTATCAATCGTTGGTGGCGGTGATGCGGACTCTTATGCGTCTGGTTCTGCGGCCGTAAAGGTTGTTGCAAAAAAACCGTCAGCAAATGCAAATCTTTCTTCCATAAAGCTTAGCAGCGGTGCGCTTTCACCGGCATTTAACGCAAATACAACAAGCTATACGGCTACTGTTAAATACTCGGTAGATAAGATTACGGTTACCGGTGCTGTTGCCGATGGCAAATCCACCTACACGGGTGGCGGCACGTTTGACCTTAAGGTAGGCGATAACGAGCGTGTGCTTACCGTTACTGCAGAGGATGGTACCAAAAAAACATATACTGTAAACATTAAACGTATGACCGAGCAAGAAACAGCCGATGCCGAAGCCGCCGAGCGCGAGGCAAACCCAACGCTTGTTATCATAGAAGGTAAGGATTATACAATAACAAACGACTTTGGCGGTATGACAATACCCACAGGCTTTACGGTTGGTAAAGCTACACGTAAAGAGACCGAGCTTACTGTGTTAAATGATGAGCACGGCGAATACACTCTATATTGGTTGGTAGACAACGCAGGCGAAAACGGCGCCTTTTATACCAGAGATGAAAACGATATTTTTAAGCGTGTAAGCTATATAAGATCAAACGGCAAAATGTATATTGTAGAAAAGCCTGATATAGTTGTAGAGTATATTGATAAATATGTTAAAGCTGACCGTGTGATTGATGGTGCCGAGGTAGTAGCGTACAATTTTGTTGATGAAGCGCTTAAGGATTTTTGCATTGTAAGATGTTATGTGGGCGGTCAGCGCGCATATTATTGCTTTGACAGCGCCGAAGGCACAATGCAACGCGCAATAGAGTTTGAACAAATGCTTAAACAGCCTGAAGCTGAGCCTGACACAGATACAAACACGCAAAGCACAAACAGTGTTTTAAATTTTGCAAATATGAGCAAAACCGGCAAGGCGGTGCTTTTAATTGTTGCGCTTACAGCGGTTATATTTATAATAATTGCGGTGCTTGTAATCATTAAAATAACTTCACCCAAAGACGACGATTTTGACGAAGAATTTATACCGTTTGAAAATGACGATTTTGTTTTAAGTGATTTTTCAGAAGACGAATTCGAAGACGAATTTGAAGATGAATTCGAAGACGAATTTGAAGATGAAGACGAAGATGAATTTGAAGATGAAGACGATAACGATAACGCGTCGGTCGAATAATTTTTCTTGACATTTTATAAGATTTAAATAAAATAATTATTGGTAAAAGGGAGTAGTCAGCAGTACATACTGCGGCGCAGCTCGTCATCACGAAGAAATTCCGGGCTGTACCCAAAACAAATTTGTTTTGCAACAAGACTTTTACTGTGTTTTGTGCGCAGTAAAAGTCTTTTTTTGCGCATAATATAAATATTTATAAGAGGTGTTATTTATGGACTTTCTGCTTAACAGTTTTACGGCGGTTACATGGCAGCAGGGTGTAATGTATCTTGTTGGTGCATTACTTGTTTATCTTGCTATTGCCAAAAAGTACGAGCCATCATTGTTGCTCCCGATGGGATTTGGTGCAATTTTGGTAAACCTACCTTCTTCGGGCGTGCTTAATCAAGAAATTCCGGGCATAGGCGAGGTTAAGGGTATTATTCAGTGGATGTTTGAAATTGGTATCGAAGCCTCCGAAGCATTACCACTTTTATTATTTATTGGTATTGGCGCTATGATCGACTTTGGTCCGCTTCTTTCAAACCCAAAGATGTTTTTATTTGGCGCGGCGGCGCAGTTTGGTATCTTTTTTGTAATAATTGTTGCGTCTCTTATGGGCTTTGATTTAAAGGATGCGGCATCTATTGGTATTATCGGCGCGGCAGACGGTCCAACCTCTATTTTGGTATCACAGGTATTAAAATCAAACTATATAGGACCTATCGCCGTTGCGGCATACTCTTATATGGCATTGGTGCCAATTATTCAGCCTATGGCTATAAAAATGGTTACCACCAAAAAAGAACGTCAAATTCGTATGGCATATAATCCTAAAAATGTATCAAAGCTTCTTAAAATATTGTTCCCGATTATAGTTACCGTGGTTGCAGGCTTTGTAGCGCCAACATCGGTAGCGCTTGTAGGATTTTTAATGTTTGGTAACCTTCTTCGTGAATGCGGAATTTTGGGCTCACTTTCTGACACAGCGCAAAATGTGCTTGCAAACCTTGTAACTCTTGTTTTGGGTATTACAATTTCGTTTAGTATGCGTGCTGATGAATTTGTTAAATGGGAAACCTTGCTTATTATGCTTTTGGGTCTTGTTGCATTTGTATTTGACTCGGTTGCAGGTGTTCTTTTTGCAAAGATAATTAACATCTTCTCAAAAAATAAGGTTAACCCAATGGTTGGCGCGGCAGGTATATCAGCCTTTCCAATGTCGGCGCGTGTTATTCAAAAATTGGGTCTTGAGGCAGACAACCAAAACCACCTTCTTATGCATGCTGTTGGCGCAAACGTTTCGGGCCAGATTGCATCGGTTTTGGCAGGCGGTATGATACTTAACCTTGTACCGCAGTTACTGTAATTTAGGAGGTAATAGTATTATGACTTGGGCACAAATACTCGAAAGCGTAAAATATCCCGTGCAAATAATGTGGCAGGGTATGGTAGGCATATTTGTTGTAATGGCGGCTATTTCTCTAATAGTGCTTTTGCTTACAAAGGTTATAAAAAAGAAATAAAAATTAAAGACCTTCGGGATTATTTGTCCCGAAGGTCTTATATGTTGTTGCTATTTTCACTTTTAAGATCATCAAGCGCAGCGCGTACAGCAGCAATTACAAAGGCCGAAAAATTACACTCTTTACCTTGAATTGCATTTTCGATCTCTTCTACAACATCGTTGGGGAAACGGATCGTTTTGTTTGTGGTCGCAGGCACTGATGGAATTTTAAATTTACCCATAAATTAACTCCTCGCAATACAAATGCATTGCTTATAGTATACCTTGATTGCCTGTTAAAATATGCATTGCAATTGCAATGCATATTTTGTATAATGAATTTAAAGAGGTGTATAAAGTGGGCAAGCAAAAAGGAATTTTTGATAAAAAGAATTTAGAAATATTACGCGAGGTGCTTGAAATGTATTTGGAGGATGAGTATAACAAAGTGAAAATTATTGAACATTATGAGTTTAGTGATGAATTTAAAAAGAAAATTAATGATATTATTGAAAATATTTTATAAAAAGACCTTCAGGATTATTTGTCCCGAAGATCTTTCTTTTTTTTATGCTTAGATACTAATTTTTTAACTTCTTCTTTTGCTTTTTCTTTCATATCGTGCAGCTTTTCGAGTGTTTTTTTATCGTGCGGAAAAAGTAGCTTAAGCAAAAAAATTGCAATAATTACTGTGATGATTTTTTCGGGCGTAAACGGTATCCACAGCGCCGCAAGGTAAGCGCCGGCAATAGCGCCAAGCCAGTCAATTTTCAACCATACGGCAATCGCCGTAGTGATATATGCCCAGCCGTTCGTTATTATCCAAGCCAAGCCAAAGCATAACAAAAGACGGGGGTTGAGTATAAATTCAATCGCCGTTTTTAGCCAATATTTAATTTTGCCCTTTAAACCGTCCATATTGCTACCCATTAAAATTTCTTTGCCCTATTTTAACACACAAAATATTAAATGTAAACTATATAAATGTTGAATTTTTTCTTAATTTGTTGTAAAATAAGACTGCTTAAAAAGGAAACAGGTGAAAATCCTGTACGAGCCCGTCGCCGTAAGGCACAAGTGGGGTTGTTTTCTACTCTCTGCCGCAAAGAGAGGACAGGCCATTGGGGAGACCCGAGAAGGCGAAAATAGCCGTGCCAAGTCGGAATATTTTTTAAGCAAATGCCTTTTAAATTGGTTGCGAGAGCCGACCAAAAAGGAGAAATAATAAATTTTAGGAGAATGCAAATTATGAAAAAGACACAATTTACTAAATTGTTGTCGGCACTTCTTTGCATTGTGCTTATTGCGGCTATGGCACTACTTGCAGGTTGTAACGACAACTCAAACTCAACCGACGCAGTATCGTCGGCAATTACTCAAGCGCCTACGGCAGAAAAAAGCTTTACCTTTATTGTGGTAGATGCCCTTGGTAAAGAAACAAGCTTTGAGATTAAAACCAACAAAACACTTGTTGGCGAAGCTTTGCTCGAAGAAGGGCTTATTGCGGGCGAGGACGCTCAATATGGACTTTATGTTAAAACCGTAAACGGAATTACGCTTGATTTTGAAAAAGACGGTATGTACTGGGCGTTCTATGTAAATGACCAATATGCCACAGCGGGTGTAGATGCTACCAAAATAGTCGCGGGTGAAACCTACGCATTTAAGGCAGAAAAATGAGATTAAAAATTAAAGATATCGCTCTGCTTTCACTACTTTCAGCGCTTATGTGTGTGGGCGATTTTGCTATGGAGTGGCTGCCAAACGTTCATTTTGTTGGTGTGCTTATAGTCATAACTACCGTAGTTTATCGCAGTTATGCGTTACTTGCGGTTTACGTATATGTTTTAATACAAGGCTTGGTTGGCGGCTTTAGCCCGTGGTGGATAGCATATATTTATGTATGGACTGTTCTATGGGGCGTAGTAATGCTTATACCGCAAAAATTGCCACAAAAAATAAAGCACATTTTGTATGTAACTGTATGCGCACTGCACGGATTTTTATTTGGCGTGCTTTATGCGCCTGCGCAGGCATTACTGTTTGGTCTTGATTTTAAAGGAACGCTCGCCTGGATAGCGGCAGGATTTTATTTTGATATGCTTCACGGCGTGGGCAATCTTGTTTTAGGCTCATTGCTCATTTATCCAATAACTAAAATTTTAACGCACACAAATAAATATGTAAAATAAAAAAATCCCACTTGATTTAACTTAATCAAGTGGGATTTAAAATATCTGATAATTTAAAGTTTTAGTAAATCAAACTATAACAATTCTCTTTTAAACTCCTCGCGTGCGGTTATGGGGGTTTTGCCTGTTATTTGGTGAAATTTTCGTGAAAAATAGTTTGAATCATTAAAGCCGCACACAAACGCAATTTCTGTAACAGGTAAATCGGTGGTGCCAAGCAATTCGATAGCCTTATTTATACGAAGGTGATTTAGATATTCTTTAAAGGTTTGTCCTGTAAATTCTTTAAAAATATTACAAAAATAATATTTACTTACGTTTGCCATTGTGGCAAGCTCTTGCAATGTTATGTTTTGCGTATAGTGGTCTTGTATGTATTTTATAGGCTCTTTAAGTATAGCTTGATTTTGCGCGTAGTGATTATAATCGATAGTTTTGTATGAATGATTACGGTACATATGCATTATTAAAAGATGTGCGTACCCTTGAATAATGTGTTGACTAAATTCATCGTTATTGTAATATTCGTCAATCATTTTATGCATAATTTCAGAAAGATATTGGTCGCGCACCAATCTTTTTATAATAATATTATTCTTTTTAAAAAGCGAAGGAGAAAACTGAATAATCGCGTGGCGTCGCACGCCGCCTATACTTTGGTGAATTTCGGAGCTGTTTATAGTGTAAAAGCTGTCTTCGGTTGCTTCTATAATGTCATTTTGGCAGCAGGCTATATTTGTGCCCTCAATAATATATTGAATTTCTATTTTTTCGTGCCAATGCATAGGATATGTTGGCGAATGGGCAGTATTGCTGACACGAAAGTATATCGGGTATATATCTTCAGACGGTATTTCGTGTAAAATGTTTGAAATTATATTGTAGTTCGTATAAATCACCTCAATTTTGTGCTAATATATAACAACATTTTAAAGGACTATCCATCGGTTTTATTATATAATACAATTGATATTTTGTAAATATATTATTTTTTATGTGTAATTTTGGTTGGATTTACCAACAAACAGAGGTGAATTTATGAGCGAAGCATTAAAAAAGCCTACTTTAAAGCAGATGATAGAGTATCTGCTGATAATCGCAATATTGTTAAGTATGCTTGTTATGGCGCTTACTACTCATAAAAGAGAGTATTCGTATAAAGCGTATGATACAAGCACCCTGCACTATGTTCGTGGTACTGTTACCGAGGTTGCAGACCAAAACATAACCTATTCGGGTGCTGACGGGGAATATATTACCGGCGTGCAAAACATAAAGGTAAAAATAAATGAAGGCGATTTAAAGGGCGAAACGGTAGATATTGATAATTATATAACCGTGCAACACAACGTTGTTGTAAATAAGGGAATGCGTGTTATCATTTGCGCAGACACACCGCAGAATGCCGACCCGTATTTCACGCTTTACAATTATGACAGGGCAATTCCTGTTTGGATTTTGGTAGCAATATTTATTTTGCTCGTTGTAATAGTGGGCGAAAAGAACGGTTTTATGAGCTGTATAGGGCTTGGCTTTACAATGTGCGTTGTAATATGTTGGGTTTTGCCTGTGCTTTATAACGGCGGTAACAGCATACTGGTTTCGGTAATAGCAATAATTTTAAGTAATGCAGTCACCTGTTTTTGTATAAGTGGATTAAGTCGCAAAACCGCGCTTAACATTGTAAGCGCTTGTGCAGGTACGCTTTCGGCAGGGCTTATATATAAACTGTTTGCATTTATTCTTAAGTTATCGGGCGCTTCTATGAGCGAGAGTGAATCATTAGCGCTTATTTCTCAAACAACAGGTCTTAACCTTAGCGGTGTGCTTTTTGCAGGGGTAGTAATAAGTGCGTTGGGCGCTGTTATGGACGTAGCCGTTTCAATAGGCGCTTCACTTTATGAAATACGTGAGCTTAATCCTAAAATTACTTTTAAAGAACTATTTAAATCGGGTATGAATATCGGTCGCGATATGATTGGTACAATGACCAACACTCTTATACTTGCCTTTGCGGGCGGAAGTATTGCAATGCTTATACTTCTTGTTTCGTATGGCGTACAGTATAATCAGTTAATTTCTTCAAACTATATAGCGCTTGAAGTTGCAAAGGGTCTTGCAGGCAGTGCCGCGGTGGTGCTTACTGTACCGATAAGTGCTGTTGTATGCGCATTTGGGTACGCTAAATATAAAAACAAAAAACAAATTTTACATACACAACCCAAGGAGGAAGACAAATGAGTAAATTAAAACAAGGTTTAATTGCATTGCTTATTATATGCGTGTTGGCTGTTGCCATACCTGTATGGGCGGCTAATTCGGATATTAACTCATCTATTGCAACATTGGCCGAAGCAAGCGCTGTTACAACCATAGTTGATGCAAATACCAACTGGAGTTATCTTGATGACGGTACCGACCCGTCGGCAAACGACAGTAACTGTCATTCTTGGGCTCTTAATTCGTTTGACGACAGTTCGTGGAAGACAGCAGCCGGTAAATTTGGTTCTAAAAAGGGTGAGCTCAGCGACCTTGGCAGCGACGGTGCATACATTCCTACCGTGCTTTTAAATCTTTACATAAACGGTAGCTCGGCACCTACTGTTCCTGCATACTTTTTTAGAACAACCGTTACGCTTGATGCAGACGCAACAGGTACCGTAAACGGTAAAATCTATTATGATGATTCGGCTATCGTTTACATAAACGGCACACGTGTTGCAGGCTTTTATGCCGATAGTCTTACAACTAACCTTTCTTACGGCGGCTCAAACGGCGGCGTTCCGTTAGAGGGTAGCTTTACTGCTGATGCAACCTTGCTAAAAACAGGAGAAAACACGATCGCTGTTGAAGTTCATAACGCCAAAAACAGCAGTTCTGATATTTGGTTTTCGGTCGAGAGTATGAGCATTGACCCAAACGGTGAAATGCCTACCGAAAAAAACATTGCTCTTACAATGGGTGAAGACGAAACACAGCGTAATATAACCTGGTACGAACCGTATAAATCAGCTTCGGCATCGGTACAGTATGCAGTTAAAAACGGCGATATGTTCCCAACAGAATACAGCACCGCAACTGCAACAGTAACTTCATCTAAGGACCAAGGTTATAACTACTGTAAGGCAACTCTTACCAATCTTGCGCCCAACACCGATTACGTTTACCGTTTGGTTAATGATTCTACGGTATCTAAAGTACACACCTTCTCGACGGGGTCTACGGGCGATTTTAACTTTATATTCTTAAGTGATCCGCAAATTGGCGCAAACACAACTGCGGGTGCGGCAAACTCTACAGCTTCACACATTGCTGACGCAAACGCTTGGATAAACACATTAAACGTGGCTTTACAAAAATTCCCCGATGCTCACTTCCTTATTTCAGGTGGTGACCAAGTAAATTCGGGTGCTTCGGAAGAGCAGTATGACTATTTCTTTAGTCCCGATTTAAGCTCGCTTTCTATTGCGCCTGTTATGGGTAACCACGACAGTGTCAGCAATTATAACGAGCATTTTAACCATGCAAACACCACTGATTATGGTAAATATAACGGTAGTGTTGGTTGTGACTATTGGTATGTTTATAACGATGTTTTGTTTATGAACATTAACACTATGATGCAAAGCACGGCCGAGCATAAAGCGTTTATGGAAGAGGCAATGCGCAAAAATCCACACGTTTTATGGCGTGTTGTAGTATTTCATCACTCGCTTTATAGTATTGCTTCTCACTCTGTAGACGCAGACATTATAAATCGCCGCAATGAGCTTTCACCGGTATTTACCGAGCTTGGTGTCGACGTTGTTCTTATGGGACACGACCATACTTATACAAGAACATATATAATGAAAAATCTTACCCCCGACACAACAATAGGCGGGGGGAGTGTAACCGACCCTGATGGTGTACTTTATATTACAGCACATAGTGCTACAGGATCAAAATTCTATAACATAGTAAGTCCGAATGCTGCTTATGCGGCTGTTACCAATCAAGAAAAGGTTCCCGCATTTTCAAACATTGCGGTAACACCTACATCGTTTAAAATTACAACCTATCAGACTACAGGTACACAAATCGATGAATTCGAGATTATAAAGTCAAAGGCTAACACACTTGAGCATAATCCACAGTACGTTAAGGCTAAAGACCCAACCTGTACCGAATACGGTAACACAGCATATTATTCTTGCGATTGTAACAGATATTACGAGGATGCTAATTGCGTAACAGAAATAACCGATAAATCTTCTGTGCTTATTGCTCCTACAGGTCACCTTGCGGCAACACATCATAATCGTGTTCCTGCAAACTGTATAGAAGACGGTAATATAGAATATTGGCAGTGCGACGCTTGCGATGCTTACTTTAAGGATGCCGCACTTACTAAATTTATTGATAATGTTGTTATTAGTTCACGCGGTCAGCATAGCGGCGGTGAAACATATTATAACGATAAATATCACTGGACACTGTGTGAGCATTGCGCAGAACCGTATAACCGCGATGAGCATAGTGATAATTGCGACTGCGGTTACACCAATCCGTAAGAAAGGAAGGGCAAATAAATGAATAATATTATGAATTGTGCTAAAAAATCTCTTAGTATAACACTTGTCCTAGCTTTGCTTGCGCTATCAATATTTACAGGTGTAAACTTTAGCACAAAGGCAACAACCGAAAAAAATATAATATATTGGGATGGTACGAAAACCGCACCGGATGAGTCAAACAAAGACACTAATGGTAACATAATTATATCTACGGCTGAAGAGCTTAATTATATCGCTACAACCGCTTCGAGCGGAAAGTCGTATAAAATTGCAGACGATATTGATGTAATTATTTTGCAACCCGAATCTTCGGTAGATGCTGAAACACTAATGGACCTTGCCGATTATAACGCTGTAAAAACATACCTAACCGAAACTATAACGGCAACAGCTTGGGTTAATTATTCATCAGACCCACCGGTATTTAACGGCAGTTTTGACGGAAATGGTGTTGAAATTTACGGCCTTTATGGCATAGGTGCAAACGTTGGTCTTTTTCCCGGTGTTGACGGCGGAACAGTTTATACAACCGAAGGTCATACAGGTAACACCTTCCAAAATTTTGCGCTTAGAAATTCTTATTTAGAATCAAGCAGACGTATTGGTGTAATAGGTGCGTATAGCGCGGGCGGTATTGGTGTCGGAACACTCAATGTTAAAAATTGCGAGGTTTCTAACTGCTATATTACATCGACCACAACCACGGCAAGCCATTTTGGTGAGGAAGGATTACTTATCGGCAGAGCAAAGGACAAAGAGCTTGTTCGTATTGAAAATTGTCTTGTTTATGATAACTATAGTTATGCTACAGGTCTTGATAAGCAAATTCCACTTTATTGCGGAGGATATACGGGTGATTCCAATCATCTTAACACAGTAGAAAACTCTATAGTTCTGGGAACGGTGCCTTATCCTACGTCTGGCACAAGCTCAAAAACACACGGTGTAAACTGTTTTGAAAACGTATATACCGATCAGGATTTGCCTACCTATACAACCTATGCTGATACCGATATGAAAAAGGTCGCTTTAGACGATATCAAAGGTACATCGGCACAAACTAATATGCCCGGTCTTGACTGGACTAATACCTGGACTGCGGTAGATGGCGATTATCCAAAGTTAAAACTGTTTTATGAAGAGCCTGCTGTTGATGACGGCGGCGATAGCGGTGATAATGAGGAAGAAACTTTAAATATAGTTTATTGGGACGGCACAAAAACGGCTCCCGATGAAACAAACGTAGACAGTGACGGCAATATAATTATTTCTACTGCGGCAGAGCTTAACTATATTGCAACCACAGCGTCAAGCGGTAAATCATATAAGATTGCCGACGGCATAGATGTGATGATTCTGCAACCTGAGTCTTCGGTAGATGCTGAAACTCTTATGGGTCTTGATGATTATAGTGCTGTAAAGACATATCTTACCGAAACTATCACCCCGACGAATTGGTTAAACATTGCAAATACATCTGACCCTGCTAAAGTAATCTGTAATTTTGATGGTAATGGTGTAAGAATTTACGGGCTTTACGCTGTAAATTCAAACTCGTCAGGTCTTTTCCCGGGTATTGATGGAGATTCGGTATTCCAGAATTTTGCACTTAGAAATTCATATATTGAGTCTGCTCGTCGTATAGGCGTTCTTGGTGCATACTGTGCAGGAAGCACCGTAGGCACAGTCAGCGCTAAATGTGTTGAAATTTCTAATTGTTATATAACCGATAGTTCCACAACAGAAACAAACTTTAACGAAATGGGCGTTTTGTTTGGTCGTACAACAAAAGACTACGTCAAGGTTGAAAACTGCCTAATTTATGACAATTATAGCTATGCAGAAGGCCTAAATAAAGTAATACCACTTTATGCAGGTACGGCAACGGGTACTATCAGCACGGTTGAAAATTCGGTTGTGTTGGGTCTGACTCCATATCCAACCTACAGTGGTGCCGCAAACAGTTATAACAGCGGTGTGGACAGTTTTGAAAACGTATATACCGACCAAGATTTGCCCACAGTCGCAACCTATGCAGATACCGATATTAAAAAGGTCGCTTTAGACGATATCAAAGGTACAGCGGCACAAACTAATATGCCCGGTCTTGATTGGGAAAACATCTGGATTTCAGTTAATGATAATTATCCACAACTTCGTATATTCTATGAATCTTCATCAAGCGGCGGTAGCGGCGAAGGCGGCGGCTCGGGCGAAGAACCCGAACAACCCGAGGACCCCGAAATTCCGGAAGATATACAAGACTGTGCTCAAAACATAATTTATTGGGACAACACAAAAACCGATTCTTCTCTTGCTGATAAGGGAGAAAAGGGCACAGCGGATGACCCAATTATTATTGATAGCGCAGAGGAACTTAACTATCTTGCACTTTACACAAACCCCAACACAACAACCGAAAAACATTATAAAATAGCCGATAATATTGATGCGATTATACTCCAGCCCGAAGTGGTAGTTGCTGCTTTAGGTGGAGCAGGAAAAATTATGAATCTTACTTCGGCTGCAGCCGTTAACACCTATTTTACCGATATGCAGTCAGCAGGCTACACCCCTGCTAACTGGATTACTACAAATATTGGCAATCAGTTTAATGGTAGTTTTGACGGTAACGGTATAAAGATTTACGGTATGTATGCCGTAGCAACTGCCGGCACCAACAGCGCCCAAGCGGCTGGCCTTTTTCCTGTAATTGATGCAGGTGGCACCATTGCCAATACTGAGGTGGAAACCGATCTTGTAGGCGTAACCTATAAGGACGTTGCAATCAGAAACTCATATATTTCTTCTACTAGAAGAATGGGCGCTTTAGCGGCTATTTCGTATGGTACAAATTATGGCGGAAAGGTTGACGGCACAGTTAATATAGATGGTGTAGAGGTTTCTAATTGTTATATGCGCTCTACAAGCACTACCGAAATGGAAACCGGCATTCTTTTGGGAACGGCTGCTACTGACCTAGTTAATATAAACAACTGTTTGGTTTATAATAATAACACTTCCTGGAATAAGAGTGGCACAGTTCAAACCATACCGTTTATCGCCGCATCGGCAAAAATTGCTTACGGCAACAATCAGGTGTTTGAAAATACCCTTACAAATTCTATTGTGTTGGGAGTTTTACCAATACCACAAAACGACGAAGCTCAGTTTAACGGTGCCGATAATGTTGAAAATGTATATACCGATGCCGATTTTTCAACCCTTGCTACAAAATATTCATATACCGATAGCGATATGATAAAGGTTAGCAATATTACAGAAATAGGCAATGCACTTAATTCTACAGGAAAGTGGATTACATCAACCAACGGTACACCGTCGCTTTTGCCGTTCCATGATGCTATCGAGGTTGTATCAAGCGATAATACCACACACTCAATTAGATGTGGTTGCGGTATTACAACCGGTACAGTTTTGCACATTTATGATGACAATTATAAATGTGTTCAGTGTAATTATCAGCACGTACATAATATGGTTGATGCAGGTATAGAGTCAGATGCCGACTGCGTTGTTGGTGGTGTTATGAACACCAAGTGTGACAGCTGTGATTACACCTCTACCCGCGAAATTACTTCTGACGGTCATCAGTTTAGCGCGGTTGTTCCCGCTACTGCAGGCGACTGTAAAACTGAGGCTACCGTGGCATATAAGACCTGCTCGGTTTGCGGACTCCAATTTGCAGAGGATGCCGATATACATTCTGACAAACCACTCGAGCATATTGGTACAGGCTATACCGGTCGTCATAATTGGGTTGAGCAAGATGCGCTTACATCCGAATGTGGCGGTGTAGACCCTATACCATACTTCCAGTGTTCAGTATGCGATACTTATCTTGTAGAGGGTGTTATGACTGAAACCAAGCCTTCAGAAATTGGTGGTCACACATCGTCGGGCAATTATTATATTGACGAAAACACCCACGCAAATATTTGTGTTACCTGTGGCGACACCTTTAATGCGCAGACCCACACCGATGCAAACAGCGACAGCATTTGCGACGTATGCTACTGGCCTTGCGGTGAACATGTGTTTGAAGGCGCAAGCATTACACTTACTAACAATATTGCTGTAAACTATATGATAAAGAAAAGCGTAATTGACGTATTGGGCTACGAAGAATTATACATCGAGTTTACATATTGCGGTAAAAATTACACAATAAACAAATACACCGAAAAAGGTCAGTATTATGTGTTTACCTTTGATAAAATTGCGCCTAACCGTATGAATGATATAATTTACGCTAATCTTTGCGGTATAAAGGGTGGCGCAAACTACAAATCACAAACGTGCGAATACAGCGTAGGACGTTACTGCTATAATATGTTGTCTAAATATGGCGATGATTCAAATGCCAAACTGCGCACATTGCTTGTAGACCTGCTTAATTACGGTGCCGAAGCGCAAGCTTATACAAGCTATAACACAGATAATCTTGTAAATGCAGATTTAACCGATACCCAAAAAGCGTGGGGAACCATGACTGACGTTGTAACCCAGTCTGATAAAGATCTTAAATACAAGGTAATAGATAACCCAACAGTTAAATGGAAGGGTGCAGGCTTGTATCTTGAAGAATCGGCAACCTTGCGTTTCACAATTCAAACCGACAACATAAAAGATCTTGTTGTAAAGGCAACTTGTGGTACAACCACGGTTGAAATACCCGCAAGCCGATTTGTAAAAAGAGACGGTAGCGAAGATACGTATTACGTATATGTTAGAGGCTTTAACGTAACCAAAATGCGCGATACGGTTTATCTTACAGTGCTTAATGGTGACACCGAGGTAAGTAACACCATTTGCTACAGTGTCGAATCATATGCCAATGTGCAAATAGGCGGTAGTGATACCGCGCTTAGCAATTTGCTTATCGCTATGATCAAGTACGGAGATGCTACAAAGGCATACGCAGATGCACAATAATATTGTTTAAGGAGACAAAAAAAGTGAAAAATGAAAATTTTGTTAAAGCAAATATAGAAATTTTTGCTTTGTGTGAAAGCGATATTATTGTTACAAGTATTGGTATTGAATTGCCGGACGTTCCTTTTGACGAAGAGGAAGAATAAAAAACAACAGCCGCAAGGGATTTTCCTTGCGGCTGTTAAATTAAATAAAAGTTTGTTTTAAACAACAATGGTTTTGTAGGATTTTCTAAAACTAAGAACCACTAAGGTTATTTAAAAATCAGAGGTTTGTAATCAATTATGTTTCGTAATCTACGCTAATATAGTAAAGAGAACCATCGTCATTGAACGAGAAAGAATAACTTATATTGCTGTTATTCTGTTTGGCATAAGTAAGTTGTTGCTCTAAATTATAACTATAACCTGTAAATTCGGTTGTAGTGTTAGGCTCTCCAAATATTTCGAGTACGTTTGCTGCCGTTGAGGTTGGTATAATTCCACCGGGAATCACAAAATCAGAATCTGTTTGTACATCGTATAAATAAATATCAAAAGCAGTGAGAGTGCAATCTTTAATATTTTTTGTCTCGGAAGAATCGTTTTTTATTTGAGAAAGTTCGATGGACATTCCACTTTTATGATCCAAACTATAACTAACCAGATTTGTTTTGCTGTTTGCCTCAAACTCTGTTTGATACTTAAAACCTTTACTTAAACTCCAACCGTCGTTGAATAGATCGGACATTTTAATTGGAAATGTGTATGTTTTTCCGGCAAGCACAAATATATTGCTGTTTAGTGGCGCTGCGCCATCCTTAATCTCGCCTAAATTAGAAATGTCTACAGTGAAATCTACTTCATCAGAGGTGATGATTTCGGTGCTACCATCGTTGGTTACATGATCTATATGCTTATCGACATCTTCGGTTGTGGTAGTTTTTTCTTTGCTGTCGCAACCGACAAACACGGTCAACATCATTATTGAAGCAATAATTAATGATAATAATCTAAAACATTTCATTTTTATATACTCCTTTGATTTTTTTGTTTTTGAATATTTTAACTATAAATCATAAATTTGTATTTTTGCTTTTAATAAGCGCAGAGGTCGCTGCCGCGTTCATCAATGTAAGCGCCACATTTCCTTTTTTAGAATACAAAAACAATCTTTCACCTTTAACGACCATTTTAGTAATATCATTGTAAAATAGTTCAAAGTTTTTATTTTTGTAACCGTTAAGAGGACAAATTCCGCAAACGCCGTTTTCGCATACACTAATATATGTTTCTGCCAAACGTTTCTTCATTCCTTTGAATAAAATGAAGATAAATCCATACGTAATGCAAACAAATACAATTTCAAAGATTATTGTTACTATAGCATTAATCTCAAAAGATAAGCTACCTGAAAAGAATGCTACAATTATTAAAGCAATAATAGTAGGAATGGTATCCTTGATCACGCTTCCTTTTGCGTAGTATTTTTGAGGACATACATCTCTTGCGATTTCATATCCCATTGTTTTCCCTCCTTCCCCTAAAAAATAAAAAGTGCGGCTACCGAAGTAACCGCACAAAAAACGCAAACTCCGATAGTCGCCAAACCAATTCAATATAAAGGGCAATAAGCACAATCACATTGATGGAATTTGCATTTTTATCAAATTCGCAATGTAATTATGCGTAAAAAGGGTATAAATATCCCTATATAAAAAGAGAAATTGCCCTTGATTTTATATTCAATTGGTTTGGCAATTATAAGTTTACCACATTTTTTGATTTAATTCAATAAAAAACGAGAAAAATTATGGATAAAACATACGCCTGTGCAAATTAGCAGAATTTTACTAAAAATTTGATTAGCAGGTAATTAGCAAAACGGCGATTTTCTGCTAATCGCAATTAGCAAGATTTAGGTCGGGGAACGATAAAAGTTCGAGCTTGGTTTACACTAAAAAAAACAAGAAAACTCACTCAAGAAAATGAGTGAGTAATAAAAAGAGAAAGTGCCGAGAAACCTTGATTTATCGGCACTTTTTGGCGCCCCCTGTGCGAATCGAACGCACAACTAAATCTTAGGAGTACGAAACTTTGTTTTTTGAGTATTCCCGCTATGTAACGAATAAACCCCGATAATCCCTGATATTTACAGGGTTTATCGGGATTTTCTTGTTAAGTAGTCCTTTTCGCTGTTAAGTATTTTTTTTAGTGTTCATTTTTGCTTTTGTAGGCAGAATTGTAGGCAAAAATATACCTGAGAAACATTCTCGGGTATATTTGGTTGGCATCAGTGTTTAGTTCTAAGATATTCTTGAATTTGTTAAACAATTCAGTTTTTAAATAGTTTTCTCTAAATTTAGCAATTATACCGAAATGCTTTTTAGAATCGAATTCATCTAAAATCAAAACTGCTCCTAATCTTTCTACTCATATTATATTTTTTCTATAGAAAAATCAATATGGAACAGAAAACACAAAACGAGTAGCATTTTGATTTATTTTCAAATTTAAGATTATTATTGTTTGTAACCTAAATATTCGCACCGCTGTGCGAATATTTATTTTTATTTTGATAAAGTCTCTTGTAAAACTGTTCTAGTTGTGTTATAATATTAACTAGAATTTTTATAGCAAGAAAGGAAGTGGACAAATATGGCTATGAAAGTAAGTTACAACAAGCTCTGGAAGTTACTCGTTGACAAGAAAATGAGCAAAGCGGATCTTAGAAGAACGGCTGAAATTGCGCCTAATACGCTGACGAAAATGCGTAAGGATGAGCCGGTGTCTATCGATGTTCTGCTTCGCATTTGTGATAAATTGGATTGCAACATAGGGGATATGTTGGATGTTGTAAGGGAGATATAATGCGACAAAAAATTAAATAGCAGGTTTTCGAAGGGATATCCCTTTATTGATTATGTAATAATCAATAAACCTCCTCTTGTTAGCATATAAAAAGGAGCTGTTCGTATGTGGAACATAATAAGTATCTTGATTTTAATTATAGAGGCTGTGTTATTACTCGCCTTTGTCGTTGGCAGGTTTCAAAAGAGAAGGTTAAATGAAACGACGCTGTTTATCGGTGTTCTTATCGTGGTGAACTATTCTCTGCACCTTGTTCCATTTCTCTACGGTGTCTTGGAGCTTGGGCAAGAGTCTAATGTTATCTTGGGTATGCTTGACTGCTTAGGTGCAACCATCAAATTGTTTGTTGGTGAAGCTAATGTAGAAGCTGTCTCCGGTTTTGCAGAGGCTTTCCCACACTTTTCTGTTGCCTATACGTTAGGTGTTGTTATTGCTCTGCTCACTACCATCAGCACGGCGATTGAAGCGTTCAGAAATTCTATCACAAATGGGTTCAGATTAGCAAAGGCGTTGAAGAAAGACAGTTGTGATATTGTCGTTGGCAACAGCGCTAAGGCACTTCACTATGCCAAGACCTGCAATGCGGTATTGTTGCTTGATGATGGTGTAGATAAGGAAACCGTTAAAGAGCTGATCGAAGACGGCTATGCAGTTTTACGCAAAGGCTTCTCGGTGCAGCTGCTTGGCAATCGCCAGTTTAATACCACAACTCGATATAACATCATTTGCACCGAAGCAGAGAAAGCACTGGACTATATTGACACCTTTATTACATACAAAAAGGCTGAAACAAACGCTAAAAACATATATTTATATGTAGCGCTTGATGGTGAAAAAGCCGGAACCGTTCGCCGTGAGATTATTGAAAAGAACGAAATGGAAGCCTTTATCGACACCTTCAGTACAAACGAGCTTCTTGCCAGAACCTTTACCCACGCAAACCCCGTTACCAAGTATCTACCGAAAGAATACATTGAGGATGCCGCCATTAAGACCGGCACCGAAATTAGTGTGTTTGTGCTTGGGTTTGGCACTCTTGGTCAGGAAGTGTATCGCCAATCGGTACTGAACAATCAACTTGTTACCTTTGACGGTGAATATAAAGTGTTGCCGATTAACTACTATTTGTGTGACATGGGCATTGATGCTACCGAATGGAATATCGGCGGTTTGCCGGAAGCTCTCGTCGAACTGAATACAGCAGAATATTTCCCCCTGCCCGAACTACCTTTCAAAACGACTGTTATTGATAGAACTCCTGTTTCCCGCGAGGTGCTGACTGCTATTAAAAAGCAGGTGCAAAAGGCTAATAGTTATACGCTGATTATCATTGATACCGACGGGGATTGCCGCAATATTGAAATCGGTGCCAGACAGAAAACGATGTTATGCGGCAGTGAGAACTAGCACATCTGCGTGCGTAGCGAAGCCGCTTATACCGAGGATGATGAGATTGTTACATACTTCGGCAATAGTGAAGAGATGGAGAACCATGACGTAAGCGAAATCGTATGGTAGACTACAATGGCGAAGAAACTAAACGAAGTT
>JAZSKN010000056.1:0-14295 GCA_045534895.1 Acutalibacteraceae bacterium
GCACCCTTACCGCCAAGAAGCTCACGCATTGATGCGTCGCCTTCACTAAAAAGGTAAACATACTTGTGACTCATTGCGAATCAACCTCCTAATAATTTATGGATTTAAAATCCAATTTTAACATAATTATACCCATATCTATGGTATCTTAAGAATTATATCAAAAAACATTAAAAAAATAAAGAGTTTTTTTACAAAAAATGTAATTTTAAGCATTTTTTCAATAAAAACACAAAATGATACAATAAATGTAGTAATTATGCACCAAAAACCGCCCGTTTGATATAACGAGCGGTAAATAATTATTTGTTTTTATTAAAATTTAAAACACGTACAATAACAGGGGATAAAACAGCATTTGAAACAATTTCTAATGCAAAATTACCCATTGCAAGAGCCCAAAAAACAGCCATACCTGAAACCGTCAGACCAAGTGTTGAAGCGATTTCGGTAGCGCTATCCATAAAGAATATGTAGCATCCAATCAAAAATACGCCTGTGTTAACCAAAGGACATACAATTGCAGAAACGAGTGCAGCAAGATATTTGTTAAATTTTGAAAGTGGTTTATAAACCAAACCTGCCGCAAGACCGCAAAGTGTGCCTTTAAATAAAACTGTAATGATAGTACCGGGTACGTCAAAAGCAAAAAATAGTGCCGCGCCACCCGATGCAATTACAACCACACCAAATACAAAACCAAGCCAAGCACCAATAGCCGTTCCGCACATTGCGGCACCTAATACAATAGGAATAAGTGCTGCCGCAGTAGAAAACGGGCCAAAAAATGTTGTGAAACTGCCAACTAATTGCAAAATAATAACTAATGCAGTCATTATTGCGCCAATAACGAGTTTCTGTGTTTGTTGTTGTCTTTTGTTTGTCATAAAATTACCTCCGATACTGCCCAAAGCGGTGCAGTTCATAAAATTTTGACATATTATATTTACTGATAAAATCAGTTATGTCTGTGAATACGCATAAATTCCATATAGTTAATCCACGCGTGACGCGATAAAAAGTGAGTTGTAGGTGTCATACTGTAACCAACATTACCGTTTAGTAGTTTTTCACCGGGGGCTAAGTAATGGTCACACTCTTGCAAGCCTACAAGACCCAATTTTTCCCAAGCTTCACTTGCGGCAAGGCAACAGAGCTGTTCACCTTTTTGGTCAGCCCAATAGTCAAGCTCGGCAGAAGTAACACATACATTACGTGGAGCAATACTTGCCACAAGATAGTGTTGGTCAAAATCGGTGCCGTAATTTTGCTTGGCATATTTTAAATAATTTTTGCAAAACCAATAGGGGAATACAGTAGTAATTCTTTCGACTGTTTCACCTCTAAATTCTTTTTCTACGGCAAATTTGCCATCAGAATCAGGAAGTCCCGAGTTACCACGTGAAAGTGTATCACCGGCACAGCCTGCGTTGTTAGATAGTGAAAAAGTAAATCTTTCGTCTAACATACCTGTAACTAATGCTGTTTTACCAAGTCGGGATTGACCTACAATAGCGATATTTTTTTCATCAACGCAATCTAATGTTAGAATATAGTCGAGTACACGCATATTAGCAAATGCCCAAAGACCTATTTTGCCACAGTCGGTGGGGTTATTTCTTCCGTCAGGAAATACAAGCGGAGCGATACCGGTTAAAAAATCACCGTCATCACTTGTTATATCGGTGTATGCATAAATTATTAAATTGAAACCTTTTTCTACAATTTCTTCTTCAGGAACAAAGTTACCGGGGTATCTGCCTGCAATATGTAAAAATGTAGGGTGTTTTTCTCCGTCAGTGTGTAAAAATTGATGAATCGGGAATGTGTGACTTCCGTTTTTATTTGTTAGCGTAAAATCTACGGTTGAGTATATAACGTTACCTTTAGCCAAACGACCATCTCTACGTATGTAATTCGAAACTGACCACTTAAAATCATTTTTTGGTAGGTATCCATAAACTTCACGTTGCATTATCTCGATCATTTCTTCACGAGATAAAAGAGGAGGAAGATTACGTTTTAAAAGTTCCTGATTTAACATACTAATTACCTCTAATTATTTATTTAAATGTCTACGCATAAACTCCATATAGTTATTCCAAGCATGACGTGACAAGAAGTGTTTAGTAGGAGCCATAAAGAAACCAACGTTTCCGTTAAGTAATTTTTCCCCTGCGGTAAGGAAGTGGTCACATTCTTCAATTCCGTCAAGACCCATATTTTCCCACGCTTTAGCCGCTGCCATACAGCAAAGCTGCTCACTTTTTTGGTCAGCCCAGTAATCAAGCTCGGCTGCGTTTACGCAAACATTGCGTGGTGCGATGCTTCCAATAATAAAGTGCTGGTCAAAATCGGTGCCAAAGCCTTGTTCGGCATAGTTTTTATAATTAGCACAGAACCAATAGGGAAATACGCGTGTTATTACTTCAATAGTTTCACCGCGATACTCTTTTTCAACAGCAAAATTACCGTTAGCATCGGGAAGACCTGAACCACCGCGCGCGATAGCGTCACCTGCGCAACCGGCATTATTAGAGAAAACGTGGGTGAATCGCTCATCCATCATACCTGTAAATAACGCAGTTTTACCAAGTCTTGAATGACCAAGTATTGCAACGTTTTTGCAATCGGTACCGGCGAGGGTAAGAGCATAATCAAGCACACGCATATTTGCAAATGCCCATAGACCAATTTTACCACAGTCGGTATCATTTGTTCTGCCATTTGGGAACACAAGCGGTGCAATACCGGTTGTAAAGTCATCGTTATCGCTTGTTATATCGGTATAACAATATGTAATAATGTCAAATTCCTGTTCAGTAATTTCTTCGATAGGTAAATATTTATCGGGTACACGCTTATCTATGTTAATACAAAGAATAACAGGATGCTGCTTTCCGTCTTGATGTAAAAGACGATGAACGGGGAAGGTGTGACTGCCGTGCTCATTAGTAAGTGTAAAATCAACACTCGAATGAATCACATTGCCTTTATCATAACGAGTCTCGATGTTTTTAGGCTCTGAAACCGACCAAGTGAAGTTGTTTTTTGGTAGATATCCATATACCTCGTGTTGCATAATTTCGAGCATTTCTTCACGCGATTTAAGTTCGGGTAAATCCCGTTTTAATAGTTCTTGTTTTAACATAAAAAGCACCTCGTAATTATCTGTTTTTTTCATATATTTCACGCAAACCGTCAAGTAGTAGATTTGCGTTATAAATTATATCGTTCTTACAATGAACAATAATGTCTTTAGAAAGGCCGCCTGTGGCAACTACGGTAGGAATCTCACCAAGTTCATCAATAATTCTATCGAGCAGTCCGTCTATCATAGCGGCAGTACCGTATATTAAACCGGATTTCATACAGTCAACCGTGTTTGAACCAATTACAGATTTTGGCGCAGAAATATCAATCGAAGGAAGCAGTGAAGTGTTTTCACATAAAGCTTTTAGAGTTAAACGAACACCTGCCGAAATAACACCACCCAAATATGCACCGTTACGGTCAATAACGCTGATTGTAGATGCAGTGCCCATATCAATTACAACGCAGGGAAGAGTATATTCGCTAATTGCGCCAACTGCACCCGCAACCAAATCGGCGCCTAATTGTGCAGGATTGTCGATTTTTATATTAAGTCCTGTTTTTACACCGGGGCCTAATTCGAGAGGCACAATATTGCAAAGCAGAGAAACTGCATTACAAACAGCACCTCCGACTGACGGTACTACCGATGATATTATACAGTCTTCTATACGCGCAGCCTGAAGACCGTGAAGCTCTAAAATATTTTTGATTTCAACGGCATATTGGTCAGACGTTGTGCCGTGCGCTGTTGCAAGACGCGCCGTGAAGCGTAAAACATCATTGTCATATGCGCCAAGAGTAATATTTGTATTTCCAATATCAACTGCAAGTAGCATAAATTATCTCCTTTTATAAATTGTAGATTGATTCGCCATTATTATATATTAGTTACACAAAAAAATCAATGTTTAATAATAAAATAACAAAATTTTATAAATAAGTTGACAAATAAAAAATATGTGTTATAATGTTAGACGCTAATTATGTTTTTACTTAAATTAGCTCCTTGCCCCGTGTTAATACACGGAGCCATTAGACCAAAAGGAGGTGCAACAAAATGGCCAATAAGTATGAGGTAGCTCTTGTTCTTTCAGTAGCAAACGGTGAAGAGGCACTTAACGCTCTTAAAGAAAAGTTTAATGACCTTATGACTAAAAACGGCACAGTTGAAAATGTTGACGAATGGGGTAAACGCAGACTTGCTTATCCTATCAATGATGAAACTGAAGGTTTCTATATTTTCACAACAATCAGCTGTGAGCCAACCCTTCCTGCAGAGCTTGAGCGTATTGCAGGTATTACCGAAGGCGTTCTTCGCATTATGGTAATTAAAAAGTAATGGAGGATTTTTAAATGTTTAATCTTGTAGTATTAACCGGTCGTCTAACAGCAGACCCCGAGCTTAAAACAACAACTAACGGTATACCCGTTACCACATTTTCCATTGCTGTTAATCGCAACTATCGTGCAGGTGAAGAACAGCAAACTGACTTTATCAACATTGTTGCTT
This sequence comes from Acutalibacteraceae bacterium, assembly GCA_045534895.1. Classification (GTDB taxonomy): domain Bacteria; phylum Bacillota; class Clostridia; order Oscillospirales; family Acutalibacteraceae; genus UBA737. Next base: position 4,607 of record JAZSKN010000056.1, read on the forward strand.
GGCGTCAGCGCGCTGAATTTATCACCAAATATTTTAAAAAGGGCAGTATGATTGGTATTGAAGGTTCTATTCAGACACGTAGATATCAAGATAAAAACGGCAACAACCGCACAGCATTTGAGGTTGTTGTAAATAACGCGCAATTTGTAGAATCAAAGCGTGAAGGCGCAGCACCTGCGGGTGAGCCTGCAGCATTTAGCAATGCTGACGCGAGTGATTTTGCCGAAATTGGCGGTATGGATGATGATTTGCCCTTCTAATTTAATTAAGGAGGAACTTTTCGATGGAAAAGAATGATAGACCACTTCACAGAAAACCACGTAAAAAGGTTTGCCATTTTTGCGTTGATCGTGTAGAAGAAATTGATTATAAGGATGTTGCTCGTCTTCGTAAGTATGTTTCTGAGCGTGCAAAAATTTTACCACGCAGAACAACAGGTACTTGCGCTAAGCATCAGCGTGCACTTACAACCGCTATTAAGCGCGCACGTCAGGTAGCATTGCTTCCTTACAGCAACGACTAATTTAAAGTATTACCGACAGTTAAGGCTGTCGGTTTTATTTTTTATGATAATTTTACGCTTTAAAGTGTTGATTTTTTAATTCTACTATGTTATAATACTATTTAAATTTTTAAAGTAGGTGTATTTTATGACAAGTTATGATTGGGTAATACTTGCCACCATTTTTATTTATATGATAATGATGGTTTGTATAGGTATTGCTGTATCGGGCAGAAACAAAACATCGGGTGATTTCTTTTTAGGCGGTAGAAAATTGGGTCCGTTGGTTACTGCAATGAGCGCTGAGGCCTCTGATATGAGCGGTTGGCTATTGATGGGTCTTCCTGCAGTTGCTATGATGGGCGGCTTGGCAGAAGCAAGCTGGACTGCAATAGGTCTTGCAATTGGTACATATTTAAACTGGCTGTTTGTTGCAAAGCGTCTACGTATTTATAGTAGTCAAATCGGCGCCTTTACTTTGCCCGATTTCTTTACAAAGCGTTTTGGTGATAAGGCAAAGATTATGACCACAATTGCCGCTTTGTTTATTATTGTTTTCTTTGTTCCGTATACTGCATCTGGTTTTGCTGCTTGTGGTAAGTTGTTTGGTTCACTTTTTGGTATGGATTACCACCTTGCTATGATACTTAGCGCAATAGTAATTATTGTATACTGCACACTTGGCGGTTTCTTTGCAGCATCAACAACAGACTTTATTCAAAGTATTATTATGACAATTGCGTTGGTAGTTGTTGTTGGTTTTGGTGAGGGTATTGCAGGCGGATTTAGCAACATATTTAATAATGTTCAGGGTCTTGACGGATATCTTGATTTGTTTAAAGGATTTAATGTTGCTACGGGCCAAACAGGAAGTTATGGTACATTACCTGTAATTTCAACACTTGCTTGGGGTCTTGGTTACTTTGGTATGCCACACATTTTGCTTCGTTTCATGGCAATCGAGGATGAAAAGAAGCTCAAGTTATCACGTCGCGTTGCTTCTGTGTGGGTTGTAATTTCAATGGGCGTTGCAGTACTTATTGGTGTGGTAGGTTATACACTTATGCAAAAGGGTATTTTACCACAATATGCTGATGCATCTGCTGCAGAAACTATAATTGTTGATATTTCAAAATTTTTAAGTAAATATGGTTATGTTTCGTCACTTGGTGCCGGTATTATTCTTGCAGGTATCTTAGCATCAACGATGTCCACTGCAGACTCACAGTTGTTAGCAGCAGCATCTAGTGTTTCACAAAACATTTTACAAGAAACATTTGGAATTAAAATGTCTTCAAAGGTTTCAATGTGGGTAGCAAGAATTTCTGTTGTAGTAATTTCGGTTATTGCTATTTTCCTTGCTTGGAATCCTAACAGTTCGGTATTTGGTATTGTATCGTTTGCTTGGGCAGGCTTTGGTGGTGCTTTTGGTCCTGTTATGCTCTGCGCATTGTTCTGGAAACGCACAACAAAGCAGGGTGCAATTTCCGGTATGATTTCCGGTGGTTTAGTTGTGTTTATCTATAAATGGTTACGCGATGGATTTGTTTTTGGTGATAAATTAACAGGCGCATTTATTGATGGAACAATTTTTGACATTTACGAGTTGTTACCTGCGTTTATAATTGGTGTAGCGGTAATAATTGTTGTAAGTTTGTTAACCAAGAAACCTGAAGATGAAATCACAAATACTTTTGATGAAGTTAAAGCACTTTGCAAATAAAATGTAAATAACAATAAAAATCGGTCTGTTTTTCATAAACAGGCCGATTTTTTTGTAACAACAATTAGTTTTTTGCTTATTATGTAATATCGGGGGGATGAAAATGCGACGAAAATGTAATAACACTAATAAAGGTATAATTGCTATTGTATTTGCTGTTGGGTTGCTAATCAGTTGTTTTTGTCCGCCCAAAATTTTAGTAGGAATACTTGCAATTTGGGTAATAGTGCTTGGTATTTCTTGCTCTAAATTTTAATGGAGGTATTTTATGAAGGTAGTTCTTATTAAAAGTCCAAAATTTTTAAGCGGTTTTTTAAGAATGATTTTCGGTATAAAAAAAGCAAGCATATAAATACATAAAGTCCCGACCATATAGGTCGGGACTAATTTTTTTATTTAATGGTACCAAGCGATGTTTCTTTTTGAATAACGTCATGTGCGCCGCCCTCTACAATACTTGTAGCAGATACCAATGTAAGCTTAGCTTTATCACGAAATTCCGGAATTGTAAGCGCGCCGCAGTTACACATTGTTGATTTTACTTTGCTTAGTGAGAGAGCAACATTGTCTTTTAATGCACCTGCATAAGGAACGTAAGAATCAACACCTTCTTCAAATGATAACTTTTTATCACCGCCCAAGTCATAGCGCTGCCAGTTACGAGCACGGGCTGAGCCTTCACCCCAGTATTCTTTATAATAACTACCGTTTAGTCGAACTTTATTAGATGGACTTTCATCAAAACGAGCAAAGTAACGACCAAGCATTACAAAATCGGCTCCCATCGCAAGAGAAAGAGTAATGTGGTGATCGTGAACAATACCACCATCGGAGCAAACAGGAACATAAATACCCGTTTCTTTAAAGTATTCATCACGTGCTTTACATACTTCAATAAGAGCTGTAGCTTGTCCGCGGCCAATACCCTTAGTTTCACGTGTAATACAGATAGAGCCGCCACCAATACCTACTTTTATAAAATCGGCACCGCAATCTGCAAGGAAACGGAAGCCCTCAGCATCAACAACGTTACCGGCACCTACCTTTACGTTGTCGCCGTAACGTTCGCGAATCCATGCAATTGTTAGTTTTTGCCACTCGCTAAAACCTTCGGAAGAGTCAATACAAAGAACATCAGCACCGGCTTCTATAAGAGCAGGAACACGTGTGGCATAGTCACGAGTGTTAATGCCTGCGCCTACGATATATCGCTTCTTACTGTCAAGTAATTCGTTTGGATTTTCTTTATGTGCTTCGTAGTCTTTTCTAAATACAAAATATAAAAGATTGTCATCGTCGTCAACAATTGGTAAAGAATTAAGCTTGTTGTCCCATATGATGTCATTTGCATGTTTTAAAGTTGTATCCTTGTTGCCAACAATAAGCTTTTCAAAGGGTGTCATAAAATCGGCAACCAAAGTTGAGGGATCCATACGGCTTATACGATAATCCCTGCTTGTTACAATACCTAATAACTTACCGTGCGCAGTACCGTCAGAGGTGACAGCAACGGTAGAAAAACCGTTTTCTTCTTTTAAGTTCAATATATCTTTTAAGGTGCTGTCAGGTGTAACATTAGAACCACTTACAACAAAACCCGCTTTATATGCCTTTGCGCGTGCAACCATAGCAGCCTCATCTTCTACGGTTTGTGAACCGTATATAAATGAAACACCGCCTTCGCGTGCGAGTGCTACTGCTAATTTTTCGCCGGATACTGCCTGCATAATTGCAGACACCATAGGGATGTTCATACTGATTGCAGGTTCTTCGCCGCGTTTAAATTTAACAAGGGGAGTTTTAAGAGATACGTTTGCAGGTACACACTCAGAAGATGAATAACCGGGTACCAAAAGATACTCGTTAAAAGTGTGAGATACTTCGTTGAAAAAATAGGCCATAATTGCACAACACCTTTCGATATTTTATATTTAAAATATTATATCTTTTTTAATATCAAATGTCAATGTGTATGTATACAAAATTTATTGAAAAAAGAGAGCAATTTTTTATAAAAATTAAGTAAATTAGTGCTTGACAAAAGGCTGGTAGATATATATAATATACTTCGTGACTTAAGGTCATTTTGTGAGGTGCAGTATGATTCTTGATTTAAAACGCATCTTTGCCACCGATAATTCGGTGTTAGAAATTGATCACTCAATTGATATGAGTGACGTTGATTTTTTTGGGAACTATCCGCTCAAAGACCCAATAAAAATTAATGGTACGGTTTCTAATAGGGCGAGTGTTGTGTCTTTGAATTTGAATATTGAATATACTTTTGCGGCTAACTGTGACCGATGCGGTGTTTTCACCCAACACAACCATACCGTTTATGTTGATAAATTGCTTGCCACTGCTATAGAGAGACAGGAAAGTGACACAATTATCACCGTACCGGATATGAAATTAGATGTGGACGAGTTTGTGTATTCTGAAGTCATTTTAGATTTGCCAAGCAAACATCTTTGTAACGATGATTGCAAGGGTATTTGCTTTAAATGTGGCAAAAACCTAAACGAAGGTGAGTGCGGCTGTGATACTCGCGAGGTTGACCCGCGACTTGCCAAGCTTATGGAATTACTTGATAATTAATTTATTCAATAACTAAATTAAGGAGGTGCTGAAAATGGCAGTACCGAAGAGAAAAACTTCTAAAGCAAGAAGAGACAAGAGAAGAAACAACTTATGGAAGCTTACCGCTCCTACATTGGTAAAATGTTCTGATTGCGGCGCTTATAAGCGTCCACACAGAATTTGCCCAACTTGTGGCAAATACAACGGCCGTCAGGTTCTTGAAATTGCAGAATAATTTTTAAAGAGGGGGATGCAATCCCCCTCTTGTTTTTTATTGTAAAATATTGTATAATATTTACTTAGGTGGTGAAGTAGTATGTCTGTTATTATTAAAGATGTTGAAAAAGGCAGTGTGGCTTATAAAGCACGTATTAAACCGGGTGATACATTGGTATCTATTAACAGTAATATCATAATGGACGTACTTGATTACCGTTTTTATCAAAATAATGAAAAAATTATTGTCGAGATTATAAATTCAAAAGGTAAAATAAAGAAAATTAAAATTAAAAAGCAAGAAACACAAGAGATTGGCTTGCTTTTTGATACCTATTTGATGGATGAAAAACGTTCTTGCAAAAATAGATGTATTTTTTGTTTTATAGACCAATTGCCAAAGGGATTACGTGATAGTCTTTATTTTAAGGATGATGATTCTCGTCTATCTTTTTTGTTTGGCAATTATATTACACTTACAAATATCACCGAGCATGAAATTGAACGAATTATAAAAATGCATATAAGCCCTATAAATATTTCTGTTCATACAACAAATCCTGAACTTCGTGTTAAAATGATGACCAATAAAAATGCAGGTAATGCCTTAGAAATTATGAATCGTTTTAACGATGCGGGTATAAAGATGCACAGTCAGTTAGTTCTTTGTCCGGGATTTAATGATGGTGATGAGCTGCGCCGCAGTTTAAATGATTTATTTAATCTTGAAAATATGGAGTGTGTCGCCGCGGTACCTGTTGGTCTTACAAAATATCGGGAAGGTCTTACAGATTTAAAACCCTTTGATAAGCAAACAGCAAATGAAGTGCTTGAAATAATCGATGAATACGCTCAAAAATCGATTGAAAAGTATGGTGAGCGCAGATTTTATGGTTCAGATGAATTTTATCTTTTATCTGAACAAAATATACCAAGCGCTGATTTTTACGGTGATTTTTTGTTGCTTGAAAATGGAGTAGGCTTGTGGGCACTTTTAAAATCTGAGGTGCTAACAGCGCTTGAAGATGTAAATTACAGTAATGTTAACAAACACATAAGTATTGCAACAGGTGTTGCAGCATTTCCTCTTTTGAGGCAAATTGCCGATTTGTGTGAAGAAAAATTAAACGGTCTTAAATGTGATGTGTATGCCATAAAAAACGAATTTTTTGGTGAAAAAATTACTGTAGCCGGTCTTGTCACTGCTACAGATATTTATAATCAACTTAAGGATAAAAATTTAGGTGATGCATTGCTTATACCTTCAAGTATGTTAAGAGCTGAAGGCGATATGTTTTTAGATAGTATAACGGTTGATGAACTTTCACAAAAATTAAATGTAAAAATTAACGTAACAAATACAGACGGTTATTCACTTATAGAATCAATTTTAGGAACAGAGGAGGTTGATTAAATGGCTAAACCAATTATTGCTGTAGTTGGTAGACCAAATGTTGGTAAATCAACACTATTTAATAAGCTCATTGGTAAAAGATTATCTATAGTTGACGATACACCAGGTGTAACGAGAGACAGAATTTACGGCGATACCGAATGGCGTGGTAAAAAGGTAATGCTTGTCGATACAGGTGGTATTGAAACAAAAACCAATGATATTATACTTTCCGGTATGCGTTCTCAAGCACAGCTTGCTATTGATACTGCAAACGTAATAATAATGGTCTGTGATATGCAAACAGGCGTTACTGCAACTGATAGCGAAATTGCTTCTATGCTTCTTAAAAGTGGTAAACCCATTGTTTTATGTGTAAATAAATGCGATAAAATTGGTGATGTACCGCCCGAGTTTTATGAGTTTTATAATTTAGGTCTTGGTGATCCAATTCCTGTATCATCGGTACACGGTCACGGTACAGGAGATTTACTTGATGCTGCTTATGAATTTTTACCCGTAACCGATGAAGCGGAAGATGAAGATATAATAAACGTTGCTGTAATAGGCAAACCCAATGCCGGTAAAAGCTCACTTGTTAATAAAATCACGGGTGAGGATCGTGTAATTGTGTCAGATATTGCGGGTACAACCCGTGATGCCATTGATACGCTTGTAGAAAATAAATTTGGTAAATTTAATTTTATAGACACTGCAGGCTTGCGTCGTAGCAGCCGTGTAGAAGATAAAATCGAAAAATACAGTGTTATTCGCGCCAAAATGGCAATCGAGCGTTCAGATGTTTGCGTTATTATGATTGACGGCGTCGACGGCTTTACCGAACAAGATTCTAAAGTTGCAGGTCTTGCGCTTGAAGAAGGTAAGGCTTGTATTATTGCAGTTAACAAGTGGGATATTGTTGATAAAGACGGTCAAACTATGGATAATTATCGCAAAAAATTGATGGTTGACTTTAGTTTTATGCCGTATGCCCCTATAATTTTTATATCGGCTAAAACAGGTCAAAGACTTGATAGGCTTTTTGAACTTATTAACTATGTACGCACACAAAATACAATGCGTATATCTACAGGTAAGCTCAATGATATTTTGGCCGATGCTACAGCGCGTGTACAACCGCCATCTGATAAGGGTAAGCGTTTGAAGATTTACTATATGACACAGGCATCTACGTGTCCGCCAACATTTGTTTGTTTTTGTAATAATGCTGAATTATTTCATTTTTCTTATCAGCGTTATCTTGAAAATCAAATTCGTTCAACCTTTGGTCTTGAAGGTACACCCGTAAGGTTTGTCATTCGTGAGAGAGGAGATAAAAACGCGAAATGATTTATGCAGTTTTGTCTTTAATTTTGGCATATTTGTTAGGCAGTATAAGCTTTGCTATTGTGTTTTCAAAATTATTTATGAAAAAAGACGTTCGCGAGCTTGGTAGCGGTAATGCGGGAACAACCAATGTAATGCGCACAGGCGGTTTTAAGTTAGGTGCTTTAACGTTTTTGTGTGATGTTTTAAAGGGATTTGTTGCTTGTTATATTGGTAAAATGATTTTTACTGCTTCTTTTGAAAATGGGGAAGAATGGGCTGTATATGGCGCATTTTTGTGTGGTATTGCTTGTATGCTCGGTCATGTGTTCCCGATATTCTTTCAGTTTAAGGGCGGTAAAGGCATAGCAACAAGTGTTGGTATTTTTGCGGTTTGTTGTTGGCCGGCAATTGTAATTGGTCTTGCTGTTTTTGCGCTCGGAGTTCTACTCACAAGAATTGTATCGGTTAGCTCTATTGCGGCGGCAATAACAGTTGTTAGCTGTACAATGTTATTCCATTATATAAATGATCCTGCTCTTTTTTGGCCGCAAGCTGTTTTTGCAATTTTGATGGGTGTTTTGGTTATTGTAAAGCACGGTGAAAACATTAAACGACTTATAAACGGCACCGAAAAAAAACTAACTATAGGAGGTAAAAAGTAATATGACAAAAATTACTGTTTTAGGCTCTGGCGGTTGGGGAACAGCGCTTGCGATATCGGCTTATAATTGTGGGCATAATGTTACTCTTTGGTCTCCTTTTCAACAAGAGGTAGACGAACTTATAAAAAATAAAGAAAACATAAAGCTTTTGCCCGATATAAAAATACCTGAAAATATTAATATTACATCAGATATTAATTGTGCAATAGATTCATTAATTTCTATTATTGCTTGTCCTTCTATTGCAGTACGAAGTGTCGCAAAGCAACTTGCTTCTGTAGAAAATCACGGCATTGTTGTAAACGTTGCAAAAGGCTTTGAGAAAGATACATTAAAACGACTTTCTGAAGTCATTCGTGAGGAATTACCTAATGATAAAATTTGTGTTTTATCAGGTCCTTCTCATGCTGAAGAGGTAGCTCGAATGATACCAACATCGCTTGTTGCATCTTCAAAAAGCTTTACTGCCGCTTCAATTGTTCAAGATGTACTATCAAGCGAATTTTTGCGTATATATACCGCAAACGATATGGTTGGTGTTGAGCTTGGCGGCGCAATTAAAAACGTTATAGCTGTTTGCGCAGGTATAAGTGACGGTTTAGGACTTGGCGATAACACAAAAGCGGCCCTTATAACACGCGGTCTTGCTGAAATGGCAAATTTGGGTGTTTGTATGGGTGGTGACGAACGCACGTTTATGGGCCTTACCGGTATTGGTGATCTGGTGGTTACCTGTACCTCACAGCACAGCCGCAACAATCGTTTTGGTAACAAGGTTGGTAGTGGTGTGCCTGTTGAACAAGCGCTTAAAGAGGTTGGTACGGTTGAAGGTTACTATGCAACTCTTATGACATATCAGCTTGGTCAAAAATACGGTGTGGAACTGCCTATAATTAATTCTTGTTATAAAGTTTTATATGAGGGTTATCGACCTGATTTGGCTGTAAAAGAGTTAATGACAAGACCAAAAGGAAAAGAAAGATAAATTTAAAGCACTTATCAATTGATAAGTGCTTTTGTTATGCAAAAAAACCTCGTTCAATAGAACGAGGTTTTTGGGACCGATACTCAAAATGGAACCGGTCTAAAAACCTGATTTTCTTGATTTATTTAATTTTTACACCCTTGCCATTTAAAAAACTAATAAAATCCTCTTTATTGCCTTTTGTAAAAGTATCTTTTCGGAATATGTAAATTAAATTTGCTCTTGAGCGTAATAAAATCAAATTTTTGGTTTGAACTGAGTTCCTAATTTTATCATACTCCAGTTTATTAACTGCACCA
>JAZSKN010000067.1:0-28202 GCA_045534895.1 Acutalibacteraceae bacterium
CATACCGTGCCTTTTTAACACATTAGACCGCAAAAATTCGCTTTTTCGGGCAAATTATCCCTATGTGAACGCTCCGTTTCGGTAACTCCTTTTTGCTTTTAAAATTTATATACATCTAAAAGTTCAAGCTCATAATATGGATTTCGTGACCAAAGGAATCTTCCTTTTTCTTTACGTGCGGCTTCGGTCATATTTTCGGCGCCCGTAAAGGTGTTTCCGCAATAAATGTATTTTGGCGCAAGGTTTATGCCAATACTTGCAAAGTAGCCACGCATATTTTCTACCCTTGATTCAAAATCCTCATAATGCTTGTTTTTTACATCGGTCCAGCCTATTTCGCTTACGGCAAGCAGTCTTACAAATGTCTGAAAATCAAACTTTTTATCGTTTGGTATATATTCGGTCCATTGTGGCATCTCTACGCCTAAAATGCTTGCATCTTCAAAGCCTTCAAAATATGGGCTGTAGTTATAGGTCTTTGAAAGAGGAATAAGCGAAAACGCCATATCAGAATAAAAATAATTATATTGTGTAAGTATTACGGGTCCACGTGTTTTTGACCATTCGACCGCCTTTTCGGCTCCGCGTGTAGTCCACACCTGAGGAATTGCGCTGTCGTCTATAGTATCGCTGATAATTTCATTCCAGCCGATTGCGCGCTTGCCCTTTTCTTTTAAGTGAGCAACAAGAATGTTGTTAAAATATCCGTGAAGCTCGACGTGGTCTTTAAGTCCTTTTTCTTTCATAAGCGCTTGACAGTCGGGGCAGTTGTCCCAAGGCTTCGATACAACCTCGTCACCGCCTATATGGAAATAAGGAGCAGGGAAAATCTCACAAAGCTCATCAACAACAGTTTTAACAAACTCGTAAGCGGCATCCTTTGCACAGCAAAGATTATTTTTAAAAATACCAAAGTGCGGCTCGACCTCTATTTCTTTTCCCGTGCAAGAAAGCTCAGGATAGCACGCAATAGCGGCTGTGGAATGACCCGGTACGTCAATTTCGGGCACTACCATAATGTTTCGTTCGGCGGCATATCGTACTATCTCACGAGCATCGTCTTGGCTATAAAAAAGCCCTCTGCCGTATTCACCCTCATTATAGGTTGAATCTTTATCGCGCATATGTGTTACTGAATACGGTGTGCCCTTGCGAATAGCGCCCTTTTCGGTAAGAAGGGGATATTTTTTTATTTCTATTCTCCAGCCTTGGTCATCGGCTAAGTGCCAGTGAAAAACATTCATTTTAATGCTTGCCATATAATCAAGTATTTGCTTAAGCTTGTCCATACTCCAAAAATGGCGGCTGCAGTCGAGCATAAAGCCGCGCCAAGCGTATTTTGGGGCATCGTCAACCAAAACAGCGTTAAAGTAATCATTACCTGCCGCTAATTGCACAATGGTCATAAAGCCGTAAAGCGCACCCGCTTCGGTAGAACAAAAAATATTAATATCGCCGTTGTTGTAAAGAATTTTATAGCCTTCATCGGCAATATCTTTATCAACAATAAAAGTAAGTGTGTTTTCACAAGCATCTTTTGCTTCGGGAATAAGATTTTTAAAAAGTGTGGTAACCGACGCAAACTCGCCTGTAATTACCGTTTTTTTAGAAAAATAGATTTTTTCGTCCGTCTCTTTTGAAAACGCGGGACGCGGAATAATGTTTGCCATAATTTTTACCTCCAAAAAGGATTTATTTTCAAGGGTATGATAGCATAATAAACTGTCTTTTTCAAGCAAAAAGAGCTTTAAAATAAGTTTTATTAAAAATAAAAATAAAATATGAAAAAATGTCAAAATATGTATTGTTTTTTTTGGAAAATTGATATATAATAAGTACAATTGGGAGAGAATCGGATTTTCTTAATCTCAGTAATAATTTTTATTGCATTTTCGGGAGGTGCAAAAAGAATGGACATGGCAAAAAATCTTTTAGCGGTTATTGAACTTCAAGCTGAAAAAATTCCAAACTGGATGGTTATTGTAATGGGCATTGGAACGGTTTTTGTTGGCCTTATATGCATAATCATTCTTTGTAAAATAATGGGACTTTTCTTTGTTGGTTCACAAAAAGCCGAGGAAAACGGCACTGCGCCCGTAGCGGCACCCGCTACTGCAGCGCAAAGCGCGGTAGTAGAAAACCGTCAAGAAATTATTGCGGCTGTAACCGCCGCTTGCGCAGAAGAAATGGGAAAAGACGTTTCTGCTATTCGCGTAATTTCATTTAAAAAACTTTAATTTAAAAAACTTTAAAAAAGAGGTAATTAGATATGAAACAGTATAAAGTAACCGTAAACGGCACCGCTTATGAAATCACACTTGAAGCAATTGACGCAGCTGATGTAAAGGCAGCTCCTGCACCTGCAGCAGCACCTGCAGCAGCACCCGCGGCAGCGCCTGCAGCAGCACCCGCAGGTGGCGAGAGCGTTACAGCACCAATGCCCGGCAATATTCTTGATATAAAGGTTGCTAACGGAGCAAGCGTTAAAAAAGGCGATGTTATAATTATTCTTGAAGCAATGAAGATGGAAAATGAAATTATGGCTCCATGTGACGGTACCGTAAACGTGGTTGTTACAAAGGGTTCTGCTGTTGAGACAGGCGCAGTTCTTTGCACAATAGCATAAAAAACAGTTCCCTTGAGGAGAAAAAATTATGACAGAATTTATAGAAAGATTACTTGTGTTTTTGCAAAGCACCGGTTTTTACCAAATGTTTGCAAATTTTACAAAAGATACAACCGTATACAGTGAAATTTTAGGATATGATGTAACGGTTGCGGCAGGTTGGAAAACATTGGCAATGATAGCTCTTTCTTGCTTTTTGTTGTGGCTTGCTATCAAAAAGCAGTTTGAACCGCTGTTGCTTATAGGTATTGCATTCGGTATGTTGCTTACAAATCTGCCCGGCGCAGGTCTTTATAACGGCGATTTGTGGACAGCCTTTATGGATGCCGAATCACCATATCACCACAGCTACGGCTTTATTATGGCAAACGGTGGATTGCTTGACTACCTTTATATAGGTGTTAAAACTTGTATTTACCCATGCCTTATATTTATAGGCATTGGCGCTATGACCGACTTTGGTCCGCTTATCTCTAACCCAAAAAGCTTGCTTTTGGGCGCGGCGGCGCAGATTGGTATATTTGTAACCTTTATCGGCTGTTTCTATTTAGGCTTTCCGCAAGAAGCCGCTGCATCAATCGGTATTATCGGTGGCGCTGACGGTCCTACTGCAATTTACACTACATCACAGCTTTTCCCGAATCTTTTAGGTCCTATCGCGGTTGCGGCTTACTCATATATGGCATTGGTTCCCGTAATTCAGCCACCCATTATGAAGCTGCTCACAACCAAAAAAGAGCGTCAGATAGTTATGAAGCCTCTCCGTCAAGCAACAAAGACCGAAAAGATTATATTCCCGATTGTTGTTACAATTTTTGTTGCTTTGTTAGTTCCATCTGCCACTCCGCTTGTAGGTTGCTTAATGCTTGGCAACCTTTGGAAAGAGTCGGGCGTTGCAGATCGTCTTTGCAAAACTGCGCAGAACGAGCTTATGAATATTGTTACAATATTCCTTGGCATTTCAGTAGGCGCGACAGCTACGGCAAACGCGTTCCTTAACATTGATACCCTTAAGATTATGGGTATGGGTATTGTTGCCTTTGGTATCGGTACCGCAAGTGGCGTATTGCTTGCAAAGGTTATGAACCTGTTTACCAAAAACAAAATCAATCCGCTTATCGGTTCGGCAGGCGTATCTGCTGTTCCTATGGCGGCACGCGTTTCACAGATGGAAGGACAAAAGGCAAATCCTTCAAACTTCCTTCTTATGCACGCTATGGGACCAAACGTTGCAGGTGTTATAGGCTCTGCTATTGCAGCCGGTGTACTCATCGCCCTCTTTGGTTAATTGCCGGTTTGAGTAAATTTGCCCGTAACTTGATTTTTGCAAGGGGCGGTGTAAAAAACACATCACCCTTGCTTCAAATCGGCGTTACAAACAAATTTCTTTCAAACTGTTTTTAGTTTGTTATTTATGTATCTTTAGAATACAGAAAGGATTATTAATATGGCTAATAAACCCTTATATATTACAGATACCATCTTGCGTGACGCTCATCAGTCGCAGGCGGCTACACGTATGCGCATTGAGGATATGATTCCGGCGTTAGAGCGTCTTGACAAAATTGGCTACTGGTCGGTAGAGTGCTGGGGTGGCGCTACGTTTGACTCTTGTATGCGATTTCTAAATGAAGATCCATGGGAGAGACTCCGCACCATTAAAAAACATATGCCCAACACCAAGCTTCAAATGCTTTTCCGCGGTCAGAACATCTTAGGCTACAAGCATTATGCAGATGATGTTGTTGATATGTTTGTTAAAAAGTCAATCGAAAACGGTATTGATGTTATTCGTATTTTTGACGCGCTTAACGATCCCCGTAACCTTGAACAAGCAATTAAATCTTGTAAAGAGTACGGCGGTATTTGTGAGCCTGCTATCAGTTATACAATCAGCCCCGTTCATAATGAAGAGTATTTTGTAAACCTTGCTAAGACCCTCGAAAATATGGGTGCTGATGTAATTTGTATTAAAGATATGGCAAACCTATTGTTGCCATTTGATGCTTATTCACTTGTTAAAAAGCTTAAAGAAAGTGTTAAGGTTCCGATCCATCTTCACACACACAACACCACTGGCACCGGCGATATGACATACCTTATGGCATCTCAAGCAGGTGTTGACATTGTTGACTGTGCCTTGTCTCCTTTTGGTAACGGTACCGCAAACCCTGCTACCGAAGCGCTTGTTGCTACCTTACAGGGCACCGAGCGTGACACGGGTCTCGACCTTGAAAAGCTTTCTGACGTTGCTACCCACTTCCGCGGCGTTGCCAACAAGATGAAAGCCGAAGGCACACTTGATCCTAAGGTGCTAAACGTAGACGCTAAAACCCTTATTTACCAGGTTCCCGGCGGTATGCTTTCTAACACGATTTCTCAGCTTAAGCAAGCCGGTAAAGAAGATAAGCTTTACGAGGTTCTTGCAGAAGTGCCAAGAGTTAAGAAAGACTTTGGTTACCCACCGCTTGTAACACCAACAAGCCAAATTGTTGGTACTCAGGCTGTAATGAACGTAATTTCAGGCGAGCGCTACAAAATGGTTCCAAAAGAATCAAAGGCTCTTCTTCGCGGTGAGTACGGTAAATTGCCCGCTCCCGTAAACGAAGAGGTTCGAAAGAAGGCTATTGGTGACGACGAGGTTATTACCTGCCGTCCTGCCGATTTGCTTGAGCCCGAGCTCGAAAAATACGCAGCCGAAATGAAGGAAAAAGGCATTGGTAAGTCTTATGAAGATGTACTCAGCTATGCGCTCTTCCCACAGGTTGCTGAAAAATTCTTTGCAGTGCGCGACGCAGAACCCGTAGAAGAGCCTGCAGTTCGCGAGCTTGTTGTAGAGGACCTTTCAAACTAATGCACAATGCATAATGGCAAAAAATTAAAGACACTGCTTTAATTAAAGCGGTGTCTTTGTTTTTTATAAGCACTTGTATAATCATATAACATTTTTTAAATTAAACAAAAAGCTTACCGTTAGTATCTAATATTGCCGTACGGTTTATTACATAGCAGTAATATTTTCCGTTTTCTTCAAAAAACTTATTTAAAAATAATTCGGGGTTAAGATTTTCGGTACTGCCTGCAGGAAGGGTAATTTTTAAAACGGTGCTGTTGTCGGCGCTTTCAAGTGAAAACGATTTAATTTTATCAGCAACCTCAAGCAGCTTTTCGCCGCCTTTTTTTGTTTTCTTTAAAACGGTAATACTATCGCGATTTAAAAATTTATTAAGATTATCGGCAACCTCGCCTTTGTCATCAAAAGCAATACTAAATTGTGCCGCCGCAACATCGCCCGCCTTTTTTATAGGCTCGGCCACATCAAAAAATCTTATGTAAGGCGGACAAACAGCATTAAGCTTTTCGGGAATGGTAGAAATATCATAGTCATCGTCTAAAACACGTATATCTAAAACGCCGTAATCGCTTTCAAAGCCTAAAGACAACGGCAACGCAAAGGTCATATAAAGATGAGGATTAAAGCCTTCGGTATACCATACGGGAATATCTGCCCTACGTATCGCGCGCGACATAAAACGTGTCATATCTAAATGAGAAATAAATCTCATTCGGCCGCGTTGCGTGTAAAATAGTCTAACGTTTTTCAAAGCAAACACCCCTTCCGTAAGAGTTAGCGCCACAGCCTGCGCATTTTTCGCGGCAATTGGGCGTAGTGCATTCTGCGTGAGCCGCCATATTTTCGCGAATTAAAAATTCTTTAGTAATTCGGTAATCAAGATGCTCCCAAGGTGTAATTTCATCAAAACTGCGGGTACGGTTAGCATAAAATTCTGCAGAAACCTTACATTCATCAAATGCTTCAAGCCATTTTTCTAACTCAAAACATTCATCCCAACCGTCAAAACGACAACCTTTTTTGTATGCCGCGTAAATTACTGCGCCAAGTCGGCGGTCACCACGAGCAAAAACGCCCTCTAAAAAGCTTGTTTTGTTTTCGTGGTAGTTAAAGGTGATTTTTTTGCTCTTTATACTGTCTTTAAGCAACATTTGTTTTCTAATCATTTCTTCACGCGTGATTTGTGGCTCAAACTGGAACGGCGTGTGCGGCTTTGGTACAAAGTTTGCAACACTTATTGATACGTTTACCGCTTTACCTTTTGGCTTTTCGGGAAGTGAATAATAAAGGTCAACTATCTTTTGCGCCAAATCTGCAATACCAACAATATCTTCATCGGTTTCGGTGGGCAGTCCCATCATAAAGTAAAGCTTAACTGCGGTATATCCGCCGCGAAATGCGGTAGCGCAGGTGCTTAAAATATCATCCTCGGTAATATTTTTATTTATAACGTCACGCAGACGCTGTGTGCCGGCCTCGGGCGCAAAGGTAAGACCGCTTTTTTTAAGGCGGTTTATTTTTTGCATCAATTCTTCGCTAAAATTATCTATGCGAAGCGACGGTAAAGAAAGACTTATTTTATCGCACTCGGTCCAACCGAGCATTTCGTCAAGCATTTCTTCTAAATGGGTGTAGTCGCTTGTAGAAAGGCTTGAAAGCGACATTTCGTCATAGCCCGTGTTTTTACACAAAGCGCGTGCTTGAGCGTTTACAACCGCGGCGCTTTTTTCACGTACGGGGCGGTATATATAGCCCGCCTGACAAAAACGGCATCCGCGAATACAACCACGAAAAACCTCCTGAACAGCGCGGTCGTGCACCGCCTCAACAAACGGCACTACAAAGCGGTCGGGGTAAAAAGACTCGTCCAGATTTTCTTCTATACGCTTCTCTATAATTTTTGGGGCGTTATCTTTTGGTGTGATAGATGCAATTGTGCCATCCTCGTTATAAGTAAAGTCATAAAGCGAAGGTACATAAACACCCTTTATTTGCGCTGCGGCGCGTAAAAAGTCTTGTTTTGTGCCGCCGTTTTTACGGTTTTCTTTGTAAAGGTCAATAACCTCGAGGTCAACCTTTTCGCCCTCACCTAAAAAGAATATATCTATAAAATCGGCAAGAGGTTCGGGGTTGCAAGCGCAAGGTCCACCCGCAACAATTATAGGATAGGTGTCGTCGCGGTCAGCCGCTTTTAGCGGAATACCACCAAGCTCTAACATAGTTAAAATGTTGGTGTAAGATAATTCGTATTGAAGTGTAAAACCAACAAAATCAAACTCGCGTATGGGGTCACGACTTTCAAGCGCGTAAAGGGGAATGCCTTCGTCGCGCATAAGCTTCTCGGCGTCAATCCACGGCGCAAAAACACGCTCGCACCATATGTCTTCACGAGAATTAAAAAGCGAATACAGTATTTTCATTCCCAAATGGCTCATACCAATTTCATAAGTGTCGGGAAAACAAAAGGCAAAGCGCACGTCAACCTTCTTTTTATCTTTAATAATCTCATTGACCTCGCCGCCCGAATACCGACCGGGTTTTTGCACTGTAAGTATAAGTTGTTCTAAACGTTTATTGTCCATATTTTCACCAAATTTCTGTTATTAAATAAATCATACAATAAAAAGGTTCGCCTTGCAATGATTTTATTTAAAAATTAATTAAAAAATTCTTTTATTTTATAAAGATGTGTGATATAATGCATTATGTATAAATATGTGTAAAAGGGGGCGTATGCCATAATGATAAAAAAAGCAATTGTAATTATACTTACAGTATGTATAGGTTTTGTTTTAACAGGATGTGTCATTACCGACAACACTACCGATATGGTATCGCCGCCTGAACTTACGGGCGAAATGGCGCCCATAGCGCAAGCGCTTTATGCAAGCATAGGTGCAGACTGTGATTTAAAATACCCTGCAACAGGCGATCACCGTTCGGCCATAGTTTTAGAAGATGTAGACGGCGACAGCATATTTGAGGCTTTTGCGTTTTACACAACAAGCGACGACGAAATGACCACTATGCATGTAAACGTAATCTGTCAAGAAAATGGCAAGTGGATTTCGGTAGCCGACCAGACCGTAGTTGCAATGGGCGTAGAGCGAGTAGAGTTTTGTGACCTTAACGGCAACGGAACCGAAGAAATTTTAATAGGATGGGAAGTAAGCGGCGGCAACGAAAAGCAGTTGAGTGTATTCACGTTTGAAAAGCATCGTATTGTACAGCAGCTTCTTCAACCATATACCGATTTTATGTGTTGTGACCTCGACAATAACGGTACAAATGAAATATTTGTTCATCTGCTTAATCCGGCAGAAAAAACAAATAAGGCTATGATATATAATTACGGCGAAAACGGCATCGCACAAACAACGGGCTGTGTTATGGACGGAAGTGTAAAAAGCACGTCCAAACCAATATTATCAACCCTTTCAAACGGTCAAAAGGCAATATATATTGATGAAACCAAGGGTGTAGGCGCCGTTACCGAAGTGCTGTATATGTCAAAGGGCGAAATAGTAAATCCTTTGCTTGATACTACAAACTCGTTTGAAAACATTTTAACCTGGCGCGCGGCGGCGCTTCAAACGGGCGACATTAACGAAGATGGCTTGCTTGAAATACCCGTAGCATCTGAATTGCCAAATGCCGGCAACACTGACGAAACATTATACTATACAAATTGGTGTTCTTTTAACGGTGAAAAACTTTCGGTAAAACAAATTAATATAGTTAACACGGTAGACGGTTATTATGTTGATGTGCCAAACGCATTATTGGGAAAAATCGCAGTGCTTAAGGATATCGAAAATCACGAACGCAGCGTTTACAGCTATGATGCCAAGAACGATGTAATGGGTGGTATGATTTTTAAAATTACGGCAATAGACGCTTACGATTGGGAAAGCGCCGACTTTAATCGCGGAGAGTTATTTGAGGTTGCCCGAAAAGATGACGTTGTTTTTGCTTGTAAAACAGGCGAAAACGCTCAACAGCTCGGCATAACGCCCGAGACTGTAAAAGATCTATTTAATTTTGTAAAATAATTGGAGGCACGTTTTGTGAAAAGAATATTAATTGTAGAAGACGAAGAAGCAATACGCGAGTTTGAGGCAATTAACCTTAAGCGTGTTGGATATGATACTGTAGAGGCCGGTAGCGGAGAAGAAGCGTTAGAAATTTTTGATAATGATATAGAAGGTTTTGACATAGCGCTTTTAGACGTTATGATGCCGGGTATGGACGGGTTTGCGTTGTGTAAAGAGCTACGCAGCCGATCTGAATCATTAGGTATAATAATGCTCACGGCAAAATCGCAAGAAATGGACAAAATAAGCGGGCTTATGATAGGCGCCGACGACTATGTTACAAAGCCGTTTAGCCCCACCGAGCTACTTGCGCGAGTTGATTCGCTTTACAGGCGTGTCAGCAAAACCGCAGCGGTTCAGCAAAAACCTTCAACCGAAATTAAGTCGGGTAGGTTTACACTTGATTTGCGTAGCAGGTCACTATTAAAAGACGGAAAAAACATAGAACTTACACAAATAGAGTTTCAAATAATGGAATACTTTTTTGCCAACCCTGATGAGCCTATCAGCAGAACTGCTATACTGCATAAAATATGGGGTACAGAATATTACGGCGAAGAAAAAATTGTTGACGTAAACATTCGTCGACTTCGTATGAAGATAGAGGAAGATTCCTCTGAGCCGCGCTTTATTGTAACGGTGTGGGGTATGGGCTATAAGTGGGACACTTCAGCCAACTAACCAATAATTAATCTACAGAAAGGTGGGATGGTACCGTGAATATAGGATTTCATTTTAAAAGCATTGCAACGAGATGGTTGTTTAAGGTTTATCTTATTATTGTGCTTGCTGTCATAACAATTGCAGTTATTCTCTCTATGCTGTTTAGCTCTCTCATTTTTAATACGGTACAATCTCAGGCTTCTGATTACGCCCAGAATTTTGAAAATCTGAATTCGACCAACAAAAGCGGATTTTATGATCTTGCAATCACACTATCTGATGAGTTTGAATACAAAAACAAAATAGAGGTTCAGGTAATAAGCGATGTCGGCAGAGTAATAGTTTCTACAACGGGTTTTCAACCGTCCGACGATATATTATCTGAATATAATCGCGCAAAAAATTCAGCCAACGGAACATCAATCTACAAGGGAAAAAATTCCGGCGGCGAGCAAATTATGGCGGGCACCAAAATTATATACGATTCAAACGGCGAAATTATTGGCGCATATCGCTGGGTGACCTCCTTAAAATCGGCATATAAAAACGTAAATACGACAATTTTGATTGTTGTGCTAATTTCAGCATTGGTTTTGGTGCTGTGCGCATTGTCGGGGTTATTTTTCTTAAAAGCTATGGTCGCTAAGCTGCGCGCTATGGGTAATACAACACGCAAAATCGCCGGCGGCGATTTTAAAGCGCGAATAGAAATTTCAAGCAATGACGAGCTTGGTGAGCTTGGTGAAACGATTAACCATATGGCAAGTGAGCTTCAAACGGCAGAGACTATGAAAAATGATTTTATATCCTCTGTTTCTCACGAGCTTCGAACACCTCTTACCGCTATTCGCGGATGGGGAGAGACTGCAAAAATGTCTCTTGGCACCGACCAA
Source organism: Acutalibacteraceae bacterium (assembly GCA_045534895.1). GTDB lineage: Bacteria > Bacillota > Clostridia > Oscillospirales > Acutalibacteraceae > UBA737. The sequence continues at coordinate 11,131 of JAZSKN010000067.1, forward strand.
GATCTTGTATCACGAGGACTTGACGTAATACTTAGTGAGGCTGATCGTCTTTCAGGTCTGGTAGAAGATTTGCTTGACTTTTCACGAATGCAATCGGGCAGAATGCTTGTTAACAGCGTCATTGCAACCGACGTATCACAGCTTATTTGCTCGGTGGCGGATATGTATACCGAGCTTGCCGTAAAGCAGGGAATAGAATTATCTTATACCCCGCCTGTGCAAAGTTCAATTGTAATGTGTGACCCTGACCGATTAAAGCAGGTGTTTATAAACGTTATAGATAATGCGGTAAAATATACCGAAAAGGGCGGTCTTGTGCTTGTGGCGCAAACCCAAGAAGAAGGCTGTGTAAGAATTGTGGTTAAAGATACAGGTGTCGGCATTCCTGCCGAAGACCTTGACCACGTAAAAGAAAAATTCTTTAAGTCTAATAAAACTATTCGCGGTAGCGGCATAGGCCTTGCGGTTGCCGATGAAATTATCAAACAGCATCAGGGACTTTTGTTTGTAGAGTCGACCGAGGGCGTTGGAACTACAGTTACAATAGTATTGCCGCTCTACGAACCCGAGGAAGAACCGGTTCAGCAAGAAACAGAGGTCAATTCACAAAACAAAGAGCAAGACTCTGAATGCGAAAGTATTACAGAAAACCAAACAAACCAACAAATCTTAGAATAAGGAGAAATACACCTTGGCAAAATATACCAGTATTGGCGGACAGGCACTAATAGAGGGCATAATGATGAAAAATCCGCAAAAAAAGACGGCCCTTGCTGTTCGCAAACCTGATAAAACCATCGACATAAGCTTTATAGAAGATAAGAGTATTAAAGAAAAATTTCCTATATTGCGATTGCCCGTTATTCGTGGAGTAGTTACCTATATTGAAACTATGATACAGGGCTACAAGGCTATGATGAAATCGGCAGATATATCAGGCTTTACCGACTTAGAAGAAGAAAACGATAAGCCTAAAGACCCTAAAAAAGAATCGGCAATAACCGCTGTTATAATGACGGCGGGTTCTATACTTGGTATAGCGCTTGCGCTTGTATTATTTTTAGGTATACCGCGCTATGCTGTTGCAGGGCTTGAATGGCTTTTAAAAAATCCTTTTTCAAAAATTGTGCGTTCGGGCATAGAACAGCTTATAAAGCTTGCAGTTTTGGTGCTGTATATGTGGGGCATCTCGTTTATGAAGGATATCCACCGCGTATTTGCCTACCACGGCGCCGAGCATAAAACCATATTCTGTTATGAAGCAGGTTTACCCCTTACAATAGAAAATGTTAAAAAGCAAAAACGCTTTCATCCTCGCTGCGGCACATCGTTTCTTATTTTAATGATACTTGTAAGTATGGTAGTATCTACCTTGGTGCAAATGATTTTTCCGGGTGTGTACGACATCGCGTGGCTTTGGATAATTGCCAAAATTTTAATGTTGCCAATAATTTGCGGCCTTGGTTATGAGGTGCTTAAAATTTGCGGTAAATATGACAATATAATTACAAAAATCATATCAGCACCGGGTATGTGGCTACAACGCATTACAACCAAAGAACCCGAAGACGATATGATAGAAATTGCAATAGCGGCGCTTAAAGCGTGCGACGAAATCGAAGATGATTTGGTTGAAAATGTGTCAGATGACCAACCAACAGAAAATCAATCCCCAAAGGAAGAACAACAGCAAAATGACAATATTTGAAGCATATAACGATTGTAAAAAACAGTTACAGTCAATAGGTATTGAGGACTACGTTTTTGAAGCAAAGTGTATTATACGGCATATAACCGGCTACACAAACGCGCAAATACTCACAAAATATACACAGCCTCTTACCGAATTTCAACAAAACAACCTAACAGCCATAATAAAACAGCGACTTATACGCTATCCGCTTCAGTACATATTAGGTCGGTGGAACTTTTTTGGTCGCGAATTTTTTGTGGGCCCCGGTGTGCTTATACCGCGTAGTGATACCGAAACACTGATAGATGTTTGTCTTGACAGTATAAAGGATAAACCAAGCGCACGTGTGCTTGATTTATGCGCGGGCACAGGCTGTATAGGAATTACAATAAAGGGTGAATGCCCTGATACAGACGTTACCTTGGTTGAAAAATATGACGAGGCATTAGCATTTACAATCAAAAATGCAAACCACAACAATCTTGACGTAAATATCGTCAAGGGCGACGTACTTAAAACCGAAGGCGCTGACGGACTTTATGATTTAATCGTAAGTAATCCGCCTTATATTACCGATGCCGATATGCGTGTTCTACAGCCCGAGGTAAAATATGAGCCCGAAACGGCGCTCGCAGGCGGCGAGGACGGTTTGTGTTTTTACAATCACATTATAAAAGAATATAAAAAGCACATTGCATCGGGCGGTGTTTTGGCTTTAGAGGTTGGTATAAATCAGGCCCAAGCGGTTGCAAATATAATGAAAGATAACGGTTTTACTAACATTCAAAAACATAAAGATTACTGCGAAATTGACAGGGTAGTTTTTGGGACAATCGCATAAGTATAATATAACCAAACCTAAGATTTGGAGGATAAAATAATGGCAAAAGAAAAACAAACAAAATCAGTTGGTACCGATAAATCTGCAGAGGGCAGAGAAAAGGCTTTACAAACCGCAATGGCCCAAATAGAAAAACAGTACGGCAAGGGCGCGGTAATGCTGCTTGGCGAAAATGCCGCAATGAACGTAGAACACATAAAAACAGGTTCTATGGCGCTTGATATGGCGCTTGGTATAGGCGGCATTCCAAGAGGCAGAATTATCGAAATATACGGCCCTGAATCATCGGGTAAAACTACACTTGCTCTTCACTGTGTTGCAGAGGCTCAAAAGACAGGCGGTACTGCCGCGTTTATCGACGTTGAGCACGCGCTTGACCCTGTATATGCTGCGGCGCTTGGCGTTGATATTGACAGTCTTTTGGTTTCACAGCCCGACAGCGGTGAGCAAGCACTTGAAATTGCCGAGGCGCTTGTTCGTTCAGGCGCTATCGACATTATAGTTGTTGACTCGGTAGCGGCGCTTACAACACGTGCCGAAATTGAGGGCGAAATGGGCGACAACCACGTAGGTCAGTTGGCAAGACTTATGTCACAGGCTATGCGCAAGCTCACGGGCGCGCTTTCTAAATCAAATTGTAGCGCAATCTTTATTAACCAATTGCGCGAAAAAATCGGTGTTATGTATGGCAATCCCGAAACCACAACAGGCGGCCGCGCGCTTAAGTTTTATTCAAGTGTCCGTATCGACGTTCGCAAAATAGAAACACTTAAAAACGGTAGCGAAATTATCGGTTCACGCACACGCGCTAAGGTTGTTAAAAACAAGGTGGCACCTCCCTTCCGTGAGGCAGAATTTGACGTAATCTACGGCAAAGGCATTTCAAAGGTTGGCGAAATTGTAGATATGGGTCTTGAGCTTGAGGTGCTCAAGCGTTCGGGAGCATGGTTCTACTATGGTGAAACCCGTATAGGTCAAGGCCGCGACAACGTAAAACAGCTTTTTGAAGACAATCCGGAATTTGCGGCAGAAATCGAGGAAAAGGTTCGCGCACGTTATGCCGAGATTATGGCAAACAAGGGTAAAAAGGATGTGCCGAACGACGAACCCGTAATTATGCCTGTAGAGGCTGAGCCTGAAATTAAGCACAAAAAGGTTAATATTGATATAGCGGTAGACGACTGATGAAAATAGTCGAAATAAAAAAAGACAAAAAGCATACCTTAAGGGTAAGCCTCGACAATGGCAAGGCATTTAATTTTGATGCGGATTATTGGAGTAGTACGTGTCTTCGCGAAAACGACCAAATAGATGACGACTCATTAAAGCAACATCTTGCCGAATCGGATTACATTCGTGCAAAGGCAAGAGGTCTTTGGTTTTTGGACCGCGCCGATTACAGCGAGAAAACACTTTATCAAAAAATTGTCGCAGGCGGTATCAGCGGTACCGCCGCGGCAAGAGCCGTAGCAAGACTTAAAGAACTGGGCCTTGTAGATGACACACGTTTAGCCGCTCGTTTGGCTGAACGCTTAGCCGAATCAAACGTATCAAAGCGCGAGTCTTACGCCAAGCTGTATCAAAAAGGCATACCTACCGAAATTATAAAATCGGTATTACAAGAAACTGCATTTGATGAAGCAGGTCAAATCGATGCGCTAATAGCAAAGAAATACAAAAACAAAATGGCTGATAAAACCGACATACAAAAGGTATACGCGGCGCTTATGCGAAAGGGCTTTTCGTATTCGGCGGTGCGTGATGCTATAAAAAAATATACAAACGAAATTGAACTTCAAGAGGAATACTAATGTATAAGATCAGTATGGTGTCGCTTGGTTGCCCTAAAAATCAGGTCGATGCCGAACAAATGCTTTATTTGCTTAAACAAGCAGGATACGAAATAGGCGTTCCCGAAGCCGAGGCAGATGCTATTATTATTAACACCTGCGGTTTTATAGAGGATGCCAAAAGTGAGGCTATCGAAAATATACTTGAAGCCGCGCAGTACAAACACGACGGTAATTGTAAAGCGGTTATAGTTACCGGCTGTCTTGCCGAGCGTTACCGCGACGACGTTACAGAAGAAATTCCCGAGGCAGATGTCTGCGTAGGCATTGGTTCTAACGGTAACATTGCCGAGATTGTAAAAAATGCCATCGAGGGCAATGCGCAGAACAGCTATGGCAAAAAAGAAGATTTAAATTTAAATACTAAACGCATTTTGGGCGGCTGGCCGTTTACCGCATACCTTAAGGTTGGCGACGGTTGCGACAACTGTTGCACATACTGTGCAATACCCAAAATTCGCGGCAGAATGCGTAGCCGAAAAATTGAGGATTGCGTAGCCGAAGCAAAAGAATTAGCCTTAGGCGGTGTTCGCGAGCTTATTGTAGTAGCGCAAGACACCACCGCATACGGTACTGATATATATGGCGAAAGCCGTCTTTGCGAACTGTTAAGCGAGCTATGTAAAATTGAAGGTATTGAATGGATACGCACTCTTTACACCTACCCCGAACGCATTAGCGATAAGCTTTTGCGACTTATTGCAAGCGAACCAAAGCTTGTAAAATACTTGGATATTCCAATTCAACACGCAAATGGGGAAATTTTAAAACGAATGAATCGTCGCGGTGATAGTGAATCATTGTTGGCGCTTGTTAATAAAATAAGAGATATTGTGCCCGATATAACTCTTCGCACCACGCTTATTACAGGTTTTCCGGGCGAGACCGAGGAACAGTATGAGGAGCTGCATAATTTTGTGCGCACAGCGCAGTTTGACCGACTTGGTTGCTTTACCTATTCTGCCGAAGAGGGTACTATGGCGGCGGAATACCCCGACCAAGTGGACGAGCAAGTAAAGCAAGACCGTGCCGAGCATATAATGGAGACACAGCTTGATATTGCTTCGGCTAAAAACGAGGCAAAAATCGGCACCGTTCAACGCGTGCTTATAGAGGGCTGGGACGACTACATTAAATGTTATTACGGCCGTAGCGCCGCCGACGCTCCCGAAATTGACGGTAAGGTTTTCTTTATGGCAAAACAACCGTTGGTTATAGGTGATTTTGTAGACGTACAAATAAACGATATTATCGAATACGATTTGTTAGGAGAACAGATATGAACACCCCAAATAAATTAACGCTTGCACGTATGATTGCAACACCAATATTTATGGCAACAATGCTTATTGAATTTCCATATCACTATATAGTGTCGCTTGTGTTATTTGCGGCGGCATCACTTACCGATATGATAGACGGTAAAATGGCAAGAAAATATAACCTTGTTACCGATTTTGGTAAATTTTTAGACCCCTTGGCAGACAAAATGCTTACAACCTCGGCTTATTTAGGATTTATGTTTTTATACAGCGCAAAGCAGGGTAGCTTTGGCTGGCAGATGACAACCATAGTGTTTATTGTTTTGTTCCGTGAATTTATGGTATCATCACTCCGTCTTGTTACCGCAAAATCGGGACTTGTTGTTGCGGCAAACATATGGGGCAAGCTAAAAACCGTAAGCCAGATGGTAGGACTTGTAGCGGCATTATTTTTCTATACACTTATTGTTGACTTTGGCTTTACACAAATTACTGCAGTTTGCGATATAATAATAATGACGTTATTCTGGATTTCGGCAGTTCTTTGCGTTGTTTCGGGACTTATTTACCTTAACGAGTGCAAAGACTATATTAACGCGTCTAAATAACCCCCACGGAGTTGGTATAATTGTTTGATTTATTAAAAGAAGATATTCAGGCTATCAAAGACCGAGACCCTGCGGCAAAATCATCTTTAGAGATTTTGCTGTTGTATCCCGGTCTTAAAGCCATTAGAATGCACCGTCGCGCGCACAAGCATTATCTTAAAGGTCACAGCTTTAGAGCGAGATATATTTCACAAAAGGCGGCGCGCAAAACAGGTATTGAAATTCACCCCGGCGCTACAATAGGGCGTCGATTGGTTATTGACCACGGCACAGGAATAGTAATAGGTGAGACAACCGAAATCGGCGACGACGTGCTTATTTATCAAGGCGTAACGCTTGGTGGTACGGGTAAAGACGTTGGCAAACGTCACCCAACTATCGGCAACCGCGTTATGATAAGCGCAGGCTCTAAGGTTTTGGGGCCTATTACAATAGGCGATGATTCGCGCGTGGCGGCAGGCGCGGTTGTGCTTAAAGATGTACCTCCTAATTCTACCGTTGTGGGCGTGCCGGCTAAAGTGGTGCGACAAAACGGCAAAAAGGTAGATATTAAGCCTCTTGACCAGATACACATACCCGATCCTGTTCAGCTTGAACTTGACGGCTTAAATAATAAACTTGCAGAGTTAGAAGCAATTATAAAGGAGACCCAAAAATGAAAATTTTTAACACCCTTACACGACAAAAAGATGAGCTTGTGCCCATTACACCGGGCGAGGTTAAAATATACGCTTGCGGACCTACCGTGTATAACTATATACACATAGGCAACGCACGTCCGCTTTGTGTGTTTGACGTATTGCGACGTTATTTAGAATGGCGTGGCTATAAGGTAAACTTTGTTCAAAACTTTACCGATATTGACGACAAGCTTATAAAAAAGGCAAACGAAGAGGGCATAACCGTGCCCGAGGTTGCCGAAAGATTTATAAAAGAGTTTTGGGTAGATGCAAAGGGACTTAATGTTCGCGAGGCTACTACACATCCAAGAGCCACTGAAAATATTGATGAAATTCAGCGTATTATTGGCGAGCTTGTAGAAAAGGGTTATGCCTATACTGCAGGTGGCGATGTGTATTTCCGTTCAAAAAAATTCCAACAATACGGTAAGCTTTCGCACCAACCTCTCGAGGATTTAGAGGCGGGCGCACGTATTGCTACCGACGATATTAAGGAAGACCCAATGGACTTTTGTCTTTGGAAGGGCGCAAAACCGGGCGAGCCTTATTGGGAATCGCCCTGGGGACAGGGAAGACCGGGTTGGCATATCGAGTGCTCGGCTATGGCTGAAAAATATCTTGGCAAAACCATCGATATTCACTGTGGCGGCCTTGACCTTATATTCCCACATCATGAAAACGAAATTGCGCAGAGCGAATGCGCAAACGGTTGCGACTTTGCTCACTATTGGATGCACAACGGCTTTATTAATGTAGATAACCACAAAATGTCAAAATCGCTCGGTAACTTCTTTACCGTTCGCGACGTTGCCGAAAAGTACGGCTACGAACCTATTCGCTATCTAATGATTTCTTCACAATATCGTGGACCTATTAACTATTCAATCGACATTATCGAGCAGGGTAAAAACGCGCTTGAGCGTCTTTATACCTGCCGCAATAACATCGATTTTGCATTGCAAAATGCGGCTGACGGCGGCGAAATTCCTGCATTCATCGAGGAAAGAAAGCAAGAATTTATAACAGCTATGGACGATGACCTTAACACAGCCGATGCATTAGCCGCAGTATTTACACTTGTTCGTGACATTAACACCACTATTGCGGCAACAGCCGGCAAAGACACTCTTACCGCTTGCGCCAACGCATTTGACGAGCTTACGGGTGTATTGGGTCTGGTTTATAACCGCAAAACCGAAGCGCTTGACAGCGAAATAGAAGAGCTTATTGCTAAGCGTACCGAAGCACGTAAGGCAAAAGACTTTAAAACTGCCGACGAAATTCGCGACAAGTTAAAGGAAATGGGTATCGTGCTCGAGGATACTCCACAGGGCGTAAAATGGACCAGAGCATAAAACGCGAGCCTATAGGTGACGGCAAGTATATCTATGTGTCGCAACATCACACATTTGGTACCGATGCCGTTTTGCTTGCAAACTTTGCCAAAGCAAGACGAAATGATAAGCTTGTCGACCTGGGTACAGGTTGCGGTATAATCGCATTTCTGATACTGCGCGACGGTAACTGTAGCAGCGCTTACGGTGTCGATATTTCAAACGAGGCAATAAGCCTTGCTCAAAAAACAAAACAAGAATACGGTTTTGATAAATTTAATCCCGTTTTATCTGATTTAAAGGATTTAAAGGGCAAGGTGCCGTTTGGGTGCAACACGCTTGTAACCTGTAATCCGCCTTACAAGGCGCCCGGTGCAGGAATAAAAAATCCCGATAGTGTAAAAAGCGTTGCTCGCCACGAGGTTGAATGTACGCTTGAAGATATAATTTCTGTATCGGCGCGACTTTTACAAACGGGCGGTAGGCTTTGTATGTGTCAGCGCCCCGAGCGCTTGGCCGAAATGATGTCGCTTATGCGTAAACACAAGGTAGAGCCCAAAAGACTTCGCCTTGTGTGCAAATGTGTTGGGCAGTCGCCGTGGCTTGTGCTTTTGGAGGGCAAACGCTGTGCAAACGCAGCCCTTACTATAGAGCCTACTTTATATGTTGAAGATGGCAACGGCAATTTCACAAAAGAAATGATAGATATTTACGGAAGTTATAAGGAAGAGTATTTATAATGTCTGGTAAACTTTATGTGGTGGGAACGCCAATAGGTAACCTTGAGGATTTTTCACCCCGAGCAAAAAGAATACTTGGTGAAGTAGATTTTATTGCCGCCGAGGATACTCGTGTTACAATAAAATTGCTTAACCATTTAGGTATTTCGAAGCCAATGGTGGCTTATTTTGAGCATAATAAAAAAGAACGCGGAAACACCGTGATAGAGCGCATTTTGTCAGGCGAGGTTTGCGCAATTGTAACCGACGCGGGTATGCCTGCAATATCAGACCCCGGTGAAGATTTGATTCGCGAATGTCACGAAAAGGGTATCGAGGTCGAATCAGTACCGGGACCCACTGCGTTCGCAACCGCGCTTGCAATTTCGGGAATGCCCAGCGGCAGATTTTGCTTTGAGGGCTTTTTGTCGGTCAACAAACCTTCAAGAAAAAAACATCTCGAAGAGGTAAAAAATGAACGTCGCACTATGATTTTTTACGAAGCACCTCACAAGCTGATACGTACTCTTGCCGATATGTACGCGGTATTTGGTGAACGAAAAATAGCCATTGTGCGTGAAATTACAAAAATTCACGAAACCGTTATGCGTCTTAGTCTTAGCGAGGCTATCGAGTTTTACAAAAATCAAGAACCGCGCGGAGAATATGTTTTGATTATTGAAGGGGCTAAAGAAGAAACCGTTTTATATTCTTTAGAAGACGCAGTAGCGCTTGCAAAGCAGCTTATGAACGACGGATTATCGTCTTCTGCCGCGGCAAAGGAAGCGGCAGGCGTAACGGGTATTAAGAAAAGTGAAATATACAAGCAAATGCTTGTTTAAAATACGGTGGTGCAATATGAGTGATAAAGAAAAATTTGATGTAAATTTTGAGGAAAAATACGAGGAAATAATTGCCGCAATGCAAAAAAAGAACGACGAATACGAGGATATTGTTTCGGATTCGGGTTTTAAAAGCGGCAAGCACACTTTTGAGGATATAAGCTCTACCTCGCGCAAAAAAGGGTTTAAAGCTTGGTGGAAAAATTTAAGTCGCGGCAAAAAAGCGGCGCTTATCAGCGTCACAAGCGTGGTTTTGGTAATTGCAATACTGCTTGGTTGGTTCTTTAGCTATTTTAATTATAACTACAACGCCATAACCACCAACCCTGATGACCTTGGTTTTACTGGTGTTAAGGAAAAGGGCGTTATTAATATCGCGCTTTTTGGTGTTGATTCTCGTGATGAAAATGTATTTACGGGCAACACCGACAGTATTATGATCTTAAGCTTAAATACTAACACCAAAAAGGTTAAAATATTTTCTGTAATGCGTGACACCTTTGTACCTATGAATTATCAAGGTAAAAATTATTTTGGCAAAATAAATTCTGCTTATTCAAAAGGTCCTGAGCACGCTATAAAAACTCTAAATCAAGCCTTCGATTTAGATATATCAGAATACGCAACGGTTAACTTTTATGGTATGACAGATATAATTGACGCGGTAGGCGGCATACCTGCAACCATTACCAAGGACGAGCTCGCGTGGAAAGGCCACAACAAGCCCAACCTTAATAACTGTATGGATGAAATATGCAAAGAAATGAACTTAAGAGCTAAGGATTACTACATTCATACACCGGGAGAGCATATGCTTAACGGCGTACAAGCAGTAGCATATGCGCGTGTTCGTCATTGTCGTAGCACATGGGGCACCAACAACGACTACGGCAGAACCGACCGACAACGTCACGTTATGCAAGGCCTTTTTAATAAAGCGATTACTATGAAAAAAACACAGTACGCGCCACTTGCTAAGGCATTGATACCTTGTAGTGAAACATCGTTGTCATATGGCGATATTTTAGGTCTTGCTACCAACATACTTTTAAGCTCGCCAACGTTTGAACAATATCGACTTCCACAAGATGACTTTACAATGACGTTTACGGGTCCATCAAGATACGGCTCGGTAGTTTATTATGATCTTGATTATGCCGCAGAATTAATACACGCCATTATATATGATGATGTAACAATGGAAGAATTTATAGCAGAGAATCCCGTAGAAAAGAACGATTGGTATAGAGCTTTTGCAGGTAGTGACACAAGCGGCAGAAAGCCTTCAAACACAACCTCTTCTACGGTTGAAAATACTACCTCGAGCAAAGATGAGGACGTTTCAAGCGAGGACATCTCAAGCGAAGAAGAAAGCACGTCAAGTGAAGATGTTTCAAGCGATGATACCTCGAGCGATAACACCACAAGCGAAGACACCGAAAGCGGTGAGGGAAACACAAGTAGCGAAGACAACACCACAAGCGAAGGTGACACAAGCAGCGAGGAAGATACAAGTAGTGACAACACCGGTAGTGAAGATAATACCGGTAGTGAAGACAACACAAGCAGCGCGCCTACCGATGCGCCCGATAATACTACAAGCGAAGACACCGCCACACCGTAAAGGATGAATTTTGTGAATAAAAAAGCTACAAATTGCGAGAGCTGCGCAAATTATATTTATGATGCAGAATATGATGAGTATTTTTGTGACTGCAGATTAGACGAGGATGAAATGTCACGGTTTTTAACCTCGCAAACCTATAATTGTCCGTATTACAATTTTTATGATGAGTACAAAATTGTACAAAAACAAAACTGAAAGGCGAAAAATATGCTTAAAATTTATGCGTTAATATCGGCGGTAATTACGCTGTTGTTAGATCTTCCGTTTGATATTTTTAAACAATCGTATTCGTGGTGGTTGGTACCTACGGTTTTAATCGCTTCATTTGTCGCGCTTATTGTGTTGCATATAGCAGTTTTGGCAATAAGCATTTTAGCAGTAGATTTAAATAGGCCTCCGCGCGACACTGATTTTTTTAGATTTTTGGTCAATGGATTTTTGCAAATTGCCCTACCTGTGCTTAGAGTAAAGGTGCATACAACCGGTCTTGAAAAAATTCCCACCGACGCGCCGTTTTTGCTTGTAAGTAACCACATACACGATCTTGATCCTGCAATTATTTATTATGCCGTACCAAATTCACGTCTGGCTTTTATTGCAAAACGCGAGGTGCGCGACCTGTTTCCGTTTGTTTATAAGGCATTACATAAGTTAGGCGGATTGCCCATCGACCGCGAAAACAATCGAGAAGCGGCAAAGACTATAATTAACGCTACAAAGCTTCTTAAAGACAAAACCAATTCGGTTGCTGTTTTTCCCGAGGGATACGTAAGCCTTAGTGGCGAATTATTGCCAATTCGTAACGGTGCTTTAAAAATGGCTACAAAAACACAAAGCAAAATTGTAGTGTGTACGCTGTGGGGTACAAAGGAAATCCCCAAAAATTTATTACGTCGAAAAACAGATATATATTTTGATGTGTTAGAGGTTATTGATACCGCCAACAATACACACACCGCAGAACTCGGCGAGCAAATACATAAATTAATGGAAAAATCTTTACAAAAACACATATAAATAAATCCCTGCTTGCAATAAGCAGGGATTTATTTATATCCAAAATTTATCGGTTGGAGCATTAAGTTCTATAGTAGGTAAATCGGGGACATCCTTTAAAAGATCGTAAATTCGTGCGGCATAGTTAATATCGTGAATCGAAAGACCAATATTGTATGCTAAAATTCTTTCGCGGCTATTTTCACGACCTTTTTTATTGCCGTTTACTACATCACAAACTTCTGCAAAAGATTTAAATTTATTAAAGTTTTTAAAATGTTTAACATGTTCGTAATCATCAGCAAAAACCTTATCAAAAAACAGGTCACAGTTTGTAAATCCAAGAGTATGGATTGGAACAACAAGAACGCCCGGATCATAATATTTGTCCTCGCAAAAATCTTTAGGCATATAAGTGGCAGCGGAAATAATTACATCAGAGCCTTTAACAAGATTTTCGGGCGTTTCAACAAAGGAAAAACTTAAATTGTCGAAGCATTTAAAGCGATTAGCAAAGTCTTCTGCTTGATTTTTGTATCGCAGTAGCTTTATATGCATTTTTTTATTTGGAACAACGCTTGCCATCATTAACAATGTTGAACGGGCAGTGTTTCCCAAGCCAACAATACCTATCTCGCAAAAATCCGGTTTTGCAAGAAGCAGTATTGAGTGGGTTGCCACGGCGCCTGTTCGCATAGCGGTAATCCAATTTGCGTCCATAATGGCAAGATTTTCGCCTGATTCTACATCGAATAACACAAGAAAACTGTCAAGACTGGGTATCCTTTCGGGATAGCGCGTAACAACTTTAACTCCGCCACGATTTTCCACTACGGAAGGCATAACATTGCAAAACATACCGTCCAAAGGCTTCATGCTTATTTTGGGGGGCAACAATGTGTTGTTTTTACGAGCGATCATTTCTTCAACCCACTTATAGCACTCTGCCGGAGAAATATTTGCACCTGTTATGGTGTCAAAAGAGATAACCTTCATAATAGTTCCTTTCAAAAATTAAAATATTTCTGACTTAAAAGCTTCAATCAAGCGATTGTTATCTTCGGCAGAACGAATAGCAATTCTAATATATTCACCCTGCACCTTGGTTGAAAGATCTTTTATAAGAATATCGTGTACCAAAAGCATCCTTTTTGTAAGTTCTTTAGCAGTGATTTTACCTGTGAGCTCAATCATAAAGTAATTTGCTTGAGATGGAATGACTCTAATTCCATCAATAGCGGTAAGCTCGGTCTCAAAGCGTTGACGTTCGGCGCGAAATTTATCAAGAGCTGAGGAATAATCTTTTTTGTATTTTTCGGCAATTTGCATATAGAACTCGCCAAAGGAGTTAATGTTCCAAATAGCAACGTCTTTTTTGATATAAGAAATAGTATCAACGTCGCCGCTTGCAAGAACGCCGAGTCTAACACCGGGTACGCCATAAGATTTAGAAATGCTTTTGACAATATAAAGATGTGGATTGGCATCTAAAACAGATTGTTCTATTATGGTTGAATCGATGCAGTCGGAAAAATCAACAAAAGATTCGTCAACAACAAGTTTAACTGCTCTTTTGCCGGCCCACTCAATAAGGCGGAATAAATCGGTTTTAGGAATATAATTGCCCGATGGATTGTCAGGATTAATGATGATGAGGGTGCTAATATCTTTGTTGTCAAAAAAGCTCATTACGTCATCGGCTGTGTATGAAAAATCTTTGTTTTTAGGAACAAAAACAATAGAATTATCTTTTATATAACGGTTAGGATATTCTTCAAACGTAGGGCGAACAAAACCAACATTGCCGTTTCTGTTTTCTATAAATGATTTGATAAGCTCGGCGGCACCGTTGCCAACAACAATATTTTCTTGATGCACATCAAAGTTTTTAGCGGCAAGCAAAGAGTTGACACCCATACCGCTAGGGTACTGTGTGATAAGCGTTTCAAAGCTTGCCTTGATTTCATCCATAAGACGCTGCGGGGGAAAGTACGGATTTACAAGATAACAAAAATCAAGAAGTCGAGGATATCGCCAATAACCGCCAAAACGTCGCTGTAAAGAGGCAACTTTTTCATCATCGTCAGGATGAAACATGGAAGATGCAATATCAAGATCCTGAATATCATCGGTTTCGTACCAAAGCTGACCGTTAAGGCGCTCTGCTTTAATTTCGGGATTATCAAGCATGGTAATAACACGAAGCACCTGTTCATAATATTCGTTTTCTCCAAGTGCTTTAATATATGCGTTAAGGAAGGGAACATAGCTGTTTTTAGAGAAGTTTTTGCTAAACTTGTAAATGTTTACGGTTTTATAGTATTCGTCCTTGTCTGAATATTTGAAGTTTTTTCCCGGAATAAAAGCGGTAATATTATCGTGCTCGTCAATTTTAAGACAGGTGCCATCCATCCAGCTTTCATATTTATCAACAAGCGCAAGAGATGGGCGTGGATCGTTAAGCAACAAGTCAATAATACTGTCTTCAAAAATAAGGTCGGATTCAAAGAGTAGAGTATCTTCCTTGCACAAATAATCCTGTGCGAGCGAAAGTGAATATATATTGTTTGTTTTGTCGTAGATTGGATTATCTACGTACACGATAGGTGTTTTAATGTTTTTAAGTGTCGCTATATAATCAATTAGTTTTTGACCTTCGTAGCCTACAACGATAACGATTTTTGAAAGGTTGTGCTTGTCTATTTGGCGAAGCATACGTTCAATCAGGGTAACACCATTTATTTTTACCATACACTTGGTGTTATCTTGTGTTAATTCTTTAAGTCGTTTGCCCATACCTGCGGCTAATATTAGTGCTTGCATTTATAAAACTCCTTTACTTGTCACTTTCTCCGGGGAAAACTAATACGTCAGGACAGTGATTCTTTTGTTTTTCGGGTGGCGGGATTTGCATAAAATCGCCATAAAGTGCAGTTAATGTTTCTTCAAGATTGTTTGGAAAACATATTTCAGTATTTTCATACTTAATTTTTC
Organism: Acutalibacteraceae bacterium; assembly: GCA_045534895.1. Classification (GTDB taxonomy): domain Bacteria; phylum Bacillota; class Clostridia; order Oscillospirales; family Acutalibacteraceae; genus UBA737. The sequence continues at coordinate 26,577 of JAZSKN010000067.1, forward strand.
TTAAGGGGAAGGTTTTTTCCTTATCAAATATGCTACCTCCGAGTACGGTACCGCAACAGTAGGCATATACGCCCGTATCAGAGTCGTTATATTTTGTGCACTCTTTAAGGCAAAGATTGTATAAAAACTTGTGCGAAAATAACTTTAAAAACAACCACATAGTTGCCGTAACGCAATGTGCCAGTTTTGCCTTAAAACCTCTGAACGGAAGGTGCGGAAAAGGTATATGCTTAATAACAAGCAGTTTGCTTAACAACCAGGCTTTTTTTAGGTGCTTGTCCCTTTCAGTCTTTTCGGCAGAAGTATAATCCAAAGGAAATATGTCTAAAAAAATACCTCGTGGGAATTTAGCCTTTAACTCTTCCGATGTAATAAATTTGGAATCGTTAATTATTATGTGTGTATTCATAACAGGGAAATCGTTGAACTTTTCGGCTGTTACAACGGTATATTTATCGGCATAATCACGCTCGAAAATTTGCATTGCTTTTTTATAATCGTCGCGCGGCATGGCAAGATCAATATCGTCATCCCACGGAATAAATCCACCGTGACGCAACGCACCTATGCCGGTGCCTGCAAATCCAAAATATACAAGATTGTTTTCTTCGCAAACCTTTACAAAGTCGTATAAAATTTCAAGTTCGCATTGCTGAAGTTTCTTTAAAACTTCGGGATCGTATTGACCTGACAAAAACATCATCTCCACAAAAATTATACATAATTATTATAGCAAAAGTGCATATGTTTGTCAACAAAACGAACATATGAAAAGCAGGTTGAAAAAGATATGGAAATATGATATAATATATTGAATAGTTACGCGCATTCGGAGGTGTGTATGAAAGCATACGTTTATAAATTACCGCCAGAGTCTCAAAAAAAGAACTTTTTGTTTAATATGATTGGCAGTCTTACAAATGCTATTGTTTCTTTATCGCTTATGATTGTTGTGAGCTATGTTACCAATAGCACTATAGCAGGCATTTTTTCGGTTGCTTTTTCCACAGCACAGATGATGTACACAGTTTGTGTTTTTGAAATGCGTAACATACAGGTGACCGACGCAAAGCGTGAGTTTTCGTTTGAACATATTTCTATGTTTAGAATGATAACCATAGCGGCGATGTGGCTGTTCTTTATTGTATTTGTAATTGTGCGTGGATTTGACAAAGAAACCGTACAGGTTATGATAGCGATAACGTTCTATATGACGGCGGCGGCTATGTCCGACTTGTTTCAGGGAAACTTGCACCGTAACGGATATTTAAGCATTGCAGGGCGTTCGCTAGCGTGTCAGGTTGCATTGATGGCGATAGCATTTTCGGTGACGCTTATTATTACAAAAAAACTTATTGCGGCGGCGATTGCTATGCCTATAGTAGTTACTGCTTGGATTTTTATTCACGACCTACCATACAACAATAATTTCAATAAATTTAAACCAAAATTTGAATTAAGTGTCTTTAAAAAGATGTTTTTGTGCGCATTACCGCTCTTTTTATCGTCATTTTTGCACCAGTATATTTTTAATTCCCCAAAATACGCAATAGAAGATACTTTATCAAAAACCGACCAGGCGCATTACGGTTATTTGGTTATGCCGGTTTTTGCCATAAATCTTTT
>JAZSKN010000057.1:0-8492 GCA_045534895.1 Acutalibacteraceae bacterium
GGTATTAGAACAACAGTCTTTTTAAAGGGCTGTCCGCTTAGCTGTGCTTGGTGCCATAACCCCGAAGGGCTTTCCTTCGAGCCACAGCTTATGTATAAACAAGCTAGATGTATCAATTGCAAAAGCTGTCAAAGAGAGTGCAATCATCCCGAGTGTCAGCCGTTTGGCAGATGTATTCACTCGTGTCCCGAAAACTGTCTTGAAATCGCCGGTAGAGAAATAACGGCGCAAGAATTGGCAAATGAACTAAAAAAATCTGCCGATGTTTTAGGCGACAGCTTTGGCGGCTTTACCTTTTCGGGTGGCGAGCCGTTAGCACAACCCGAGTTTCTTTTACAACTTATAAAAGAGCTAAATAATTATAATTTATGCATAGAAACAAGCGGTTTTGCTGAAAGCGAAGTTTTTAAAGAAATAATAGACAAGCTTGATTTTGTTATTATGGATATTAAATTAGCCGACACCGAAATTCATAAAAAATATACGGGTGTTGATAATGATTTAATACTTAATAACTTTAAATATTTAAAACAAAGCGGAAAACCGTATGTTATTCGCACGCCGCTAATTCCAAATATCACCGATACAAAAGAAAATCTTATGGCAATTAAAAGTATAATCGGCGACAGCAATTGGGAGCAGCTTCCATACAATGCTGCCGCAGGCGCAAAATACAAAATGCTTGGTATGAATTATAAACTGTGATCCATAAGGCAAATGAAAGGAGATATAAATATGTCATTTAAATACAAATGGGATATAAATGATTATAATTTTTACGATTCATATGTAAAATTTACAGCCGATGATAAGGCACTACAGGGTGTTTTTGACGATTGCGAAGCGCTTTGCAAACAAAACATAAAAAATTTTGGCGACTATGACGTTTTGATAGAAGGTGCAAAATACAGCGGCGTTTGGTTAGAAACTCAACCAATGGGTGGCGAAATGTATGCCAAGCGCAGTATAAAAACAGCACTTTCAAATATACTTATTTTCTTGCGATATCAACGTCGCGACGGCAAGATGCCGGGTATGATATCATACCGTGATCCTTGGTCAGGACTTGTTGCGCATTATGATTGGATGCAGGGCTGTTTTTTGCCGTATCCTGCGCTTAAGCTATATTATCTTATAGGTGAAGATAAAGATTATTTAAAAATGCTTTATAAAGCGCTTGAGGATTTTGATGCTTATTTATGGAGTTATCGTGATAGCACAGGTGACGGATGTTTAGAAAACTGGTGTATTTGGGATGTTGGTGAGGACAATGCCACACCTTATATGCTTAACGGTCTTACTATGCCGGAGCACGGCCCTTGGGGCAAATCAACCCCTCCTGACAATTATATGAATATGCCCTACAAATCCCCACAATATATGGGTTATTCGTATTCTTGCCGAATGGTTTTATCTTATATTTCAAAAATTTTAGATAACGGATTAGCTGAAAAATGGGAATCAGATGCAAAAGCTGTACAGCAAAGGGCAAAAGAATGCTTGTGGGATGAGCATCGTCACGCATTTTTCCTTAAGGATAAAAACGGACAGGTAATACCGGCCCTTACACAAGAGAATATAAAGTGTATGTACTGCGGACTAATGACACAGGAAATGGCTGATGCGTTTGTTAGCGAGCATCTTTTAAACAAGGACGAATTTTGGACTCCATATCCTTTGCCTGCAATTGCAGCAAATGATCCGTACTTCCATGTTAATCAACAGTATTCTAATTGTGCGGATAAGCTTAACCAGCTTGGCACTGCCGCACACGATATTGACGATAATTCTTGGTCTGGTCCACTGCACGGTCTTGTTTGGCAAAGAAGTATTGATGCGCTTGTCAATTACGGCTATCATAACGAAACCGTAATGATTGGTAAAAAACTGCTTTCTATACTTAAAAAGCATCGTAAATACGTGCAAAATTATAACCCCTTTACAGGTGTTCCCTCTAAAGGTATGGATGGCTACGGCCCGACAATGCTTTCGGCACTTGAATATATAAGTATGCTTTGCGGAATTAACGTAAGCTATAAAAAGATTTATTGGACTGCCGCAACCGAAATAGGTGGATTCACCTATGTTCAAAATATTTACGGCAGAGAATACAGACTTGTATCAAATGGTGACGAAATGAGCGCATATATAGACGGTGAAAAAGTTTTCACAGCGTCCACAGGTGCAAGAATACAAACCGATTTAGACGGAAATATTTTATGCGTTTACGGCGTATCGGAAAATGAGATTGATTTTAGCTTGAATTATAATAATAAATATTTAAAACAAAAGCTTTGTGCAAATGATTGTATATACGAATTCTAATAAATTAGAGGTTTTAATATGTCAAATTTAGGTTTTTTTAATAACGATAAAAAAGAGTATACAATTACCAATATGCGTCCGCGCAGACCACTTAAAAACTTTCTTTGGAACGAACAGTTTATTATGATACTGGACCATTTTGGTTTTGGTGAAAGCTTTAGATACATTAATCCTGAAGAACGCAGATTTGTGGTAAATGATGGTGAGGCAGGTCGATTGATATATATCAAAGACCGCGAGACCGGTGAGTTTTATGATGCAAACCGTAATTATGCAAATAAATCTTTTGATAAATACGAGTGCAACGTTGGTATTGGATATCAACAAATAATAAGTGAGTATAAGGGAATAGAAACAAAATTTACTCTTGCTGCGCCAACCGAAGGCTTTGCAGAGCTTTGGAAAATTGAAGTAAAAAACAATTCCAACACAACACGAAAAATTGATTTAATACCATACTGCCGTCCGTCTGTTAATGTTACAAGTCATTTAGCGTATGGACACGCCGATTATGAGCAAAAGCTTGATGGCTTATATTTTAGTCACGATGCGTATAACATTAGCCATAATTGTGTTGGTGTTTATATGAAAGCCTCTATGTCTCCTGCCTCATACGACATTACCGACATTAATTTTAAAGGTATTTATAACAGTTGGGCAGATCCACAGGCACTTCAAAATGATACTTTGTCAAATAAAGGCTCATCATTTGATAGCACATATTGTGGCGCAATGCAGTTTGCGCTTGATATATTACCCGGCGAGCAAAAAACTGTATATGTAGTTTTAGGTATGTGTACCGATTTAGATGATGCTGTTAATTTGAGTGATAAGTATTTAGCAGACGGATTTTTTGAACAGTCTGTTGCTGCAGTTAAAAATGATGCTGATGCTATGGATAATCTTTTTGTTCTTAAATCGCCCGACGAATACATTAACACAATGACAAATATTTGGCTCAAAAGACAGATTTCTTTGGGTAAAACTTGGGGACGTGTTTATAACAAGGGCTTCCGTGATATTATGCAAGATACAGCCGGTCTTGCAGCGTTTGACGGTAAAATGGCAAGAGAAAAAATTAAGATTTGTCTTGCAACACAGCGTCCTAACGGCAACCCGATGCGTTCATTTGCGCCTATTGACCGTGACCCATATTATGACGGCGCTGTTTGGACTCCTGAGACGGTGCTTGCATATATTAATGAGACAGGTGATCTAACCGTTCTTGACGATGATGTTCCTTATTTTGAAAGCGATGAGCACGATAGTGTTTTTGAGCATATGTATCGCGGAATTCGTTTCTTGCTTGATAATCGCGGCGAGCATAATATGGTGCTATGGGGCGGCGGTGACTGGAACGATTCGATCAACAACGCGGGTAATCAGCTCAAGGGTGAAAGCGCTTGGTTGAGTATCGCTACAGTTAAAGCTATAAAAGAATTTTGCCGTATTTGTGAAATAATCGGCGGCAAGGAAGAACTTATTTGTCAACTAAATAAGGAAAGAGAAATTTTAAAATCCGCTATTTTAGAAACTGCCTTCGAGGGCGACCAATTTATTTATGGTATAAATGACTGGGGTGAAAAGGTCGGCTCACACGAAAGCTATCAGGCAAAAACCTATCTTAATTCACAAACGTGGGCTGTTTTGGCAGAAATGCTCGACAGCGACGGTCTAAACAAAATAATGCAAACTGTTGAGGATAAGCTTAAATGCGATTTTGGATATGTTCAATGTGCTCCTGCTTATAGTGAAAAGGATTTTCATATTGGCAGAATGGCATATTTTATCCCCGGTGGTTACGAAAACGGATCGGTATATAATCACGGCGTAGCCTTTAAAATTGCGGCAGATTGTTTGCTTGGCAAAGCCGACACAGCGTATGAAAGTCTAAAAAAGATTTGCTATGATAACCCCAAGAATCTTAATTCTGGTGTAGAACCGTACGTTGTTACCAATATGTTCTTTGGTCCACAAGAAAAATACCGTCCCGGATTTTCGTTTTATGCTTGGTTTACAGGCGCTGCAGGCTGGGTATACCGAGATATAACCGAGTTTATTCTTGGTGTTAAGGGTACATATACCGGACTTCAAATAAAGCCTTGTATACCATCCGTTTGGAACGATATATTTGTTTCTCGCGTTTATAGAGGTGCCAAATATAATATTACCTATAAACGTACGGGTAACTATAAGCTTACTGTTGACGGAAGTGCCATAAATGGCAATGTAGCTCCTATTTTTGAGGCGGGTAGCGAGCATACGGTAATTTGTGAATTTTAATTATTAATATTTTACTTTTATCAAAGGATTTTATATATGCATTTAGCAGAAATATTTTGTGACCATATGGTCTTACAACGAGATAAAGATATCTGCATTTTTGGGTTTGGACAAGGTAGCGGCGAAATTGATTTTTGTGGAAAAAAGTATGAGTTTGTATCTAACGACGATAAGTTTTGCATCTATCTTGCTGCTCAATGCGCGGGCGGACCATATGAAATGACAGTTACTCTTAACGGAAATACAAGGGTAATAAAAGATATACTAATCGGTGATGTTTATATTGCGGCAGGGCAATCAAATATCGAATTACCGCTTTGTGAAACGCATGCTATTGAATATTTTACAAATGATAATATTCGTTTTTTTACCGAACCGAACACCGCCGATGAAGACGGTAATTTATTACACAATAATGCCGAATGGTTTGCTTGCGGTGGTAGTGCAACAGATAGTTTTTCGGCAATAGGGTATTATTTTGCTGCCCAGCTTCAAAAAAGCACTGAAATACCGGTTGGCGTAATATCTTGTTCAAAGGGTGCGTCGCGTGTCGATGCATGGACTTCACCACAATATACACAAAGCAACCATTATCAACAAATGCTTGCTACCAAGCATAACGATTATTATGTATATAAGTTTAATCATAATTCGTGGCTGTATGAAAACAAGCTTTTAAATATTGCTCCCTTTACAAATTCAGGTGTTTTGTGGTATCAGGGTGAAAGCAACCGTTGTCACGACGAGGGTGTTCATTATGCAAGACTGCTTGAGATTATGATAAATAATTGGCGAGAGCTTTGGCAGTGTAATTTACCGTTTTATTGTGTACAGCTTATGCCTTATAATGAAGCGCCTGACGTTGCCGATTGGGCAATTATACGCAGTCAGCAGCAAATGGCGTCAAAAACTATTGATAACGTTTATCTTGTTACACTTGTTAATACAGGCGAAAAGCATGAGATACATCCCACAAAAAAGAAAGACGTTGCATACGCTTTGTCAAACGCTGTGCGATGCGTTCAGTTTGGTGATGATATAGAGTATTGCGGACCTGTTTTAGAAGCATACAAACATATCGAAAATGGGGTAGAGCTTGCTTTTTCTCACGCAGAAGGCTTGGTAATACGGGGTAATGCTTTGCTTGATACATATGCTTACGATGAAAACAATAAAATTTTAGATGCCCAATTTTTTATAGAAAATAATATTTTAAAAGTTATTTGCTATGATGATACATTAATTAAAACGGTTACTATGGGTTATAACAATGCGCCCGAGCATAATCTTTATAATAATTCGGGTTATTTAGCGTCACCGTTTAAATTGCAACTAAATTAAAAGGAGAAATTGCTATGTTAGAAGCTTTAAAACAAAAAAATAGCGATATCGAAATTTTTTCTGTCGAGAGTGAAGAGTTTAAAAAATTTGGTCGTATAATCAATGATATTTCTACCGACGAGATTATCAATGTTGCCAAAAAGGTTGAACCTATAGGTAGTGGAAGCTCTTATGTTCCGTCACACAGCGATTTTGAAAAATTAGATATAGCTGCAGAAATAAAAAACAAACTATTTGGTACAATGCCTACTCAAATTGGATATTGTTGGGGATATAACAGCTTGATGAACGCAACTGAATGGCACACCTCAAGCGAAATTAATATTGCCGTAACTCCTATTGTTCTTATTTTAGGTCATATATGGGATATTGAGAGCGGTAAAATTGATTCATCAAAATTTAAAGCATTTTATTTGCCACAAGGAACAATTGTTGAGGTGTATGCTACGTCGCTACACTATTGTCCGTGCCAAGTAAGTGATAATGGATTTGGCTGTGTAGTGGGGCTTCCTGCCGATACTAACACTGAACTCAAAATCAAAAGTGACGACAAGCTTCTTTTGTGCAAAAATAAATGGCTTATTTCTCATAAAGACAATGCCGAACTCGACAGCACAGATATGTATGTTGGACTTACAGGTAAAAACATTAAAATTTGCTATTAAACATATATTTTAACAAAAACACAAAAAAATATACTCTTAAATCTTAATTGTTCATTGTTTGAACAAAAAATACAATTTATAATAAATAATAACTGTGTAAATTAGTGCTTTTAACTATATTTACAGTAAGGAGGGTATCGTTAGCTATTGTAATTTTACCTTTGGCAAATAAAAATTATTTAAATTGGAGTTGAAAAAATGAAAACTTTCACAAAAAAGATTTTAGCAGTTTTGTTAACATTTTGCGTTTTAATGTCATGTATGGTTACAGTGTCTGCGGCAGAAGCATCAGACCCTGCATACAAAATGTTGTTCGATAAGGGCGAAATATTCAGAACAACAAATATAAGTACATCACAGGCAGTTACGCTTAGCTTTGACTATTATCTTGCAGATGGCGGTGTTACGGTTGATGATACTTATAGTGATTCCGTATATACAACAGCCCTTAAAGCAGGTTCGGTAAGTTCTTTTTCTCTTACAGTACCTAACACTAGTCAAACTCATTCATTTAGGCTAACAGCTAAAACTGCAACAGCAGAGCTTTATATTTGGAATGTTAAAATAACTAAAAGTGATTCAAGTGAGATAACTTTTGAAAACTACACCGGTCGTACAACTTGCGAATTTTCTGAAATTACGTATGCCGATCTTCCTGAAATGGTTGAAAAGAATTTTGTATTGCTTGTAGATACAACTTCTAAAGCAGATGACGGTGTTGATAACAAAAGTTTTTGGTTTAACAATCTTGGTATGTCAAGCTACGGTGATTTGCCAAACGGCACATACACGGTTCAGTTCGACGTATGCCCGATTAAGTTAGCTGAAAGTGGCAGTAAATTCCACTTTAGAACCGGTAACGGTAGCGGCGCATCAAGTGATGCAGGCTTCTGGAAGCCCGAGCTTACAGTAGGCGAGTGGACTACCACAAGCAGCACATTTACAGTAACCGATGATACTACAACCGGCAACCACATACTTTTTGTATACGGTGGTTTTAAGGGTTATGTAGATAATCTTGTAATTCTTGATTCCGAAGGCAATGAGGTTGCAGGTACATATACCGATATGGGTGGTCTTAGCGTTCCGAGTGACTATGCCGATTACCTTACCGTAGATTATTTTGTTGTTGAGAATGAACCTGAAGTAGAGCTATCAGACGACTACGCTATATATCAGGATAGCTCTTCTGCTACAACAAACTATGACACATATTTCCACGTTTATGATTATTCAACATACAATGATGCCGCAAAAGAGGTACCTGTAGGTGAATATACCGTTACAATGAACGTATACGCACAATCAATTGGTACTATAGCATACAAGCCGATTACAGGCGGATGGGCTAATGCAGGCGAGCAGTTGTATTGGACACCTACCGAGGATGACCTTAACAAGTGGGTAACTGTTACATATACAGGTACTACAACCGATATCGCAAAGCTTCACACATTGATTTATGTTCAAGGCTTTAAGGGTTATGTTGATGATATTACCGTATATAGCGGTGATACCAAGCTTTATACACTTGGCTTTACAGAATCAGACAACGGTAAAGCCGGTCACGATTCAAGCGGCGCCGGTGTTGTTTCGGCTATACCAAAGGATATTGCTGATGCAAAACCAACCGAAGAACCCGCACCTACAGGTGACTATGTTGTTCTTTTAGACAATTCAGCTAATGACGGCTTTGGTCAGTTCTATTTACACGAAGTAGGTATGCCACACGACAAGACCTATCCAATTGGCGACTATACCGTTAAGTTTGATTATTATCCGTTAGTAAACGGTTCAAGCAAAAACATTGTTGCTCATCTTACAGCTACCGGTTGGAGCGGAGATGCATTCCCCGGTACCAATGGACAAAAATGGGTA
>JAZSKN010000019.1:0-8376 GCA_045534895.1 Acutalibacteraceae bacterium
TGGTGCAGGTATGAAGGGCTATTTCGATAATTATCAAATTATTGATAAGGCTACAGGCGAAACAGTACTTGACTTTAGTCCAGTAGCTGCTGACCTTGGTAAAACAAGTAACGATACTGCTACCGTTGTTGAGTTTGAAGAAGTTCATATTCACAAAGCGGGCGCTGTAGTACTTGAAAACGTGGTAGATGCAACTTGTGAAGAAGCAGGAAGCTATGATGAGGTTCTTTACTGTACAGAATGTGGCGAAGAAATTTCACGTAATACTGTTACAAACGATTTCTTGCTTGTAGACACAACTACTGTAACAGATGACGGCAGTGACAATAGAAATTTCTGGTTTAACGAGCTTGGCATGGCAGGCTACGGTGATTTACCCAACGGAACATACACAATACAGTTTGATGTATGTGCACTCAAAATGCCAGAAAGTAAAAACCTTTTCCACTTCAGAACTTCAAAAGGAAGTGGTTCAAGCAAAGCAGGTTTCTGGAAACCTGACCTTACAATAGGCGAATGGGCTACAACAAGTAGCACATTTACAGTTACAGACGACACAACAAGCGGTAACCATATACTTTATGTATACGGCGGCTTTAAAGGCTATGTAGATAATCTTGTAATTCTTGATTCAGAAGGTAACAAGGTTGCAGGTACATATACCGGTATAAACGGTCTTACTGTTCCTGAACAATATGCAGATTATCTTACTATAACTAATAAATATGAACATACCGCAGCAGCGGCTGTTCGCGAAAATGAGGTAGAGGGTACTTGTCAGGTTGCAGCTTCTTATGATGAGGTTGTATATTGCTCAGTATGTAATACCGAATTATCAAGAGAGACAATAACTGCAGAAATTGATGAAAACGATCACTCATTTACCGATGATAATGACGTAGATTGCAACAACGAAGGCTGTGATTACATTCGTCAAACACAAGAAGTTGGCGACGTTAACGGCGACTTTGTTATTAACAACAAAGACCTTTCATTGTTAATGCAGTACATTAACGGCTGGGATGTAGAGGTCGATGAAGTAATTGCCGATACCTATAAGGATGGCGCAATTAATAATAAGGATTATTCAATTCTTATGCAGTATATTAATAATTGGGATGTAACTCTTGGCTAATATACTTAATTAAATTAAACCGTTTGCTATAGAAATATAGCAAACGGTTTTTTTATACAAAATAATAAGCCACGCATTTGCGTGGCTTATTATTTTGTACTGTCTTATAATAGTTTATTTGCACGTTAAAAATGCATCAAAATATCTGTCGCCTAATTCGTAAATCGAGGCGCGTGAAAAATGTATAATGTCGGTGTCGCCCCATCCAAGAGGATGATTTGTGGGTATAACCTGTGCATTTGATTTTAGACCATCACTTTCTACAAAACGACCGTTTTTATGCTCTGCGCATACCATTTTAATTGCTTTTATAACAGGCTCGCATATATCAAGATTTTTATCCTTCCAATCGTGTACAAAATCACCTGCAATAAATGGCAACTCAGGCACATTAAAGGTATTAATAACACTATTTAACAGTGTTGATAAATTTTTGTGATGGGTGTTGCAATCGGCCTTGTTTTCGGCATCGGTTTCTCCTTGATGCCATAAAAATGCCACCAAACGATTTGATGAATTTAGTGAAAGAGCAGTTTTAATCATTTCCATCATACGTAAATATAAATCACCGGTTAAATTCCATCTGTTATCAAGAAATCCTGTACCGCCCACTGCACAACGCAATATAAGCAGTTCACGTCCTTCTTGAAGTAGGTTATTGTCGATATAATGCTGTGAAAATTTTAATGCAAAATTGCTTTGTACACCATTATTTACTACAAGCTCTGCGGCGTGTGTAATGGTAAAATCGCCATTAAGATACCAAACGTTAGGGTTTGGTTGATATGGTGCATCAACATCACCAAAGGCATAGCCTTCAGAGTTTGATTGACCGGCTTGTATTATAATATCAAATGCTTTATCAGAAAAATTCATTAACATAAAAACTCACCTTTCCTATTTATATTTTATTTAATTATAACAGTTACAATTTTTGTTGTAAAGTTAATTTGATTATATTCTTTAATTAAACAAAATTTTTCACTTATTTATAATGCATAGTATACTTCACAATTAAATATCTTTCTTAGTGCAATAGAGTTTATAAATATATTTTATTACATATGCACATACTCGTCAATTAAAAGATAGGTATTGAGAAAACAACATAAATATGCTAAAATCTATATAATAATGAATTAACCATAGGCTATATTTGTAAAGGAGAAGCATTATGATTTACAAAGATTTTCAAAACATTAAACTATCATCCCTTGGTATGGGATGTATGCGTTTTCCCGTTTGCAGTGATGATTATAGTAATATAGATAAAGATGCAGTGCGCGAAATGGTTAAATATGCCATTGAAAAGGGTGTTAATTATTTTGACACAGCATGGGGCTATCATAACGGTCAGTCAGAAAGTATTTTGGGCGAAATACTTAGTGATTATCCGCGCGATAGGTTTTACTTGGCTACAAAATTTCCGGGTTATGACCTTAATAATATGGATAAAGTTCAAGATATTTTTGAGGCACAGTTAAAAAAGTGCAAGGTTGACTATTTTGATTTTTACCTTTTTCACAACGTATGCGAGCTTAATATTGATGCTTATCTTGATTCAAAATACGGTATTTATGATTATCTTATAGCTCAAAAGAAAAACGGTCGTATTCGTCATCTTGGCTTTTCGGTTCACGGTACTTTAGATACAACTAAGCGTTTTTTGGATGCTTACGGTAAGGATATGGAATTTTGTCAAATTCAACTTAACTGGCTTGACTGGAAAATGCAAAATGCAAAGGCGAAAGTAGATTTACTTAAAGAACTTAATATTCCAATTTGGGTTATGGAACCGGTTCGCGGCGGTAAGCTTGCCACAATCGAACCCGAATATGAAGCGGTGTTAAAGAGGCTTCGTCCTGAGGCATCGGTCGCCGAATGGGCATTTAGATTTTTGCAGTCAATTCCTGAGGTTACTGTAACACTTTCGGGTATGTCAAATATGGAGCAGTTAAAAGAAAATATAGCAACCTACGAAACAGATAATGCCTTAACCGAGCGTGAGGTTAATACTTTATTTGATATAGCACACGCTATGACATCTAAAAAAACATTACCTTGCACCGCGTGTCGCTATTGCACGTCGCATTGTCCAATCGAGCTTGATATTCCGTCACTTATAGAACTCTACAATGAGCATAAATATTCCGGTGGTGGATTTTTAGCGCCTATGGCAATAGACGCCTTACCGCAAGACAAAAAGCCTTCAGCGTGCATAGGCTGTCGTTCTTGCGAAGCAGTTTGCCCACAAAATATAGAAATTAGCAAAATGATGACCGATTTTGTAGAGATATTAAAGTAATGAATGATTTAAAAAAAGCAAAAGAAATATTACAAACAAATGAATATACCTGCGTATTGTGTCGTGATTCACAAGTGTTAACTACAACATTGCGTGGTGTAAAGCCGCTTGTATCGTGGTATAAAAGCGGGCAAGATTTTGGTGGATATTCTGCTGCAGATAAGGTTGTTGGTAGGGCAACTGCATTTTTATATGTACTGCTTAATGTTAAGGCTGTTTTTGCCAAGGTAATAAGCAAATCGGCTTTAGATGTGCTGTGCGAAAGCAACATAGAGGTTGAGTACGACCGGCTTGTAGACAATATAATCAATAGGCAAGGTGACGGTATCTGTCCTTTCGAAACTGCTGTGCTTAATATTGATAACTCAACCGATGCATACAATGCGATAATTAAAAAAATGAGAGAATTAAATATAGCTTAATTGCACTGCAACCTTTTTGGTGTTTTAAAAGTATTATATATGAAAGGCAAGGTGCGTAATATGAAAAGAATTATTTTTGCTTTTATTTCTATAATATTGTTATTTGCATTATGTGCTTGTGAATCGACCGATAGCAACACATCTACAGCCTCAAGCGACCATACGCATCAAGTTGCGGTAGTAGAACAAACAGTTTCTGACCCAGTTGCCGGTTATTGTGGCAACACCATTACAACTATATATTTTGACGAAAATAAAAGCTATGAGTTTTGGGGTGGCGAGTCGGTTACAATGACCGATATACTTGTAAATCTTGATTATGATAAAAACAAGCTTTGCAAATGTCTGCCGGAATACACAGTAGATACCGAGTTTGGCACGGGCTATGGCATAAATCTTACCGAAGGATATGCCCGTTGCGATAAAGGTCAGGCAGACCTTACCGAAGAGCAAATCGATAAGCTAAAAGAGATAATCTTATGGGCAAAGGATAAAGTCTAAACGGAGGTGCTTTTATGAAAAAGAAATTATATATACCAATAATAGCTGCACTTATATTTTTAATTACTTTTACTTTCTCGGCGTGTTCCGGTGGTAACAAGCTTTATGATATTAATCGCGAACCGTATACAAACAATTCCTTAAAATTTGTTACAGAGAAAGAAAAATATTCTGTAGACGATATTGTAATACGATATAGTGTAACCAATATAAGTAATGAAGAAAGCGGTATAAATTCAGATGATGCTTGTTTTGAGCTGCATAAATTGGTTGACGGTAAGTGGAAATGGGTAGGAACAAAGGTTGACCATTACTGGACAGATGCAGCACTTATATTAATGCCAAATCAAGTTGAAACACGCGAAATTAATCTTGATGAATATTATAATCTGCCATTAGAAAAAGGTGTATATAGAATAGTGATAGAAGGTCTTGCATCGAATACATTTGAAATATCTTGATTTACTAAAATAGATTAATTTTGCAAAAGGAGTGCTTTTGTATGAAGAAAATTATATCAGTAGTTTTAGTTTTGATATTTGTATTTTCGCTTGTTGGTTGCTCAGAAAAAAACGAAAAACCATACAAAGATTTAGTCGCTTCTGATGTTGCGTCGGCAACAGTGACTTTTTCTCCGCCAAACAAAACCGTTCAGATAGATGATATAGAAAAATTGGTTTCATTACTTCGCGATATTGTAATTTACGAAAAAGACAATTCCTACAGTGAGTACAATGGTCAAAGTGTTATATTTACACTTACAATGACCGATGGTCGCAAGGAACAAGCTCGCCCTTTTGGAGATTTTTTTGTAATTAACGGAACAGGCTATAAAACCAAGTATAAGCCTTGTGAAGAGTTGGCTAACTTTGCAAACGGATTGCTTGATAAAGCGGTTAACGTAAATGATTATAAAAAGGCGGTAGCGTATGCCGGTTGGTCGGAAGACGATAAAATTTATACCACCTGTCTAAACCGTGAGCAAATGTCACTTAACAGCGTTAAGCATTTTCCTATCTTTAAAATAGACACACTAAAAGATTTACAAGACTTTAAAACAAATTACGGTGACGTGCTATCTATGACACAAGCTCACGATGAAATACCGTCTTTTGAAGATACGACAGCTAAATACGATGAAAAGTTTTTTGACAGTAATTCACTTTTTGTAGTCTATGTAACTGCAAGCAGCGGTTCATATAGATTTGACGTAGAAAGTGTATATTGTGACGGCGATTCTTTTCGTATTCACATAAAACAAACTAATAATCCCGAAATATACACCGAAGATATGGCAGGTTGGTTTGTTACGGTAGCGGTAAAGGATGAAATTGTTAGCACCTGTCGATTCTTTGACGCCGATTTATATTTAAAAAATTAACATATTTCCATAAGTAAAAATAAAACAGTCTATGATTTTGTCATAGGCTGTTTATTCGTTTATACCATAATTATTTGTTAACGGATCTTTAAACAAAGGAATTTGTGGTGTACTAAAAGTAAACAATACAAATAGTATGCCAATTAAACATATTATTAAAAATGCAAGCCGCGTATATTTGCATCGCAAACTGTTTTTATAAAATAGATGCGTTTCAACAAAAAATGATACCGCCGCCGCAATAAAAAAGAAGGTAATATTTAGCCAATCGGGTGATTTGCCAAACACACCGTTATAGGTGTAAAATAATACAGGAATTGAAACAAGCCCCACCATAATTCCTACAAGCTTAATACACCAATAGTTTTGGTATTCTTTAAAATATCGGCTTTGTACCAGCGCAAAAATAAGCATAGAAAAGTAAAGCAGTTTCATATGCTCCCATGTTGATTCATTAACGCCCGAAAATGCTGAAATAAACACGCTTTTGTTGGTCCAGTCGTATAAAAAATGCAGTATCGTACCACCAAGTGTAGACAGAGCAAACCCAGAAAACTGCCATAGCATCAAATTTTGTTTCATATATACTCCAATAATGTCAGTAATAAAATATTATGTGGCGATATAATTTTTTATTCGAATTTAAATAAAAGTATTTATTAAGTAAACAATGCCAAAATAATAATATATAAAATTTTAGGAGAAATTATATGTGCACGGCAATAAGCTATAAAACAAAAGATCATTATTTTGGCAGAAATTTAGATTTAGAATATTCTTATAACGAGACAGTTACCATTACACCACGAAATTATGTTTTTGACTTTCGTAAAATGGGGAATATGGATAGCCATTTTGCTATGATTGGTATGGCTTATATTGCAGACGGTTATCCGCTGTATTACGATGCGACCAATGAAAAAGGTCTTAGCATTGCCGCACTAAATTTTCCTCAAAATGCTGACTACAAGCCGTTTCGTGAGGGCAAAGATAACATAACCCCCTTTGAGCTAATGCCTTGGATTTTGGGGCAATGTGCGACTGTTAGCGAAGTTGAAAAGCTACTTGAGCGAATAAATATTTTAAACATGGATTTTAGTGATGAATTGCCGCTATCACCACTGCACTGGATTATATCTGACAAAGGGCGTTCTATTACGCTTGAATCGGTAAATGAAGGTATAAAGGTATACGACAATTCCGTTGGTGTGCTTACAAATAACCCTACCTTTGATTACCAGCTATTTAATCTTAACAACTATATGTCGCTTACAAATGATGCGCCGCAAAACACCTTTGCATTAGATAATAATTTGCAACTAAAGACTTATTCTCGCGGTATGGGTGCTATGGGCTTACCTGGTGATTTTTCGTCTGTGTCACGGTTTGTAAGGGCAACATTTGTAAAAATGAATTCGGTATCAATCGGCAGCGAAAACGAGAGTGTAAGTCAATTCTTTCATATACTGCAATCGGTGGCAATGCCGCGTGGATGCGTTAAAGTAGGCGAAGAGAATTATGCTATTACAATATATAGCTCTTGTTGCAATACCGACAGAGGAATTTATTATTACACCACCTATAACAATAACCAAATTAACGCAGTAGATATGCACAAAGAAAACCTAAACGGTAATGCACTAATAGCATATCCGTTAAGAACACAACAATCAATAAACTATCATAACTAAACAGCCTCTTTAAAAGGGCTGTTTTGATGTTATATTGAAAAATATATGGCTCTGTGATATAATAATTTTATAAGTATAAATTTAATTAAGGAGTTGTTTAAAATGTGGTTTTGGTGGTTTATATTTGCTTTTGATTTACTAATACCAATTATGATGCTTGGGTTTGGCCGAATTATGTGGAAGCACACCCCTAAAGATATAAACTATATATTCGGCTACCGAACAACTCGTTCAATGAAAAATGAAGACACTTGGAGATTTGCTCACGAATATTGCGGTCGCCTTTGGTGGAGGATAGGTCTTATAATGCTAATTCCTACAGTGCTTGTACATATTCCTTTTTATAATAGCAGTAAAGATACAATTGGAATTGTTGCAACTATTGTTATGACTGTTCAGCTTATAGTTTTAATCGCATCAATTTTCCCAACGGAAATAGCGCTTAAAAAGACTTTTAATGATGACGGAACAAGAAAATAAAATTTTACGGAGGAAATATTATGCCGGCGTTTATTGTAACGTTAATTGTAGGTGTTATATGTATTGTTCTTGGCGTTTCTAATATGCGTGGTAATATATCATCAATCCATTCATATCATAGACAACGAGTAAAAGAAGAAGATAAAATTCCTTTTGGAAAAGGTGTAGGACTTGGAACCATAATTATTGGCGTTGCAATTATTATTTTTGGTATTTTATTTGCCATAACGCTTTATACCGACAATCAATCTTTTGTTTTGGCAGGAGTTGTTATTCTCGTCGTAGGTATTATTGTAGGGCTTGTTTTAAGCTTTAAGGCTATGATTAAATATAACAAAGGTATCTTTTAATGTGTCAAATAAGAATTTGGAGATGAGTATATATGGAAAAGATTTGGACTAAAATGTACGAAGCTGCAAAAGCCGTATTAAATGAACGCAGAATTTCGGAATATGTTACTT